>JAFGAV010000105.1 GCA_016933515.1 Candidatus Aminicenantota bacterium
AGCCCCTGGGTGGAGAAGGCGGTCCTCGAGCTCCATTTCTCCCTGAGCTGGCCTCGAGGCGACTACAAGCCTTTCGATACGTTCGTCCGTCTGAACGGGAAAAAAGTCGGAGAGATCCTGGACACGGTCCCCGAGGGGATCTATCTCTTCGACATCCCGAGGGACCTCATTTTGTGCACCGCGGACGAAATCCTGGACAACGAGATTGAAATCACCGCCCCCGGCATCAACTCCGCGGACAACATCCTCCTGAAATCCTACCGCCTTATCGTCAAACGGGGCTTGACCCAAATCCCGGTCTTTGCGTCCGACCAAGAGGAAGCCGACAAGCTCGCCGGAAAATATTCCGCCGATGTCAATCACGGCCGGGCGGATCTTTGTCTCTCGGCCAACAACCTCGATATCCCCGGCGGCGCGCTGAGGAAAGGCGAAAAGATAAGGCTGGATTTCGACGTCCACAACCTGGGCGAAACGGCCGCCGAGAATGTCCGTCTTATGCTTTTCCGCTCCGACCCGTCCGTCGCCGGCTTCAATGAGCGCGCCGACAAGCTCGCCGAGGCCGGCCTGGATACGGTCGAAGCCGGCCAGGCGCAGAAGATCAGCCTGACTTTTCCATTTGACCCGGAGACAGTCTCCAGCGTCCATGCCCGGCTTCGAAGCGAGTCCTCCGATTTCAACCTGAACAACGACGGTTTCCGACTGAGCCTGATCGACGGGGATTCGGATCTGCCCACCCCTCTCCTGGGAACGGACATTCCCATTCTGTTCCAGGCCCCCTCGCTGCTCCAAGTCCTCGAAATCCGCGACCTTGAGGGATTGAAGGATTTCATCGTCTCCGCCGCCTACGACAAGTTCTGGAATTCGGACCTGGCCCGAAGTTTCGACCTGGAAGGGATCAAGGAGGATCTCCGGGAGCGGTTCCGAAGCGATATGAGAGAGCGCTTTTTGGAGCGGCTCGATTCGATCAAGGACTGGCTGGAGAAACTGCGCGAAAGGCGCCGCTAGAGAAACCCGGGCTCAAAGCAAGGACAGGTCTAAGAGGCCTCCTCGAGCATGACGTCCTGCGACAGAGCGGAAACCATGCCATTGACCGCCTCCCGAAGAGAATCCAGGACGATTCGCGCAATATTCTCGTAGGGATGCTTCTTGCGTCGGACGACCTCGGCCTGGACCTCGAAACGGTCCTCCCACAGGACTTTGCGGGATGAGGTATCGGTCAGCCGGGCTTTGAGAAGAACTCGGAATTCGATCTTTCTCGGATGAAAGGAATCCAGAACCATGCTGGCAATACAAGCTAGGGCGGTAAAGCTGTTTTAGCGAAGCGACCATTTCAGGCCGACGTCGTTGAGTCCGGCAAGCGTTGCTCTGTCAAAATCCCGATGCATGGCATCCAACGTCAGACCGATGTATAAGACGTCCAAGATCGCAAGATAGAGAATCTGCCGCATGAAATTTTCGTCCAGGTAGCCGTAGAAATGCTCGACCTCTCCGGTCATGACGGTCGACACTCCTCTCTGGGCCAACAGGCCGAGCTCATGCTCATCCGGCGGCCCCTGAGAAACCGGGGCTTGCCAGACTTTCTCGAATACTCCGGCATACTCCAAATGGCTGACAAGAGCCCTGGTGATTTCTCCGGCGACTTCACCCCGAAAAATCCGGTCATATGTGTAGTCACCGAGGTCCTTGAAACCCTCCTTCTTCCTGGCTTCTTTTTCGCGCTCCGAAGCCGGGCGGACGTCAGAAAAATTGAATACCTGGACTCTCAACGGCAGGGGCCGCGGAGATTTCGGCGCCACTTGGGGATTGAGCTTGTAATTGATGTCAACGGCGCAGGCCGACGCCAAAAACACGACCGCAGGAAGAAAGATCCACACCCTTAAGGACTTTTGATTCATTTTAATCCCCCCTTCCCTTATGAGGGAGCATATAAAACAAATATTGGAGATGTCAATAAATGTTTGAGAAGGCAAGCCTGTCCGTTGTTCAGGCGCCTGATTTCTTCCGCGGAGGATCTATAGACGCCGATACAAGGAAGACTCCATATTCTTTCAGGGCGAGAAAACCGCCGACAACAAGGAAGAACGCGGAAGCTTTAGTCGCCCCGGCCGCAACCGGAACGTCCAGGCATGGCCGTACGGCGATGTCAAGGACGGTCGGGACTTCAGAAAAAAACAACACGGCGTTCCCCCTCCCCTTCGGGCTTAGGAGGCGGGCGGACGCGCGGCAGGGATTGCCGATTAAAAGATTAAGCGCTCGAGGAATCGATGCCGGCTATTTCGCTTCGCCCTTGCCCCCGATCGACATCACGGCCGTCTTGACCGTCGGGCCGGAGACCGTGTCGTTGGGATCGAGGTCGTCGCCGACCATCTCGATGCCCTTGAGGACGTCGGCCAGATTGCCCGAAATTGTGATCTCGGCCACGGGAAAGACGGGCTCGCCCTTCTCGATCCACAGCCCGAAGGCGCCCGTGGAGATGTCGCCCGTCGTCGGGACGCGGCCGAAACCGATCGTCCCCGTCAGGAGCAGCCCCTTGTCCACGGATTTGACGATGTCCGCGGCCTTGGTCGCCCCGTTGGCCATATGGAAGTTGTTCAGCCCTCCGGCGTTCCCCGTGGAGGCCATCTTGAGCTTGCGGCCGTAGTAGGTGTTGAGCAGGTAGCTCTTGAGCACGCCGGCCTCCATAACGAGCGTTTTGCGCGCCGGGACGCCCTCGGCGTCGAAAGGCGACGTGCCCTGCCCGCCCGGAAGCAGCCCGTCGTCGTAAATGGTGATGAGGCCGCTCCCGATCTTCTGGCCGAGCTTGTCCAGCAGGAACGACTGGCGGCGGTCGAGCGTCGGCCCGGAGAGGCATTGGGCCAGGAACCCGAGCAGCAAGCTTCCCGTCACCGGCGCCTCGAAGACGACCGGCACGTTTTGGCTCTCGACCTTGCGCGCGCCGATGAGACGCGTCACCCGCTCCACGGCCTTCTTGGCGATCGCCTCGGGCGGCGGCAGCTTGGCGGCGGAGGTCGAAACCTCGTACCAGCCGTCCTGGAGGAGATTGTCCCCTTCGCCGGCCTGAAAGCCCGCGCCGCAGACGACATAGGTTTTTTTGTACGAACCCGCAAATCCCTTGGAATTGGCGAGGGTGAAACTGGCGATCACGGAATTGTATGTCGCGCCCGTCGAGACCTTGATGCGCTTGTCGGCCAGACCGAGGGCTTCGGTCTTCTTGGCCGCCTCGATCTTGGATTCGGGCGAAAGTTCCAGAATCGCCGGGTCAAAAATCTTGAGATCTCCGGCCTTGACCCGCACGTCCTCGCGCTCGGGCAGACCGGCGAACGGATCGGCTCCGCCCAATCGCGCCCGGGCGATGGCGTTGTCCGTGAGCCGCTTGAGCGTCTCTTCGGACATGTCCTGCGAGCCGGCCGTGGCGAGCTTTCCGTCGACGAAAACCCTCATTCCCAGGTCCAAATTGCCGGCCTCGGTCAGGCGCTCGACGTTCTGCTCCCGGACATTGACGCTGAACCGCGAGGTCTCCTGGATGCTGACCTCGACTTCCGAGGCGCCCTTGCTCCGGCCGTAAGCCACGAGCTTCTCGGCCAAACCCATCAAGTTGTTGTTCGTCTTGGCGTTCATGCGCGGCCTCCCACGGTCATCTGGCTCAGCTTGAAGGTCGGCGTCCCGGCGGTCACAGGGGCGCTCTGCCCCTCCTTGCCGCACGTGCCGAGGAAATAATCCATATCGTTCGCGATGAGCTCGATGTTCTTCAGGACCTGGACGTTCGTGCCGATCAGGGTGGCGTTCTTCACCGGCCGGGTGAGCTTCCCGTCCTCGATGAGGAAGCCGAGGTTGACGGAGAACGTGAATTTGCCCGTGTCCTCGACCATGCCGCCCTGATAGGTGTCGGCGTAGAACCCGCGCTTGACGGATTTGATGACGTCCTCGGGCGAGGCCTCGCCGCGCTCGAGCATGGTGTTGTTCATGCGGCAGATCGGGACGACGCGATAGGACTCGCGGCGGCCGTGGCCGTTGGGCTCGACGCCCAGGATGCGGGAAGAGAGCTTGTCGTGGAGGAACCCGACGAGCCTGCCCTTCTCGATCATCATGACCTTGCGCGTCGATGTGCCCTCGTCGTCGATGTTCATGCTGCCCCGCAGATGAGGGATGGTGGGGTCCTCGTAGATCGTGACGCAGGGACTGGCGATCATCTGGCCCATGCGGTCCCAGAAAATCGAGGTTTTTTGCCAGACGCCCTCGGCCTCAAACGGGTGGCCGACGGCTTCGTGGATCATGACTCCCGACTGGCGGCTGCCCAGCACGACGGGCTGGTCGCCGGCCTTGGGATCCACGGCGTCGAGGAGCGTCACCGCCTCCCATCCGGCCCGCTCGCCCACGTCTTTGGGCGTCTTGCCCGGCACGCGGAAGAACGAGACGTCCACCCGGCCCCCGGCGCTTCCGTTGCCGGTGTTGCGGACCTTGCCCTCCTGGGCCGTGGCCGTAGCGTACAGGCGGACCTGGGGCCGGGCGTCGGAGATGAGCAGCCCTTCCGAGTTGGCGATCGTCACGTACTGAATCTCGTCCACGAAATTGATGACGGCCTTGACGATCCGCTTGTCGTAGGCCAGGGCGGCGGCGTAGGCCTCCTTGACCAGGGCGATTCTCTCGTCGAGAGGCGCATCGGCGAACGGCTTGTCCAGCATATAGACCTGCTTGTCGGGCTTGACTTCGCGGAGCGCATGGAGCTTCGCCGCGCCGCCCGAGGAGGCGATGGCCGCGGCGGTCAGGGCGGCCTGCTTCATGCTCTCCGGGGTGAAGACGCTCGTGTAGCCGAATCCCGTCTGGCGGCCCTTGATGACGCGGATCCCGACCCCGCGGATGACGTTTTCCGAGGACTGGCGGATGATGTCGTTCTCCATGACGACGTTCATCGCCACTTTGTGCTCGAAGAACAGGTCAGCGAACTCGCCGCCCTTGGAGAGGGCGGTCCCGAGGACTTTGGCCATGTCCTCCCTGGTCACGCCGAAGCGGTCGGTGAAGGCGCCGGCCGACGCGGCCTGCGGCCCGGCAGGGATCAACCGGCCAGGGAACAGGCCCGTGGTCACGACGGCCCCCACTCCCGTCCCGGCCAGCTTGAGGAATTCACGACGTTCGATTTTCGACATGCGGTCGTCTCCTTTCTTGACATAAGGGACTATTCTGGATTCCGAGTTCCCGACAAGAGAAAAAATCATATGTCCGCCCTCCGGTTCTGTCAAGGCAATTAGCGGGAAAAGCGGGTATGTTATCCGGGAGACGTGTCCGCGGCAATAAATGGGATGTTTCCGCGTCTTAAGAGTAAGGACGGAACGAGTCAAAGGAACGGAATCCGAGTGAGCAAGCTGACGAGTTACCTGGAAAGGGAGCACAAAGCTCTGGTCGCCTAAGTCCGGCGCCGCATCGACGACGCTTCCCGGGAGGAAGCCGAGGATATCGTCCAGGATGTCGCCGTCAGCCTGTTTGAACGGGCCATCACCTTCTGTCAGGCATTCGGGCTCGTCCTCCTGGCCAAAATTCTTTTCGGGGCCTTCGGCCACGGCCGCCGGGAGGACAGGCACTTTCATCTGCGGTTCAAGAAATTCGTCAACAGCGGCGAGGCGGGCCGGGACGATGTCCCCGCCCCGGGGAACGGCCGCAAATGGAGAGACTTCCGCCGCTACTGGGAAGAGGAAGGACAGGCGGCCTTCGAATCGTTCCTCAAGCGCAAAGAAGCCGAGGAAGGCAAAGAACCTCGCCAGTCTTGAAATCCGATCCCCGCAAACCCAGGCACAGCCGCTTTTCTTGGCCGGCTGTGCCCGGGGAGTCTTTTCTTCCCGCCGTTGAATTCCCCCGGCCGATGCGGCGCAATCTTCTATCTCAAGGATGCGCACTATTGTATTTATACGAAAATGTAATATTATATTTTTCCTATAGACAGACAGTGTCATCAAAAACAGCGGTATCTTGTGTTTTTTTCGCCGTCCGCAATTTGTTTTGCGCCTCTTTCATCGTGTCGTTGTTTTATCGCGCCGGAGACTTACACCCAAGAATGCTCATTAGCACCGAGTTTGAATATTCGCCATGAGAATCAAGGTTATAGATTGAAGAGCATCGGCCAGGCATTTTTTGGAAACGACTTTTGGCCCGTCCAAATCATTATATTTATCGGAAGGGCGAAAAGACGAATATATTTTAAGGGAGGGATTCAATGAAAAAGGGTTTCTTGTTTCTTCTCGTTTTTTGTTTTCTTATCGCCTCAACCCAGCCGCTGGTCCCGGCTGAGAACCGGGGCGAAAAATCCGCCCTGAAGCCGAACATGGCCGGGAAAATCGTCATTTCGAAATACATCCCCTGGCGCATCATGTTTTCGGCAAGCGGCAGCCACCTGGCCTGTGAAGGCCTTGAAGGATCCTTCAATCCCAGAACCGGCCAAGTGCAGATATCCATGAGTTCAGGCTATACGGTGTGGGAAGTCAAAAAAAGGAAAAAGGCCGCCGATTTGGGAGAGACGGCCGTTGTCGGCTTTACGCCCCGCGATGAAATCCTCGTCTCGGATAACGGCCTGGGCGTCTGGGACGCCGC
>JAFGAV010000016.1 GCA_016933515.1 Candidatus Aminicenantota bacterium
CTCATGCTCTTTCAGGGTCTTCCGCGCCCAATCCGGCAGGCCTTCGAAGCGGTCGTACTGCTGATTATAATACACGAAGTTCATGCTCAGCTCGCGCCGGACGATGAGCTCCTCCAGGTACGCTTCGACGGCGCGTTTCCCCGACCGGCACACCTCAAGCGCAATGTGAAGCGGCGAGATCTGGCCGAAATGAAGGTAGGGGCTCATCCCCGAGACGGCATCCTCGTTGGGATCGTTTCGCTTCTCCGCGTAAAAGGCCAGCTTCCGGTCGATGAACTCCCGGAGCCGCCTCTTGGCTTCGCTCGTCCCCCCGACATATGTCCCGACGCGGCCGGCGCCCCGGTCGAGAGGAAGACGAGCCAGCAGCCCGTCCAGGTCCTCCAGGCCGAGAGTCTTGAATGCCAGCTTCCCCGCGTCCTTTTTAAGCGGGGTCTCTTTTAGCGGAACGCGGTATTTCTCGAGCTGCTTCTTGATCCGCGGCCGGATCGTCCGGGCGGCATATTCCTCCTTCGGAGAAGCCTGTTCCAGGGGCACGATGATGTTCGTTTCGACTTGGACAAGGGGGCAATCGATCTTGCGTGCGACCTCGCCCCGCCAGCGGCGTTCGATCCTTAAATAACCGCGGTCGACGACGGCCAGGTCGGCCCGTTTGGCCATCCGGATGGCGCCCTCGTCGGGCGCCTGCCGCCGGATGACGAAGCGGATTCCCCTCTCCTCGAGCGCCCGGCCGGTCTCCCGCAATCCCTCCAGCATGAAGGCATAGTGACGCTCATTGGCCTCCGGGAAAGCCTCCGTCAGGCCGAAAAAGACGACGAGCGGCTTTCCCCGTGAGTTCGCCTCCCCGGACGCGTACTCGAGGGCGTGGTTGTATTCCGCCCGCTGGGAGGTCTGCATCCAGTAAAGAACGTAATCGCGGCTCTTCTCGGTCTCGTTGTTGAGCGGCCGGATACGCTCTCTCTGGATCATCGAAAGGTCTTAGCGCAGCCTCGCCGCGGCGGCCTTCCAGTCGATATTCTTGAAGAACGCCTCGATGTAGTCCGCCTTCTTCAGGCCGTAGTCGACCATGAAGGCGTGCTCAAAGACGTCCATGATCAGGATCGGTTGGCAGCCGGCCGGATGGCCCGCATCGTGCTCGTTGATCCAGAAATTGATCAGCCCCCCGGACGGATCCCGGTAGAGGACAACCCAGCCGATGCCCCGCATGCCGCCCACAGCCCGGAAATCCTTCTCCCAGGCCTCCACACTGCCGAAGCTCTCGACGAACTTCTTGGCGAGAGGACCGTTCGTGTCGAGGGCCTCTTTCCCGCCCAGGTTCTCAAAATAGTACTCATGGAGCCTCATGCCGTTGAATTCCCAGCCCAGCCGCCGCTTCAGCTCTCCGAATTCAGGTGTTCCGGTCTTGCCCTCTTTGAGCATCGCGGCCAGGGCATCAAGGACCTTATTGGTGTTGGCCACGTAACCCTGGTAGAGGGTGAAATGGTTCTTGAGCAGGACTTCGCTGAAACCCGCCATCCCAATGAGTTTAGAATAATCTTTCGCCGTGTAAGCCATTGTCTTTTCCTCCTGTCCGATTTTTTTCCGTGATGGATAAGCGGTGCGGGCGAACAAGACCGCCCCCACCCAACCTGTGAATGCCAAAAAATCCCGCCGCCGCAGCATTTTATTTCTTGGCCTCCCTCTTTTCATCTTCCTCTTCGTGGAGAAGGCCGACTTTCTTGCGGATCTCGCGCTCCAGACCCGCCGCCAGTTCTTGATTCTCTTTGAGCAGCTTTTTGACGTTCTCCCGGCCCTGCCCGATTCTCTCGCCGTTGTAAGAATACCAGGTGCCGCTCTTCTCGACCAGGCCGAACTCCACACCGCAGTCGACGAGGTCGCCTTCCCTGGAGATCCCATGGCCAAAGATGATATCGAACTCGGCATTCCGGAAGGGCGGTGCCATTTTGTTCTTGACGATCTTCACCCTGACCCGGTTGCCGATGACCGAGTCGCCGTCTTTGAGAGAGGTGATCCGGCGGACATCGATCCGCATCGAGGAATAGAACTTGAGGGCCCGGCCGCCGGTCGTCGTTTCCGGGCTGCCCAGGAAAACTCCAATCTTCTCTCTGATCTGGTTGACGAAGATGAAGCACGTCTTGGAGCGGGCGACGATGGCCGTCAGCTTGCGCAGAGCCTGGGACATCAGCCTGGCCTGGAGACCCATGTGGGCGTCCCCCATCTCCCCTTCGAGCTCGGCCTTGGGAACGAGGGCGGCGACGGAGTCGACGACGATGACGTCCACCGCTCCGCTCCGGACCAGGACCTCGGCGATCTCAAGGGCCTGCTCGCCGTAATCCGGCTGAGAGATCAGGAGGTTATCCACATCGACACCGATGCTGCCGGCGTAGACAGGGTCCAGAGCATGCTCGGCATCGATGAAAGCCGCCTGGCCGCCTTGCTTCTGGGCCTCTGCGATAACGTGGATGGCCAGAGTGGTCTTGCCGGTGGCCTCCGGCCCAAAGACCTCGACGACGCGGCCACGCGGAAATCCTCCGATCCCCAGGGCCAGATCGAAGGCGATGGATCCCGTGGGAATGGCCGCTACCTTGATGGCCGCTTCTTTCTGGCCGAGTTTCATGACCGAGCCTTTCCCGAACTGCTTCTCGATCTGGGAGACGGCCGCCTCGATGGCCTTCGACCGTGAAGCCTGTTTCTGCTCCAAATCCTCGTTTTTCTGCTTGTCCATCGTTTTCCTCCTCACTATAAGAGACGCCTGCCGGGGTCGGATTCTATCAGAAACCGGGTCAATTGGCTTCCCCTATTGTAGCATGAAAAAACGGGGACGGTCCTGTTTTTTCAAATAAATAGGACCGTCCCTATAATTTTCTATTTCGCCTGGTAATCGTAAAAGCCGCGGCCGGACTTGCGGCCAAGGTAGCCGGCGTCCACGTATTTCTTGAGCAGCGGGCAGGGCCGGTACTTCGAGTCCTTGAAGCCCTCGTAGAGGACCTCCATGATATAGAGGCAGACGTCGTTGCCGATGAGGTCGGCCAGCGCCAGGGGTCCCATCGGATGGTTCATCCCCAGCTTCATGACCGTGTCGATGGCCTCGACCGAGCCGACGCCCTCCATCAGGGCATAGACGGCCTCGTTGATCATCGGCATCAGGATGCGGTTGGCGATGAATCCCGGGTAATCGTTGGCCTCGACCGGGACCTTCCCCATCTTCTCGGCCAGCCCCTTGACCACGGCGAACGTTTCGGGAGCCGTGGCGATTCCCTTGATCAGCTCGACGAGGGTCATCAGCGGCACCGGGTTCATGAAGTGCATGCCCATGAACTTGGCCGGCCGGGAGGTCAGGGCCGCCAGCCGGGTGATCGAGATGGACGAGGTGTTCGAAGTCAGGATGACCTCGGGAGGCAGAACCTTGTCGAGGGCGACGAGGACCTTCTTCTTGACCTCATAGTCTTCGAAGACCGCCTCGACGACGAAATCGACCCCCTTGAAGTCATCGAACGAGGTCGTCGTCTTGATCCGGCCGAGGATCTCTCCCTTGTCCCCTGAGATCTTCCCCTTCTCGATCAGTTTGGAGACGCTCTTGTCGATCGTCTTCAGACCGCGGTCGAGATATTCCTGCGCGGTGTCATGGACCAGGACCTCGAAGCCCGAGGTCGCGGCCACCTGGGTGATGCCGCCGCCCATGGTTCCGGCTCCGACGACTCCGATCTTTTTAATGTCCATTTCCTCTCCTTGTCTTTAGCTCCGGATTTTTTGAATGTTGAGACCTGACCCCTGTTTGTCAGACCATTTCTACGGCCATGGCCACCGCATCCCCTCCGCCCAGGCAGAGCGAAGCGATGCCGCGCTTCAGGCCGCGGTGTTTCAGCGCGTAGACGAGTGTGGTCAGGATGCGGGCTCCCGTCGCTCCGATCGGATGGCCCAGGGCGACCGCGCCGCCGTGGACATTGACCTTCTCCCGATCGAGCTTGAGCTCCTTGAGGAGGACGACGAGCTGGGAGGAGAAGGCCTCGTTGATCTCGAAGAGGTCCACATCGCCCACTTTCCAGCCGACGTTGGCCAGGAGATTCTCGATCGCGCCCTTGGGGGCGTACATGACCATGGACGGCTCGATTCCGTTGGTCGTCGTCCCCAGGATGCGGGCCAGCGGCTGGCTCAAACCCTTCGTCTTGATGGCGTCCATCGAGGCGATGACGACCGCCGCTCCACCGTCGTTCAAACTGGAGGCGTTCCCGGCGGTCACGGTCCCGTCTTTCTTGAAGACGGGCCGGAGCTTGGCCAATTTCTCTAACGCCGTGTCCTTGCGCGGGCCTTCATCGACCGCAAAAACGATGGGATCGCCCTTCCTCTGGGGGACGCTCACCGGGACGATCTCATCCTTGAGATAGCCATTTTCGATGGCGTGGACGGCCTTCTGGTGGGAGCTGAAAGCGTACTGATCCTGCTCCTCCCGCGTGGCCCCGAATTTCTCGGCCACCACCTCGCCGGTCATTCCCATGTGAACGTTGTCGAAAGCGCACCAGAGCCCGTCCAGGATCATCGAGTCCTTCATTTGGACGTCCCCGAACTTGATCCCTTCCCTGAGCCCCCAGACGACGTGCGGGGCTTTGCTCATGCTTTCCATGCCGCCCGCGACGATGATCTCTTTTTCCTCGAGCTGGATCGCCTGGACGCCCAGGGCCACCGCCTTGAGCGCCGAGCCGCAGACCTTGTTGACCGCGAACGAACTCACGGTGTAGGGAATCCCTCCCTTGACCGCCGCCTGCTTGGCAGGGGCCTGGCCGATCCCCCCCTGGACGACATTCCCCATGATGACTTCACCCACGTCCTCGGGCCGGCAGTTCGCCCTCTTCAAGGCTTCTTTAATAGCGAACCCGCCGAGCTCGGGAGCGGTAAAATTTTTAAGACTGCCCAGAAAAACGCCGATCGCGGTGCGCGCCGCGCCGACAATGAAAACATCCCGGACTTCACACATAGGCCGCTCCTTTCATAGAAAATTAAAGCGTCTCTTCTTGTATCACAATTCAGGGGGGACTGTAAACCGCGTAGGTCGCATCTGATCCCCGTCGGGCTCGATTTTTCTGTTCACCCCGGTCCCGATGAAACCGTCTCAAGGTCCCGCTTCCGGGCGGGAGGATGCTTCCTGGCGTTTTCGTTCGGCGCATGTTCCCGTTGCTTAGGCGGCCGAAATTTGGCAAAATGGCTAATCCCGTGCCCTGGAGGTGGCCAAACGTGAGATGCCCCAGATTTTTTCGACTCCCTGCTTTTGTCATCTTGGCGTTCGCCGTGAACGTCGCGGCCGGAACGTCTGAACTGACCTTCGACCGTTACCGCTCGCCCGCGGAAC
>JAFGAV010000106.1 GCA_016933515.1 Candidatus Aminicenantota bacterium
GCGGCTCGAATCGCTTAATGCCTTTGCGGGCCGTGAGTTTTGAGGTGCCAGCGCCAGGCCGTGCGGAGGATCGTTTCGAGATCGGAGAGTTCCGGTTTCCAGCCGAGGGCCCGTTCCGCTTTCGTCCGGGAGGCGACGAGGAATGCGACGTCTCCGGGGCGGGGAGGACGGCGGATGAACGGGATCGGCCGGCCGGCCACCTCCTCTGCTTTTTTGATAACTTCCAGGACGGAGTGGCCGCGGCCGGTCCCGAGATTGAGAGCATCGCTTCGCCCGCCTGAGGACAGGTTTTCCAATGCCAGGACATGAGCCCGGGCCAGGTCCGTGACATGGACGTAATCGCGGACGGCCGTGCCGTCGGGAGTGGGAAAGTCCGTTCCGTAAAGACTCAGGCCGTCGTTTCGCCCCAGAGCCGAAAGCAGAACGTTGGGGATCAGATGGGATTCCGGGTCGTGCATTTCTCCCAGCTCGCCCTCGGGATCGGCCCCCGCGGCGTTGAAGTAGCGAAGGGAAATCGACTGCAGACCGTAGGCCCGGTCAAAATCCTCCAAAATATTTTCAAAAAACAGCTTGGTCCGGCCGTAGGGATTGACCGGCCTTAGGGGATGGGTTTCATCGATGGGTGTCTCCCGAGGCACGCCGTACACGGCGGCGCTCGAGGAGAAAACGAATCTTTTCACTCCGGCTTCCCGCATGGCCTGGAGGAGGTTGAGGCCGCCGACGAGGTTGTGCGCGTAATAGGTTTGCGGGTCGGCGACGGATTCCCCGACTTCAATCCGCGAGGCGAAATGGAGGACGGCTTGAAATTTCTCCCCCTCGAAAGCCCGACGCAGGGCCGACGGATCGGCCAGGTCGGCCTCGATGACCACCCGGGACCGGACGAGCTCCCGGCGCCCCGTTGAGAAATTGTCGAGCACGACAGGATCGTGTCCCGCCCGCGCGAGGGCCTTGACCGTATGGGAGCCGACATATCCGGCTCCGCCCGTAACGAGCACTTTCACCGTTTGCTCCCTCCGCGGAGGAGGCCCCGCGCGGCCTTGAGGCCGCCGGCTTTGTCCTCGAAAGCGTTGTCGAGCTGCATTTTGTAAAGCGCTTTGAGAATTATTCCCATTTCCGGGCCGGGTGAAACGCCCAAAGGGATGAGGTCCCGGCCGAGGATCAGAGGCTTGATGGTGTCCCGGGATACCCGGAGCTCCTCGAATTTTCTCAGCGTCCAACGGGCGGCGGCGTCAAGACCTCTGACGGGCCGGGGGCTGCGGCCCGCTCGGTCCGCGGCGTCCAGGAGGACCAGAAGCTCGATTTCGCCACCCGCGTCGTGGGCCAGGCGGTTGAAGGCTTTGCGGGTCACGCGCCTGCGGTTCTGCCAGATTTCCGCGACGCGGTGGTGATGACGGACAAGAAGCAGCGCCGCCTTTCTCAGGTCCCGCCCGTTCCAAGAGAAGATTTTAAGGCGGTCGAAAGCCCGGCGCGCCGCGGCCTCGCCGCGGACGTCGTGTCCGATGTTGGTCAGCACCATGCGGCCGCGCTTGTACTCCCATGCGGAGGCCTCGGGTTTGCCCGCATCGTGGAACAGGGCGGCCAAAAGAAGGACGAGCGCTCTCTCCGGAGGAAGTTCGGATTTGCGCGCCAGGCGGGAGGCTTGGTCCAGGGTGAGAAGCGTGTGATGCCAGACCGTATGGTTGCCGTAGGCGTCGCTCTCGGGGTGGAAGACCGGATCGTGAATGGCCAGGGTCAGCGCGTAGATCTCAGGCAGAAACTGCTTCAACGCGCCGAGGCGGAACAGTTCCGCCAGGCCGACAGACGGCGCTTCCGATCGGAGGAGCAGCTTGAAGAGCTCGTCGGAGACCCGTTCGACGCTCAGGCCGGAGAGGTCGATGCGCTTTGACAGATCATAAATTTCGGGAGCCGGGGCGAAACCCAGCACGGACGCGAAGCGGGCCGCCCTCAGGACCCGCAGGGGGTCCTCGGGAAAAGCCTCCGCGTTCGTGACGCGGAGAATCCGCTCGGCGATGTCTTTCCGGCCCTGGAAAGGGTCGATGACAAGGCCGTCGCTGAGTCTGAGGGCGATGCTGTTGCAGCGGAAATCCCGACGCTCGAGGTCTTTCTCCAAGGGAAGAAAGGGGTCGGCCGATACGGCGATGTCCTTGTGGCTTCGGGCGCTGCGGGAATGAACCGCCCTGTCGAGGCGGGGAAGCGCCAGATCGTAGGTCCGGCCCCCCCGGGTGAACTTGATCACGCCGAAGCTGCGGCCCACGAGATTCACGCGGCCGCGGGACTCGAGCTTCCGCACGACGGCCTCCACGGGATGGCGCGTGACGAGGAGATCGACCTCGTCCGAAGCCCTTCGACGGATGAGGTCGCGGACGTAGCCGCCCACGGCGTGGACATCCGGGCCGAAGAGCCTGACGAAGAGCTTCTTGTCGGGGAAATCCGCATGTCGCACGGCCATGAACGTCCTCCGAAAACGCACCTATTTTAGCACACTTCGACCGCACGAGGGACAGGAGGCCCGGACGCGCACGAACCCGTCGAGACCGCGGGGCGCGGACCGCGGCCGTTTGCGCTTGTCCGCGAGGGAAAATTCGTGTATTCTTTTGGCCTTCGGCGGAGGCCATGAAGAGATTCGTTTTCCGGACAATCGCACTCCTGGGGATTCTCTTCTTCCTCGTCCCGCCGGCCGAGGCGCGGTCGCTCAAGAAAGACCTCAAAATCTCGCTCCGGGAGAGACGGGTCATGGACCTCAGCCCGGAAGGCCTCACGCTTGCGTTCATCCTTGAAGTGGCCAACGCCTCTTCCGAACCCTGTTGGCTTACGGGCTACGATTACCGTGTCATCGCCGAAACGTCCGAGTACTTCCGCTTGAACAAGACGCTCGATCCCCCTCTGGGCGTCGCGCCTTCCGGACGGACGCTCATCGCCTTGCCGGTGAAATTCACCTATCTCTACGTGGGGCGGACCGTTTCCGGGCTCCTCGAACGGGAAAAATTCGGATGCACGCTCGTGGGCGGGCTTGTGTTCTCCTCCCAGATCGGGAGGCGGGGGGAGCGTCTGAACGTGGCCTTGACGGGCGACATTCCCGTTTTCCGGGGATTCCGGATCGCCGCCGGGCCGCTCGAAATCCGCGCCTTGTCCGTCGGCGGGGCGGACCTCTCTTTCCGGGCGGAATTCCGAAACGAAAGCGCCTTCGGTCTGGAGGTCGAGTCCATTCGCTACCGGCTGGACCTGGCCGGGGTGCGGGTGGCCGAGGGAATCGCGCGCAGCGGCCCCGTCGCTCCCGCAGGCTCGGCCGTCCTGGCCTTGCCGCTTCTCCTCGAGTTTTTCGAAATGGGCGCCGACCTGTTTCCGATTCTCCGGAATTCCGAGGCGGACTTCAGGCTGTCCGGAGAGCTTTTGTTCCGGACGGCGTGGGGAACGCATGCCGTTCCCTTTGAAGAGAAGGGCCGGGTGCCCATCCGCCGGCCCGGCTGATCGGTTGCGCCGGATATGATCTCCGTGATTCTCCCTACTTACAACCGCGCCTCCTATCTGGCCGAAGCGCTGGACTCGGTTCTGGGACAGGATTATTTCGAGATCGAGCCGTCACCCCGTCCGATCGAGGTCCTGGTCGTCGACGACGGCTCCGAGGACGACACGGCGGCCGTCGTCGAGCGATACGGCGGCCGGGTCGGATATCTGCGGCGTCCCCACCGGGGGGTGAGCGCCGCCCGAAACGCCGGCCTCGAACGGGCGCGGGGAGAATTCATCGCTTTCCTCGACTCGGACGACCTGTGGTTGAAGCCCAAACTTCGGGCCCAGATGAGCTACCTGGAAGCGTTCCCCGGGGCGCTCATGTGCGGAACCGAGGAGATGTGGCTTCGGAACGGCGTGAGGATCAACCCCGGGTTCAGGCACCGCAAGCCTTCGGGCTGGATCTTTGAAAAAGTCCTCCCCCTATGCCTGCTCAGTCTGTCCTCGGCCGTGTTTCGGCGCAAGGTGTTCGAGGAGCTCGGGGGGTTCGACGAGACGCTCCCGGAGTGCGAGGATTACGACTTCGGACTGCGGCTCGCCCTGCGCCATCCCCTCCATTTTCTCTCCACGCCCCTGATCGTCAAGAGAGGCGGGCATCCCGGCCAGCTCTCGAGCCGATGGGGACTGGACCGGCACCGAATCCGGGCGTTGATCAAACTTCTCTCCGCGGGCTTGGATTCGGAGAAAGAGGCGATGGTCAGAAAGGAGCTGGCCGCCAAGTGCCGAGTGTTCGCCGCCGGCCTGGCCAAAAGAGGAAAAGCGCGGAGGGCGGAATTTTATTTCCGTTTGGCGGAAAACCCCCGCGCCGTGATTTTCGAGGAGGTGACATGACCGTACTGGAAGCCATTCAGAAAAGACGCAGCGTTCGAAAGTACCGGCCGGATTCCGTTCCCGAGGAGGTCCTGAGGCGCGTGCTGGAAGCGGCACGCCTGGCGCCCTCCGGCAAGAACCTCCAGCCCTGGCGGTTCATCCTCGTCCGCTCGGCGGAAACCAAAGAGCGCCTGGCCCGCGCCTCGGCCGACCAGACGTTCATCGCCGAGGCGCCGCTCGTTGTCGTCGCCTGCGCCGATCCGGAGTCCAGCTACGCCCGGATGGGGCGCTATATGAAATCCTGGACGGTGGACGTCGCCTGCGCCCTGGAACATCTCATGCTCCAGGCGGCGGCCGAAGGATTGGGAACGTGCTGGATCGGCGCCTTCGAGGAGGGGGCCGTGAAGGCCCTCCTCGATGTTCCGGACGGAATCAGAGTCCTGGCCCTCACCCCCCTCGGCTACCCGGCCGATGATCCGGATTTCGGAGGCCGCAAGCGCCTGGAAGAAATCGTCTTTTACGAGAGGTATGGATCGTTCAAAACCAGTAATTCAAGCCGATGGAAATGAAAAGAGAGCTCAAGTCGAACGGTTCGAATCCCTGAAGCCATTCGGTCAGCTCGCCCGTCCCGGAGAACACCTTGACCTCCCCCTGGAGGGTGATCCTGTTGCCCACGACATACTGGATGCCGCCGGCGAAATGGTATCCCAGACTGAGCCGATTGCTTTCGCGGGACAGGGCCGAGGGCATGACGCCGTAGGCCTCGGTGTCTCCGTAAACGGGATCGCTGAGAATCCATTCGTCGGAGAAGTCGATGATGTCGCCGTCCAGACTCACGGACCAGAGAAAGAGGCTCAGGCCGCCGCTGACGTAGGGAATCAGGCTTGACCGTCTTCCGAGGGGCGTGATTTTCAAGCTTGCCTGCATGGGCGTCACCGACACCCGGAAGGAGTGGATGAGGTCGAAATCCCCACCATAATCGAGCGGCACGGCGAACACGCCCTGACCCAGAATGCTGATTCCCTCGTAATCGACGTAATATCCGGCCTTATTTTTTTGGTAAGAATCGAAGCCGACCACCAGGCTGAAGTTCTTGGAGAAGAAAATTTCGTAGTCGAAGCCGAAGGCCGAGGACTGGAAATTGGATTTGGCGAAGCTCATCTGGTCGAATTCGATCTGCCACAGGTCGCTTTCGGCTGACGGGAAGAAGGACCCGACACGGATGGTGACCGAGTTGCCCAAAGCAGGCGTCGCGGCCAAAGCCGTGACGAGGATGATGGACAGCGCGAGCTTTTTCATGTTTTCCTCCTGCTGAGACTTAAGCAAAAAGCGTGCCATATGCCTCCGCCGCCCCCTTTGAGGTTTCCCCGGCGCCCGGATGTGGCCAAAATCGGTCAAGTGTCCCCTCCTCGGACATCCCCTCCCGTTTCCTTTTATAACCCATCCTCACCTCCCGGGCAAGTTTCGACCGGGCTTTTTTGCAGCCGTGGCTCGTCCGGCTCCATGACGTTTTGTGTGGTCCTTGAGCGTGAGCATTGGCCCTCAGACTGGAATTCATCACACAATGCGTCATAGAGCCGATTCGTCTTTGACTTCCTTCTCCGGCCTGTGATAAGAAACCTTCGGAAGGGGAGGGACCCATGCCCATCATTCAAGGCGACATTTTCCTGAATGCCGAGCGAAGCCACGAACTGTTCCGCAAAGCCATCGGAGTTTTTGAGGAATATCTCAAAGAAAAAATCCCGGCCAAGGCTCCGGAATATTATCAAGCCCGCAACTTCCTGAAAGAGGGGCAGTCCCTCTACGAGGACATCCTAAAAAAGGCCAAGGCGCTTCTCGGCCCGGTTCCGCCGTATTCCCCTCCGGACTACGAGCAGCAGCGGACTCGGACCCTGGCCGAGAACAGGATCGTCGTCAGCGGACGGACTCCCGACGAGCTCCGCGACGAGCTCCTGGCCGACGAGTTCGTCGGGAAGCTCATGACGGCCGGTGAAGTCGACGATTACGTGAAGACGCATTTCCAATCCCAATCGACCGGCAAAAGGAAACTGGCCAACATCAAAGTCCGCATGATTCTCGACGCTTTGAAGGCGCTCTCGATCCGGGGGCTGGAACTCAAAATCGAAGCCCAGAAGCGCTTTCAAGCCGGGGACTGAGGGGGCGTCGAAGAAAGCCTTCCGGTTCCGCTCAGGCCGACGACTCATGAAAACGGCTTTTCTGAAGATTCCGCCGGCGGCGGTTTTCCCTCGGGCGATCGGACACATCGCCCGGACCATGAGAAACGGCGGTTTGGTCGTTTTTCCTACGGACACGTTTTACGGCCTGGGCGGTGACGCGCTGTCCGCCGAGGTCATAAGGGAGGTCTACGGCCTGAAACGCCGGGAGGCCTCCAAGCCCCTGCTCGTCCTGATTGAGGGAATCGAAATGGCCGCGGAGCTGGCGGAGGACATCCCGCCCCTGTTTTGGAGGGCGGCCGAGAAGTTCTGGCCCGGTCCTTTGACCGTGGTTCTCAAGGCTTCCCCACGCGTGCCTCGGGAGCTCGGCGCGGGAACGGGAACGATCGCCATGCGTCTTCCGGACGTTCCCTGGCTGCGCGAACTCGTCCGGGAAACCGGTTTCCCGGTCATCGCCACAAGCGCCAACGTCGCGGGGGCCGGCGAAATCAACGACGGCCGGGAGGCGAAACAGGTGTTCGACGGCCAAGTGGCCCTGATCGTCGACGGGGGGCGGACGCCGGGCGGGCCGCCGTCGACCGTCCTCGACCTCACCGCTCCGGCGCCGAAAATCCTCCGCCGGGGCGCCGTGCCTGAAGACTCCATCCGGGAAGCCCTCGGCGTCTGAGGCTCGTCTCTGAGAAGACGAGCGAGTGTCTTTAAGACGGTTATTTGATTTTGGATCCGGCCGGGACGTCGCCGTCGTAGAACGCGATCTTGGCTTTGCCCTGCCATTCGGCGGCCAGGATCATCCCCTTCGACTCGACGCCGCGAATGACGGCCGGCTTGAGGTTGACGATGACGGCCAGCCTCTTGCCCGCCAGGTCTTCGGGGGCGTACACATCCCCCACGCCGGCCACGAGCGTCCGCGTCTCGGTGCCGATGTCCACTTCGAGTTTGAGCAGCTTGTCCGTGTTGGGCACGCGCTCGGCCTTGAGGATGTGGGCGACTCTGAGGTCCATCTTCTTGAACTCGTCGTAGCTGACCTGTTCCATGGCTTCCTCCTTTGTCTCCTTCGCGCCGGGCTCGGTCATGGCCGCCAGGAAATCCTTGAGCGCCACGCGGGGAAAGAGCGGCGTGGGTTCCTGGATGTTCCGCCCGGGGACGAGCCCTCCGAATTCCAGGTCCCGGAAAAGAACGTCCTCAGGCCGCTTCTCCTCACCCAGCCAGGCCCAGACTTTGCGCATCGATCCGGGGATGACCGGAAAGAGGAGGTGGCTGATGCCGCGCACGGCCGAGGCGGCCTGGGTGAGCACCCGGGCCAGCCGCCCCCGCCGGGAGGCGTCGCCGATCATCTTCCAGGGCTCCTCGTCGGCGAGATATTTGTTCACGCTGAAGATGTACGCCCAGACGTCCTCCAGGGCTCTGGTCAGGGCGACTTCTTCATAGAGCGCCGTCACGCGTTCCTTGAGCGCGCCGAACTCCCCGCGCAGCTTGGCGTCCGCTTCGGTCTCCGGGTCGGGGTCGGGCAGGACGCCGCCGAAGGCTTTTCGGATCAGGGTGAGCGTCCGTTGGACGAGATTGCCCAGATCGTTGGCCAGGTCGGAATTCACCCGATGCAGGAACGACTCGTCCGAGTAGTTCCCGTCCTGGCCGATCGGAATTTCCCGGATCAGAAAATACCGCAGCGGGTCCGGCCCGAACATCTTGAGGATGAGGTTGACGTCGAAGACGTTGCGCCTCGACTTGGACATCTTGGCCCCGCCCATCATCCACCATCCGTGGCTGAAGACGCAGTGCGGCAGATCGAAGCCGGCGGCCATGAGGAAGGCCGGCCAGAAGACGGCGTGAAAGCGGAGAATGTCCTTGCCGATGAGATGGATGTCGGCCGGCCAGTACTTGCGAAAGAGCTCCAAGTTCTCGTCAAAACCGACACCGGTCACGTAGTTGTGCAGGGCGTCGAACCAGACATAGATGGTGTGGTCGGGATCGTCGGGGAAAGGGATGCCCCATGAGACCGTCGTCCGGGTGATGACCAGGTCTTTAAGCCCTCCTCGGACGAAGCTCACGACCTCGTTCATCCGGCTTTCGGGTCGGACGAAATCCGGCCGGCGGGCGTAGAAGTCGAGCAGCCGCTCCCGGTAGGCCGAAAGGCGGAAATAATAGCATTTCTCGGAGAGGAGATGGGCGGTCTTTCCGCAATCGGGACAGATTTTCGTCCGGTCGGCCTCTTCGGGGACGTCTTCGGAAAGGTAGCATTCGTCCGAAACGCAGTACCAACCCCGGTAGGTGCCCTGATAGATGTCGCCTTGTTCCTTGAGTTTCTTGAAGATTTTTTGCACGCCGCGCTTGTGGGCGGGCATCGTCGTCCGGATGAAAAAATCCGGCTCAATGCTCAGATCGCGCCACAGGTCCTGGAAACGGACCACGACCCGGTCGGCGAGCTCCCGGGGCTTGAGGCCCCGCTCGGCCGAGGCCCGCTGGACTTTCTGCCCGTGTTCGTCCGTGCCGGTCAGAAAGAACACGTCGCGGTCCGCGAGCTTTCGGGCCCGGGCCAGAACGTCGGCGATGATCGTCGTATAGGCATGGCCGATATGGGGCACGTCGTTGACGTAGTAGATCGGCGTGGTGACGTAGAACTTCGGCCTAGATGTTCCGGACACTTCCCGTCCCTCCGCAGATCAGAGCGATGGCTTCCGTGCGCGTGAGGCTTGAGGCGCGGAAGGAGCCGCGGACGGCGGACGTCACCGTCAACGACTTGGGCTTTTTGACCCCCCGCATGGACATGCACATATGCTCGGCTTCGATGATGACCATGACCCCCAGCGGCCGGAGGTTGTCCATGATCAGATCCGCAATCTGTTTGGTCAGGCGCTCCTGAATCTGGAGCCGCCGGCTGAGCGTGTCCACCACCCGGGCGATCTTGCTCAGCCCCACGATCCGGCCGCCGCTGGGGATGTAGGCGACATGGGCCACGCCGGCGAAGGGCAGGAGGTGATGCTCGCACATGGAATAAAGGGGGATGTTCTTGATGAGCACCATCTCGTCGTGTTTTTCACTGTGAATGACGGTCAGGTGACGGGCCGGGTCCTCGAGCCCCCCGCCGAGGATTTCGCGGAACATTCGGGCCACGCGTCGGGGCGTTTCGCGAAGCCCCGCGCGCCGCGTGCCCTCGCCCACTCCGTCCAGAATGAGACGAACTCCTTTTTCGATTTTTACAAGGTCCATCTTTTTCCGGGGGCTCATGGGCGACTCGGCTTTCCTTTCCAGTAACGTTCCGCCGCCAGCCGCTGAATCTCTTTCAGGGGCCGGCCTGATTTCCGCGCCGCCCGAAGGCAGTCCGAAAACTCCGGCTGAGCGTTCACCGGCGTCTCCCGGAAGCGGGACACCTTGATCCCGATCCGCTCTCCGGCCACATGAACCCCGGAGGAAGCGCGGTCCAACACGCGCCTTTCCACGGGGTAATAGCGGACGCCGATCGAAGTCGTCTCTCGGAACACCCCGGCGACGAGGTCATCTATTCTATCAGCCTCGGCCAGGAGCGTCAATTTGGTCGCCAGACGGCCTTTTTTCATCACGATCGGAGTCAGCGCGGCGTCTAGGGCCCCCTGTTCCAGGGCGGTGTCAAGGAACGCGGCCAAGACCTGGGGAGTGGAATCGTCGATATGGGCCTCAACGACAAACAGGCGCTTTTCCGGCCGGAAAACGTCCTCCCGGCCGTAAAAAGCGCGCAGGACATTGGAGAAACCGGGGATGTCCCTGGATCCGGCCCCGTAACCGATGCGGTCGTAACACAGCTCGGGCAGCGCGGTGAAGGATTCCGCCAGCACGGAGGCCAGGGCGGCGCCGGTGGGCGTCACGAGCTCCGTTTCGGCCCAGGCCGCATAAACGGGCGCGCCTTTCAGCAGCTCGGCCACGGCGGGCGGCGGAACAGGAAGGACTCCGTGCGCGGCCTTGACCCAGCCCGAGCCCACGTTGAGCGGGGAGATATAAACCTTGCGGATGTTCAGGACGTCGAGCAAATGACAGGCGCCCACAATATCGACCAGGGCGTCGTCGGCGCCCGCCTCGTGGAGATGGGTGTTTTTGAAAGTATGGCCGTGCACTTTGGCCTCGGCTTTGAACAGGGCGTTGAAAACGGCGAGCGCCCGCTCCCGGATCGGCGCCGGGAATCCGCTTTTTTTGATCAGAGCGGAAATGTCCTCGAACCGCCGGGCAGGGGATCCTTTGTCCCGGACATGGACGTCCACCTTCAGGGCGCCGAGGGCCCCCCTCCGGACACGGCGCGCGCGGATCTCAACGGGGAGCCGGAGCCGGGCCATGTCTTTTTTGAAGGCGGCGGGGGAAACGCCCAGGTCGAGAAGAGCGCCCAGAATCATGTCGCCGCTCAAGCCGGCCGATCCGTCAAGGTAAAGGTAATGCATCAACGAGTTCTCCTTGCCGATGAACGGCGCCGGGCCTCAAGCCTGCGGTCGAGCCGGGAAAGCATTCGGCCCGACGGCTCCCGGAAGCAAAAATCGGCGGTCCGGCTGAGAGGGGTCGGTTCGGGATTGACCTCGACGATCACGGCGCCGGCCTCGGCGGCGGCTTGGGGGAGGGCGGCCGCCGGATGCACCACGGCCGACGTGCCGACGACAAACAGGACCTGGCACGAGGAGCACCTGCGGAAGGCCTCATCGAGTATTCGGGAGTCGAGCGATTCGCCGAACCAAACGACATGCGGGCGGAGCAGCCTCCCGCAGTCCGGGCAGCGGGGCGGGAGTTCGGACAGGGGAACTTCGCGGTTCTCCCTGACTGTGCCCTCGAACGGGCAACGGGTCTTCCAGATGTTACCATGGAGCTCGATCGGGTCGGCCGAGCCGGCGAGCCCGTGCAGCCCGTCGATGTTCTGGGTGATCAGGCTGAATGAGGGAAACGCCTTCTGCCAGACGGCCAGGGTCTTGTGCCCCTCGTTGGGCACGGCTTCGGCGATCAGTCTGCGCCGCCAGTCGTACCATTCCCAGACGAGCCGAGGATCGCGGTCGAAGGCTTCGGGCGTCGCCAGCTCCTCGGCGCGGAACCGCTTCCACAGCCCCTGGGCGCCTCGAAAGGTCGGTATGCCCGACTCGGCGGAGATCCCGGCGCCGGTCAGGACGGCGACTCGGGTCGCCGAGACGAGGACGCCGGCGAGTTCGTCAAGCGCGTCTTCGTTCATGACTTCGGTCCGTCTCACATTATTCCCGGTTTCGGCGCCGAGTTCAAGGGACGCTTGGAGACTGCGGGGAGGTTTCGGCGCTAGGCGCTGAAACCTCCCCGCAGTCTGTTCATAAAGGTCGGCGGCAGGATGTCCGGGAAGCGGAGATGGCTTGTATTTTAAGGAAACGCCCCTTATCATACTATCCCTTGCCCCGCCGGCTTGAAACTCACGAAACGGAGGACGCAATGCCTTCCAAAGGGAAAACAGCGGTCAAGACTCTCCGTCGGGCGGCGCGCCTGCCCGAGGTCGAAATCGGCATCCTGGGCGGAACAGGTCTCTACGACATCGAGGGGCTGGAGGACCTCCGCGAGATCAAGCTCAAAACCCCGTTCGGCGACCCGTCGGACGCTTATGTCGTGGGACATTTGGAGGGGCGCCGAGTGGCTTTTCTCAGCCGCCACGGGCGCGGCCACCGCCACATGCCCACCGATGTCAACTTCCGGGCCAACATCTACGGATTCAAGTTGTTCGGCGTGGAAAGGATCGTGTCGGTCAATTCCTGCGGCTCGCTCCGGGAGGACATCCGGCCCAGGGACATCGTTTTCGCCGACCAGTTCTTTGACCGGACGCGGCGACCGTCCACGTTTTTCGGCCGGGGGATCGTGGCCCACATCGGCCTGGCCCATCCCGTGTGCGGCGACCTGGCCGGCGCGCTTTTCGAGGCCGCCCGCGGCCTCGGGCTTCCGGCCCATCCCCGCGGCACCTACCTGAACATGGAAGGGCCCGCTTTTTCCACGAAAGCCGAGTCGCGCGTTTACCGCTCCTGGGGCTGCGACGTCATCGGCATGACTTCGGCGACGGAAGCGCGCCTGGCCCGGGAAGCCGAGATCTGCTACGCGACGATGAACCTCGTCACGGACTACGATGTCTGGCATGAGGAGGAAGGGCCGGTTTCCGTGGAAATGATCCTGGGCAACCTCGGGGCCAACGTTCACAACGCCCGGGCGGTGATCCGCGCCGCTCTGCCTCGCATCGTTCCCCAGGCGCAGAGCCGATGCGACTGCGGAGCGGCTCTCAGAAACGCCATCGTCACCGACCGTCGGCTCATCCCGGCCGCGACGCGGCGCATCCTCCTCCCCCTGATCGGAAAATACCTCAAGGACTGAAAGGACGGTTTTCTCATGAGCCTGGTCATCGTCGGCAGCCTGGCCTTCGACAGCATCGAAACGCCCACCGCCCGCCGGGTACGAATTGTGGGCGGCTCGGGTTCCTACTGCGCCCTGGCGGCCAGCTTTTTCACCCGGCCCAAGGTCGTGGGCGTCGTGGGGCGGGATTTCCCGACCGAAACCCTGAATTTTTTTCGGCGGCGCGGCATCGACCTCAAAGGCGTCGAAGTCAGACCGGGCAAGACGTTCTTCTGGGAAGGCCGCTATGGAGCCGACCCCAACCTCCGCACCACGATCCGGACGGAGCTAAACGTGTTCAAGGATTATCGGCCCCGCCTTCCCGAATCCTATCGCCGTCCGGATATCGTCTTCCTGGCGAACATCGATCCCGATCTCCAGGAGGACATTCTCAACCAGGCCGGGAATCCCCGTTTGGTGGCCATGGACACGATTGAGCTCTGGATCAAGACCAAGCGCCGGGCTCTCCTCGATGTCCTGCGCCGGGTGGACGTGTTCTTCTGCAACGATCAGGAAGCGCAGATGCTCGGCGGCGAAATCAACATCGTGAAATCCGGCCGCGCGCTTCTGGAAAAAGGGCCCCGCTGGGTGGTCGTCAAGAAGGGCGAACACGGCGTCCTCGTCGTGGGGCGCGACCGGTCGTTCTGCCTGCCGGGGCACCCGACCGAGATCGTGACCGACCCGACCGGCGCCGGCGATTGTTTCGCCGGAGGATTTCTCGGTTCGCTCGACCGCACGGGACGCGCCGATGAGCGCTCGATACGCCGGGCCACGGCCTTCGGCAGCGTCATGGCGTCCTTTGCCATCGAGGATTTCGGGATCGAGAGGTTCAAGAGGCTCAAGCAAAAAGACGTCGAGGAGAGGTTTCTCGTCTTCAAGAAACTGGTACGGTTTTAAAAAAGGAGAACGGTCGGCCATGAACATTCCCGTGGAACCCTATCGCATCAAAGTCGTGGAAAGCCTCCGGCGCATCCCGCGCCGGGAACGCGAGGCCGTCTTGCGCAAGGCCGGGTACAACGTCTTCAACATCCCCGCTGAAAAAGTGTTCATCGACCTCCTGACCGATTCCGGAACCTCGGCCATGAGCGACAGGCAGTGGGCGGGATTGATGGTCGGCGACGAATCCTACGCCGGCGCCAGGAGCTTTTTCAACCTGGAAAGGACCGTCCGGCGCGTCTTCGGTTTCAAGCATGTGATCCCCACCCACCAGGGCCGGGCGGCGGAGAGGATCCTGTTCCAGGCCCTGGTTCACAAAGGAGACACGGTCCCGAACAACATTCATTTCGACACCACGCGGGCCAACGTCGAGGTCTTGGGCGCCGAGGCGCTCGACCTTGCGGCCCGGGAGGCTTACGACCCGGACGACGAACTGCCCTTCAAGGGCAACATGGATGTCGGGCGTCTGGAGGACGCCATCAAACGCCGGGGAAGGAAGCGCATCCCCCTGGTCATGATGACCGTAACCAACAATTCCGGCGGCGGGCAGCCGGTGTCTCTGGACAACATCCGGCGGGTCCGCGCGGTCTGCCGGAAGCACAAAATCCCGTTTTTCTTGGACGCCTGCCGCTTCGCGGAGAACGCCTATTTTATCCGGGAGCGCGAGAAGGGATGCGCCCGCACGTCCGTGGCTGAAATCGCCCGCGAGGCCTTCTCCCTTGCCGACGGGGCGACGATGAGCGCCAAGAAGGACGCCCTGGTCAATATCGGCGGTTTCATCGCTCTCAATGACGACCGCCTGGCAGGCCGCCTGAAGGAGCTGCTCATCATCGGCGAGGGTTTTCCCACCTACGGGGGGCTGGCCGGCCGCGACCTGGAAGCCATGGCCCGCGGGCTGGAAGAGGTCCTGGAGCCGGACTATCTCGAGCACCGCATCGGCCAGGTCCGCTACCTGGCCGCCCTCCTGGAGAAGGAACGCATCCCCTATTTCAAGCCCTGCGGCGGGCACGCCGTTTACATCCTGGCCGACCGCTTCCTGCCCCATCTTCCCAGGAACCGCTACCCGGCCTGGGCCTTGACGACGGCCCTCTACCGGGAGGCCGGGGTCCGGGCCGTGGAAATCGGCGGCGTGATGTTCGGGCGGAAAGACAAAGGCGGTCGGGAAGTCTATCCCGCCCTGGAGCTCGTCCGGCTGTGCGTACCACGCCGGGTTTATACCGTTTCCCATCTTCAATATGTGGCCGAGGCGCTGGCCGAACTGTATAAGCGAAGGGAAAAGATCCGAGGTCTCAGAATCGTCTCTCAATCCCCGTATTTGAGACATTTTACGGCCAGATTCGAAGAAGTGTAGAAACGCCGCACCCCCGGCCCGGATCGATTTGGTGAAGACGCCGCATTTGACCGAATACGTCTTTTTGCGATAAAATATTTCACCAAGGAACGGCTTCCGGGAAGAAAGAAGCGCCTTTTTGTTCTATGAAATCGTCAGATAGGGAAAAGTGTTTTATAAGGAGACGAGAAAGAATGTCAGCCGATAAACCTGTAGCCAATCCGCAGGTGGTCCTCAGGGAGGAATTTGACGACTGGGCCGTGCTGTTCGACCCGGATACGGCTGAAGGTTTCGCCGTCAATCCCGTGGGAGTCCTGATCTGGAAAGAACTCGACGGAAACCACGACATCGCCGACATCGTGCGCGTCGTCCGGGAGAAGTGTGAAAACGTCCCTGAGGACGTTGAAACACACTGCCGGGAATTCGTCGACAGCCTGATCCGAAAGGGGCTGGTTGGGACGGAAGTCACCCATGATTGAGGCCGGGCCGCAAGAACGTGCGCGGCTGATGCGCACTCCGCAGTCCGTGGACATCGACATCACGGATCGATGCAATCTCCGATGCAAATACTGTTATTTCTACACCAGCCCGGCCGACGTCAAAACCGATCTGCCGCTCGAGGAGTGGCTCCGTTTTTTCGAGGAGCTCAATCGCTGCGCGGTGACCGAGGTCACCCTGGCCGGAGGGGAGCCGTTCATCCGGGAGGATCTGAAGGAGATCCTGGAGGGCGTCATCCGCAACCGCATGCGATTCAGCATTCTGTCGAACGGAACGCTCATCACCGAGGATATGGCCCGCTTTCTCGGCTCGACGCCCCGGTGCAACTACGTCCAGGTTTCGCTCGACGGTTCGGAGCCCGAGACCCACGACTCCTGCCGGGGGAAGGGGACGTTCGAGAAGGCCGTCGCCGGCCTTCGCCTCCTCCAGAAGCATAAGGTCAACGTCGCCGTGCGCGTGACCATACACCGCTACAACGTCCGCGACTTGGAGGCCACCGCCCGTTTTCTTCTCGAGGATTTGGGGCTCAGCGGTTTCGGGACGAACTCGGCGGGCCACATGGGGCTCTGCCAGAAGAACATGGAGCAAGTCGAGCTCACCACCGCGGAAAGGGAACTGGCCATGAAGACCCTTCTGGCCCTCAACAAGAAATACGGCGGCCGGATCAGCGCCTCGGCCGGTCCTCTGGCCGAAGGCCGGATGTGGTCCAGGATGGAGCGGGCGCGCCGCCAGGGGGCGGCCGCGTTTCCCGAAGGCGGCCGGCTCACCGGCTGCGGCTGTCCTTTCAGCAAAATTTCCGTGCGGACCGACGGGGTCATCGTCCCCTGCAACATGCTCAGCCACATCGAACTGGGACGCATCAACCGCGACCGCCTGGATGACGTCTGGCGGAACCACTCCGAGCTGTGGAAGATGCGGGATCGGCGGTCCATACCGCTCAGCCGTTTTGAATTCTGCCGCGGTTGCCCTTACCTCGACTACTGCACCGGAAATTGCCCGGCTCTTGCTTATTCCCTCCTGGGCGTGGTCGACCATCCCAGCCCCGACGGCTGCCTGAGAAAGTTTTTAGACGAAGGAGGACATCTTCCCGAGGAGGAGCTTCTTGAGCCCTGACCGACCGGCATCCGGCCCGGAAAACGCCTCCGGCCCCGCCGTGCGGTATCCCTTGTCCCAGCTCTATTTTTATCTGACCGAGGGGTGCAACCTGGCTTGCCGCCACTGCTGGCTTGCGCCCAAGCTTCAGCAGGGCGATAAGATCTACCCTATGCTCGACGTCGGCCTTTTACCGCACATTCTCCGTCAGGCCAAACCGCTCGGGCTCCAGGGCGTCAAGCTCACGGGCGGCGAGCCGCTCATGCACCCGGAGATTCTCTCCATCCTCGAACACATCCGCGCCGAGGATCTGAACTGCACGATGGAGACCAACGGCGTGCTGTGCACGCCGGAAATCGCCCGGGAACTGGCGCGGCAAAAAGGGCGGTTTGTTTCGGTCAGCCTGGACGGGGCCGACGCCGAGACCAACGAGTGGGTGCGCGGCGTCCCCGGCTGTTTTGACGCGGCCGTCCGAGGAATCAAGAACCTCGTCGAGACCGGCATCAGGCCTCAGATCATTTTGACCGTGATGAAAAGGAACAGGAGCCATATCGAGCCCATCGTCAGGCTGGCCGAGAAGCTGGGGGCGGGCTCGGTGAAATTCAATGTTCTCATGCCCACGGCCCGCGGCGAGGATCTGCACAAGCGAGGCGAGGCCCTGCCCGTCGAGGAGCTCATCGAACTGGGGCGTTTCGTGGAGAGCGATCTCTCGCGCAGGACCTCTCTCTCTCTGATCTTTCACCACCCGCCCGTTTTCAGGCCGTTGGGCCGGATGTTCGGACGGAACGGGGACGGCTGCACGCGCTGCGGCATATTTTCCATTCTCGGCGTTTTGGCCGACGGGTCTTACGCGCTGTGCGGCATCGGCGAGACCGTTCCGGAGCTTGTATTCGGGCGGGCGGACAGGGACCGGTTGGAGGATGTTTGGAACAACAACGCCGTCCTGAACGACATCCGAACGGGACTTCCCGGAAAGCTCAAGGGCGTGTGCGGAGAATGCCTGATGAAAACACTCTGCCTGGGAAGCTGCGTGGCGCAGAACTACTACAGCACGCACGATCTCTTCTCCCCATTTTGGTTTTGCGAAGAAGCGAGGAAAAAAGGGCTGTTTCCCGAAAGCCGGCTGGCCAAATGAAGTTCGGACGGTGATCATTTCTCCATGAGCCGGTCCGCTCCCTTTCTTGTTTTCAGGCTGAGACTCGGCCCGACCGTGTGGCGCATTGCGGCCGGGCCCGAACTCGAAGACTGGATGACGGACTTTGCCCGTATCCTGAGCCTCAAGCGCTGGACGGAGGATGATTCAGAAAGAGGAGAAGACCAGAGGACGGCGTTGTTCCTCCCCGGGCCGGATCGCTCCTCAGCCGAATTCCCCGACGGCGCTTTTTTTTTCACGGAAGGAGCCCGCCTGCCGTCCAAGGGCTGGACCGCAACCAAGCTGAACAACCTGGTCCTTTGGCGCCACGCTCTCGCGCCGGCCGTCATTGTGCAGCTCAAACCCGAGGAGACCGAGGAGAGCCGGGTAGCGGCCATGAGCGAAGCCTGCCTTCCGTTCTATTTCCGGGTGATCGAGACGGGAGGCCTGCCGTTGCACGCGGCGGTTCTCGCCCGGAAAGACAAAGCCGTGGCTCTGGCCGCCTCGGGAGGAACGGGCAAATCCACATGCGCGCGAAGGGCCCCGCATCCTTGGCGCGCGCTGGGGGACGACCTGGCCGTCGTCACCCGGGCGGATGCCGGCGGCTCATTCTTTTCGGTCAACCCTTTTCCCACCTGGAGCAATTTTTTTTTCAAGCGCGGCGGAGGAGCCTGGAGGGTCGAGGAGCGCTTGCCCCTGAGCGCGATTTTTTTTCTGGCCCAGTCAAAGGAGGACAACATCCTCCGCCTGGGCCAGGGAGAGGCGGCCGTCAATCTCGCCCGTTCGGGTCATCAAATCTTGTTCGGGCTGACGCGCAAACTGCCTCTCCCGGAATTGCGAAGTTTGTGGACGGAAATTTTCGACAACGCCTGCCGAATGGTCCGGCGGTTCCCGGTCTTTCTTTTAGAAACATCCCTGACCGGCTCTTTCTGGAAAAAGATCGAACGCGTGATTTGATCCAGTTGGGTTTGTTGGAGATTCCGGCCGGGAAAAACGCCGATGATCGCCCTCTTTCGATTTTGTCCTGATCGAGAAATCCGCGCGGCGACCGTGAGAATTTCGCCTCATGGGTCTTATGAAGAGACGCGTTTCCGTTCAGCGGACGGATGAGTCGAAGGCCGCGCTTGCCGATTCGCGAAATTTCAGGAGATAAAAGAAATATTCTTCTCCCGCGACGATGGCCGGGGGAGTGCGTCCGAGCCTGATCAGATTCTTGCGATCGGGCGCGGCTTTTTCAAGCAGGGGCAGAGACAGAATGATCAGACAGTCTTTTTTGTGGAGCCGGCAGAGCCGCTCGGCGTCCGCCAACACATCCTCCACGGTCACGCCCCAGGGGCGCCTCGACGCCGAGAAAGAGAATGTCCCGAGGCCTCCCTGGGAGACATAGTGCAGCGGCCGGTTGAGATATCCGGCCACCGGGACGCAGGGCCCTTGCATGTGCGCCACGATGGGCAGGCCGTCGAAGCCCTTGCGCCGGATGTAGCGGGCCGTGTTCCTCGCCTGGGAGAATTGGTGGCTGAAGTCCATGGCATAGGCGAACACGCCGGCCAGGAAGTGAGAGAAAAGAACGACGGACAGCCCGGCCCTCAAGAATCGGGAGCCGGAAATCCCGGCCCGCACCGGCGGGGAGGCGGCTGGACGGCCCGGAGCCGCTCCGGCCATCCAGAGCGCGGCGACGAAAGCAATGAACAAATGTCCGTAGTGGCGCGTGAAGCCGATGTAGCCCACGTAAAACCAGAGAAAAAACACCGCCCCGGACAAAAGAAAAAACAGAAGGGCCGGGCGCGACCGGCGAAGCAGGGCGATTGAGGCGGCGAGGATCGCGAGGCAGAGAAGGACTTCCACGGTCCTGGCGGCGGGGAGGTGGTCCAGGGCCGGATGGTTCCAGAAGTTCAGGATCGGAAGGGGAAGGGGCAGAAACGCCCTGGGAACCAGAATCAGAACATCGACCAGCAGCCCGGAGTTGAACGTCGTATGGAACGGAGTGGCCCTTTCGTAGCCCGAGGTGGGAAGGGGCTTCAATTGATAGAGGCATAGGGCCAGCCCCAGGCCGATGATCAGCAGGGCGACCCAGAATTTCGGTTTCCGGCGGAGTTCCTCCCCGGCCAGGACCTCGACGAGCAGAACGCCCCCCGCGGCTCCGGCCAGGATGAGTCCGTAAACACTCGTGTTGGCCAGGAGAAAGAGACATGCCGCCGCCGGGAGAGGCTTCCGGCGGAACCGGGGGAACAACGCGCAGAACGCGAAGAGGGAAAGAACTCCGAGTCCGTAATTCCTGCTGATCAGGGCGTATTCATACAAGAAGTAATATCCGAATCCCAAGAAAATCTTTTGATAGATCTTGAACGGCGCATAGGCGAAAAGAAGAAACGCCGAGAGCGTCGCGATGGCCAGATGAAGAATCTGCATGGCGACCGGGCTTGAGGACAGCAGGCTCACGCCTTTCAGGGCCAGGTACCAGGTCACGGGGTGCTTCTGATGAAGGGCCACTGTCCAGAGCCGGTCCAGGGAAACAGTGTCTTTGCTGACAAGCCAGGCCTGCATTTCGTCCCGCCAGATCTCGTGGCGGAGGATCCCGACGAGCCCGATGATGAAGAAGGCGGCGGTCAGGAGGAGCGCCGTGCGGACTTGAGGTTTCCTTTCCAAACCGGTTTTCGCCGCGCCGGAGACGCCGCTGGGATTCTCAGGCACGGCTCTCTCTCTTCCGGCGCGCAGGAATGGCGCGGCGCTTGGTCGTCTTTTTGACTTCCGTCAAGCCCTTGGCCTTGAACTCGAACACACGGTCGGCGATATCGAGCAGGGGCAGACGGTGGGTGATGAGGATCGTCGTCCGGCCGCGGGTGATGAGCCTGAGCGCTTCGCCCAGGCTCTTTTCCGTGCGGCGGTCGAGAGCGGACGTCGGTTCGTCCAGAATGAGAATGGCGGGATTTTTCAGAAAGGCGCGCGCCAGGGAAATCCTCTGCTTCTGCCCTATGCTCAGCCGCGCCCCCCGTTCGCCGACCGGAGTGTGATATCCCCGCTCCATGCGGAGAATGTCCTCGTGGATTTGGGCCTTCCGGGCGGCGTCCTCGACCTCGGCGAAGCCGGCGTCCGGACGTCCGTACTTGATGTTGTTCTCCAAAGTGTCGTTGAAAAGAAATGTCTCCTGGGACACGATCGCCGTCCGGGAGCGGAGCCATTCCGTGTCGAGACGCTCCAGGTCCCGGCCGTCGAGCACGATCTTTCCCCTCTGAGGCCGGTAGAATTTCAGCACGAGGCTGATGAGGGTCGTCTTGCCGATGCCGCTGGCGCCCATGACGGCGATTTTCTCGCCGGGACGAATGTCGAGGGAGACGTTTTTCAGCACCGGCGGGCCGTTTGGGTAGGCGAAACCCACATTCCGGAACTGAAGTCGGCCGTGGATGCCGGGCGGACTCAAAAGACCGGCGGATTGGCCCCGCTCGGAAATCTCGGGAGCGATCGAGAACATCTCGTGCAGCCGTCCCATGGACAGAAAGAGATATTGGAGGGACAGGACTTGGTTGAAAATGCCCCCCAGTTGTCCCGTGAGCTGAAGGGAGTAAAGGGTGAAGGATGTCAGATCGCCGATGCTCATCGCTCCGCGCAAAACCTCCCGGCCGCACAGCCAGGTGATGAGCAGACGGCTTCCCAAATTAAGCGCCTGAAGGACGTATCCGGCGAATGATGAAAGAAGAAGTCCCTGGAGCTGAAGCTCGATCACCTCCCGCATCTTGCCCGAAACCTTGGTCTTTTCCCGATCTTCGGCGCCGTAGGATTTTACGACTTCAATGCCGGCCAGGGCCTGCTGGATGTCGCCGCTGATGTCGGCGTTTTTTTCCATCTGACGGTAGCTCAGGGACCTCGTCCGGACCATGACCAGGTAATTGATGAGGACGTTGACGGGGACGATGGCCAGGACGAGAAACGTCATGCGTCGGTTGAGGTGAAAAAGGATGAAAAAGCTGAAAATCGGCGTCAGAAGCGTGCGGGCGAATTGAAAGAGATACTGGGAGAAAAAAGACTGAACGGCGGACACGTCGCCGGTCAGCCGGGACATGAGATAACCTGTCTGCTTCTCCTTAAATATCGACAGGGGGTAGCGCAGGATGCGGTCGAAAAGCTCGGTCTGGACTTTGAACGTCACTCCGGTGTTGAAATGAAAATTGACCACGCTCTGGAGAATGGACAGAATGCCCATGAGGAGACCGATCACGAGCCCGGCGATGACGACCAGGTTCAGGGAGCCCAGGATCTTTTCGACAAAGGGGCTCAAGCCCTGGAGGCCGAGAGAGCTCAGGATGGATAGGATGTCCGCCGCATCCTTTTTCTGGAGGACGTTGTCGATCAGGACCTTGCCTCCCAGGGGGGAGATCGAACTGATGCCGGCCGAGACGAGCATGAGCAGAAAGCCCGCCAGCGCCGGTTTCCAGAAGGGTTTGACGAACCGGACGTAGAACAGCATGTCCTTGAGCTTGAAATGAACCTTGACCGGCTCGGGGCGCTTGAGCGTGACCAGGAAATACTCGCGGAAAAACTTTTTGAGGTTCACGGCCGCTTCATCTTACCACAGCGAGGTTCCTGCAAGAATACGGCGTCCGTGAACGTCAGCGGATTCTGTAGAACCACATCAGGGGGAGCCAAAGCTGATGGCCGTAGGGCAGGCGCTTGTGATTCACAAGGACTTCGGTCTCCGGCCAACGGTGAACGAGGTTGAAAAGGTCGAAGAGTTCATCGACCTCGTCGGGCGTGTAAGTCGCCTGATGCCTCGCAAATTCGCCTTCCCCTTCGGACCGGTAAGTCGGACTCCTCCGGGCCAAGGCGACCGCTTTTTCGAAATCCGAGCCCGTTTTGCAGGGGAAGACAAGCGTGATTTTAAAGGCCTTGGCCTGGTCGTCGGGGCGGAGGATCTCCTCGAGCTTGTCCTTGAGGGCTTCATCGTCCGGCATTGCGCTATTTTTTATATTCCAGGCGGATGTTCTTGTCAAATGAGCACCCGCCGAATTCTTGCCGGCCGGCCGGGTCCAGTCTCGAAAACGATTCCGTCTTGTCCTTAACGGAAACGACTCGTTTCGAATTTCCCTGGAGACTCATGGAGACAATCGGAATTTGTTTTCGGGGCCTTCGGAAGGAGCGAATCGCGAAGCCGACCGGGGAATCCCGAGATGCCGTGGCGATTGGAACCGCGCCGGACGCCGAAGCCTTTTCCCGGATTTTCTTAGAGAATCAGCATGCAGTCGCCGTAGCTGAAAAAACGGTACTTTTCCTTGACGGCCCGGCGGTAGGCCTCGAGGAGAAATTCCCGTCCGGCGAATGCCGCGGTCAGGATGAACAATGAGGATTTGGGAAGGTGGAAATTTGTCAGCATCCTGTCGACGACCCGGAACGTGAAACCCGGATAGATGAACACTCCGGCCCGGCCTCGGCCGGGCGGGACACAATCTCCGGCCTTTTCGCCTCGACGCGCGGCGCTCTCCAGGGCGCGCACGACCGTCGTCCCCACGGCCATGACCGGCCGGCCGCCGCGCTTGGCGGCGTTGACCGCCCGGGCCGTGGAGGCGGGGATGCGGCAATCCTCTGCGGGCAGGACGTGGCTCTCCACGATGTTCGAGCGAAGGGGCTGGAACGTCGCCGTCCCCACTTCGAGCGAGAGAAAAGCCGTCAGACCTCCCCGCTTTTTTATCGCTCTCAACAGGGAAGGGGTGAAGTGGAGTCCGGCCGTGGGCGCGGCGATCGATCGTCCCCTCTTAGCGAATACGGTCTGATAGCGGGCCAGATCGCGGGTTCTGAGTTTGTCAGGCCTTTTCCCGCGGCGGATGTAGGGCGGCAGGGGCGCGTATCCCCTGCGTTTCAGGAAAGCGGGGATGTCCGCCCGGCCGAAATCGAGCGTCCGGCGCCCTTCGTCTCCGATCGCGGCCACCCGGGCCGAAAGGCGCGGAGTGAAGCGGATGACCGCCCCCCGCGTCGCCCTTCGCGCCGGACGGCACAAAACATTCCAGCTCCCGTGCGCTTTGTCCGGTCCCAAAAAAAGAAATTCGATGTCCGCCCCGTCTTTGACTCCCCACGCCCTGGCCGGGAGGACGCGCGTGGAGTTGAGGACCAGGACGTCTCCCGGCGAGATGAAGTCGGCGAGGGCCTTGACGCCCGCCTCGCGGATTCCGCCTGTCCGGCGCTCGAGGATCATCAGGCGCGAGGCATCGCGGCGGGCAAGGGGATGCTGGGCGATGAGCCCGGCCGGAAGCTCGTAGTCAAAATCGGAGATCCGCACGTCTTCGGGGGCTCAATCCCTGAAAAGTTTTTTTTGGGGCGGTTCGAGGTTCGGCTGCGGGCGGCCAAGATGGGCGTAGGCTTTGGCCGTGAGTTTTCGGCCGCGGAGCGTCCGCTCCAGGAATCCGATGCGCATCAGGAAGGGCTCATAGATCGACTCGATCGTTTCTTTCTCCTCATCGATGGCCGCGGCCAGGGTGTTGATGCCCACCGGCCCGCCTCCGTGGTTGTCGATGATGGTCTGAAGGATCTTCCGGTCGACGTCGTCGAGTCCCAGCGCGTCCACGTCCATCATATCCAGGGCGCGCTTGGCTTCCCGGGCGTTAACGGCTCCTTCGGCCTTGACGTCGGCGTAATCCCGCACCCGCCGCAGAAGGCGGTTCGCCACGCGGGGAGTTCCGCGCGAGCGGAGAGCGATCTCCCGAGCGCCCGGGCCGTCGATGGTCGCCCTGAGAAGATCCGCGGATCGGAGAATGATCCGCTCGAGATCCTCCTCCCGATAGTAATCCAGGCGGTGGATGATGCCGAACCGGCCGCGCAGAGGCGCCGTGATCCGCCCGGCGCGCGTCGTGGCGCCGATGAGCGTGAATTTTTTTAGACGCAGCTTGTGGCTCCTGGCGCCCGGTCCCTGGCCGATGACGATGTCCAGGGTGTAGTCCTCCATGGCCGAGTAGAGCAGTTCCTCGATGGACGGGTGCAGCCGGTGGATCTCGTCGATGAACAGGATTTCCTTGTGCTGGAGGTTGGTCAGGATGGCCGACAGGTCGCCCGTGCGCTCGATGACCGGGCCCGAGGTGGGTTTGATGCCCACGCCGAGCTCCCGGGCGATGAGGTAGGCCAGAGAGGTTTTCCCCAGGCCGGGCGGGCCGTAGAGGAGGACGTGGTCGAGGTGCTCGTCGCGCTTGCGGGCCGCTTCAATGAACACCTTGAGGTTGTGCTTGATCGAATCCTGGCCGATGAACTCCGCGAAGGTCCGTGGCCGGAGGCTGTCCTCGAAAAGCTGGTCTTCTTTCGTCCGGACCGGATTCAGAATGGCGGGCATGATTTACAGCCTGGCCAGGCTCCTCAGGCAGTCCCGCAGGAGGGCTTCAAATCCCTCATCGACCGGATGTCTCTTGACCACCTCCCTGACGACGGCCTCGACCTCCTTCCTGTGGAAGCCGAGGTTGACCAGGGCGGAAACGAGGTCGTCGGTCTTCCCGTCTTCGCGGCCGGCCAGGATCTTTTCCTTTTTTTCCAGCTTGGCCTGCAGTTCGAGAGCGATGCGCAGGGCCGTCTTCTTGCCGATGCCGGGAATGAGGCTGATGCGGGCGACGTCGCTTTTTTCGACGGCGTCCTCGAGGTCCTTGGGGCCGATGCCCGAAAGAATGTTCAGCGCCAGCCGGGGGCCGATTCCGGAAATGCCGATGAGCTTGAGGAAGAGGCTTTTTTCCTCCTCGGTGGCGAAACCGAAAAGAGTCAGGGAGGAGTCGGTCAGATGGGTGTGGATGAGGAGTTCGACCGTTTCTTGAACTTCTCCCAGGCGGACATAGGTCGACAGGGGAATGGACGCGCAGTAGCCGACGCCCCCGGCGTCGATGACCACCTGTCCGGTCGTCTTCCGAACCAGCGTTCCCTTGAGGCGGGCGATCATGAGTTCCTCATCGTCAGGATCCGGACTCCTTGACCGTCTCGCGGAAGGCCCGGATGTTGATGTGGCAGATGGCGGCCGCCAGGGCGTCGGCGGCATCCTCCTCCAAGGGTTCTTCCCCCATATGGAGCAGCGCCCGCACCATGGCCGCCACCTGGATCTTTTCCGCTTGTCCGTAGCCGGTGACGGCTTTCTTGATTTCCAGGGCGGAGTATTCAAAAAGGGGGACGCCCCGCGAAGCGACGGCCGCCATCACCGCCCCCCGCACTTGGCCGAGCGTGAGGGCCGTCCGGATGTTCCGCGAGTAAAAGGGGTTTTCCACGGCCGCTTCGAGGGGATCGTGTTCGAGGATCAGGCGTTCGACTCCCTCCCGGATGGCGTTGACCCGGTTTTCCATGGCCAGCCCGCGGCCGGGCTTGATCGTTCCCCGTCGAACGAGCGTGTACTCTCCCTTTTCGCCGTCCAGGACGCCGAAACCCGTGGACCGCAGGCTCGGGTCGAGGCCGAGAACTCTCATCGGGTCCCGTCAGGAGGACAGACCCTCCAGCTCCGTCTCTTCAATATCGAAGTTGGACCAGACATGCTGGACGTCTTCATGGTCTTCGAGATCGTCCACAAGCTTGAGCATCTGCTGGGCCTGTTTGCCCTCGAGCTTGACATAGGTCTGGGGCAGGTAGGCGACGCTTGAAGAGGCGGTTTCGATGTTCTGCGTTTTCAGGGCCTCGACTACGGACTCGTAATGCTCCGGAGCGCTGATGATTTCCCAGTTGCTTCCGTCCTCCCGCATGTCTTCGGCCGAAGCGTTCATGACGATTTCCAGAAGCTTGTCCTCGTTTCCGGCCTTCTCTTTCTCCACGATGATGTAGCCTTTGCGCTTGAACATCCAGCCCACGCATCCCGACTCGCCGATATTGCCGCCGTTCTTTGTGAAAATGTGCCTCAGTTCGGAGACGGTGCGGTTCTTGTTGTCGGTCGTGGCCTCGATGTACAGGGCCGCGCCCCCCGGCCCGTACCCCTCGTAGATGACGTCCTCGTAGGAGGAGCCCCCGAGCTGGCCCGTGCCTTTCATGATGGCCCGCTTGATGTTGTCGGCGGGCATGTTCACGGCGCGGGCGTCCAGGACGGCTTTGCGCAGCCGGGGATTGGCTTCGGCATCGCCGCCCCCGATGCGGGCGGCGATGCTGATCTCTTTGATGATCTTGGTGAACATCTTGCCCCGCTTGGCGTCGGCGGCGGCCTTCTTATGCTTAATAGAATGCCATTTCGAGTGACCGGACATGATGGATCTCCTGACCGATTGACCAGCCGCATCTTAGCACAAAGGCCGCGGAGGCGCAAACAGCCGCCCTCCTCCAGTAAAAACAACAAGTTTTTATTGAGATCCAGGGCAGGATCTCGGCGCCTGACGCGGTTCTAATCGCTGCGGAAGCTTCGGGTCTCTCGGTCGGCTTCGCGATAAGCTCTCCTTCGAGGAGCCGTGCTCGGCCGGCCGGCAAGAATATGCCGGAAATCCCTCGAAACCCGTCGCTTCCTCGCTGAACCGCGCATGGCGTCTCCTCCCTCCCGGATCTCTGTCCAAACTTCTTAAGGGCTTCTATCCCGTTCGAAAACCGTTTATCCTATGCTCCTATGGAAAAGGAACGCGTCGCCGTGGCCATGAGCGGGGGAGTGGATTCCTCCGTGGCGGCCGCGCTTCTCCTGGAAAGGGGCGATCGCCCGTTCGGCCTGACCATGGACCTGGGATCCGCCCCGGAGAGCCGAAGCGAAGGGGGAGAGACCCGAAGACGCACCGACCGGGAGGCGGTCGAGGACGCCGCCCGTGTGGCGGCCGGATTGGGAATCCCTTTTCATGTCGTCGATCTCCGGCGGGAATTCGAGAAACGGATCGTTAAAGATTTCTGCCGGGAATACGTGAAGGGGCGCACGCCCAATCCCTGCATCCGATGCAACGCCCGCATCAAGTTCGACCTCCTGGCCGAGGCGGCTCGCCGATTCGGGGCGAAGGGTTTGGCCACCGGACACCACGCCCGCTTGGAGCGCGACTCCGCTTCCGGCCGGTGGCTTTTGCGCCAAGGACGGGATCTGCGCAAAGACCAATCATATTTTCTTTATGCGCTGACTCAGCGCCAGCTTTCGTTCGCCCGTTTCCCGGTCGGGGATCTGACCAAGGACGAAGTCCGCTCCCTGGCCGCCCGCTTGAGTCTCCCCACGGCGGAAAAGCCCGAGAGCCAGGAAATCTGCTTCATTCCGGGCCGGGACTACGCCCGCTTTCTCAAGGATCGGATTCCCGGCGCCGAGAAACCCGGGCCGATCCTCGATCCCTCCGGCCGGGTCATCGGCCGCCATCGGGGGATCATTCATTTTACGCTCGGCCAGCGCCGAGGTTTGGGGATCGCGTCTCCCCGGCCCCTTTACGTCCTCGGTATCGACGCGGAGAGGAACGCCGTGGTGGCCGGCCTGGAGAAAGCGTTGTATGGAAAAACGTTCACAGTGGCCGGCGTCAACTGGGTCTCGGCGGCCCGGCTCCTTGGTCCGGTGTCGCTGACGGTCAAGATCCGTTCGCGGCAAAAGGGATCGAAAGCCGTGATTGAGGCCGTCGGCCGGCGCCGCTGCCGGGTGACGTTCTCAACGCCTCAAAGGGCCATCACCCCGGGGCAGTCGGCCGTCTTCTATGACCGGGATCTCGTAATCGGCGGCGGAGTTATCGATGCCCCGGTTTTCCCCCTCCGGTCCTGAGAAGCTCCTCAGGCGCCCTGAGTGAGGAAATAATCCGAGACGTTGATGCGATATTCCTCCGGGTCGAGCGATTTGACGATGCTTCTTTCAAACCGCTTGGTTTCCGGATTCGTTTCGGTCAGGTCCGCGACCGGCCCCATGATCTTCGCTCCGGCGCGGTCGGTCACCAGGCGGACTTTGGGCCGGAAAAACAGCCTGGAATCCATATGATTTTCCACGACGATTCCGATCTCGCCCGTATCCAGGAGAACGAGCGAGCCGACAGGAAACAGGCCCATCATGTTGATGAAAACTTTCAGGATGACCGGGTCGAAACCGACTCCCGTGTCCGCGGCCATAATGCTCAGAGCTTGGTCCCTGCGGAAGGCATGCGGACGGTACGGCCGGGGGGTGGTCAGGGCGTCGAAGACATCGCAGACTTTCACGATTTTGCTGAAGAAGGAAATGGTGTTTTTTTTCTGATAGGTGGGATAGCCGGTCAGGTCGATGTTGACGTGATGCTCCATGGCGACGTTGATGGCCCCCACAGGGACGGGAATCATCCCCGATTCTTTGAGCAGGAAGAGTTTCTCCGCCCCGCGATAAACATGGCTTTCGATGATTTTCCGTTCGTCCGCCTCGAGAGCTCCTGGCTTGTCCAGGATTTCCTTGGGCAGCTCCATTTTTCCGTAGTCGTGGAAAAAGGCGCTGATGCCCAGTTCTGCCAGTTCGTTCTTGTCCAATCCCAGGCGCCGCCCCAGGGCGATCGTCAGGATGCAGACGTTCATGGAATGGTTGAGAGTGTATTCATCGAAGTTCTTGACGGTCGTCAGCCCCAGGAGGAACGCCTCGTTTTCCGAGATGTGATCGAAGATGGATTGCATGAGTCTCCGCGTCAGTGTCAGCGGGGGGAGCCCGCCGCCCAGGAATTTGGTGAACATCTCTTTGAGGTGGGAAATGCCCATGAAAAAGAGCCGGATGGTGTCCGCCTCGCGCGCGCCTCCGATGTCGAAAGAAGACACCGGCTCAACGGCAATGTGATTGTCCAGGCGAAGCCGCTTGAGCTCCGAGGCGACGACCTCGAAGGAGGCGTCCTCAGAAGCCCGCCGTCCCAGAAGGAGCAGGAACAGCTGGAGCGCTTCCCGGCTCAGACCCGGAAGAAAAGTGAGAAGGCCGATCCCTCTCTTCTTCAGGAGCTGGGTGAGGAATTTGAAGATCTCATAGGAATTGATGGTGAAGCGGATCCTTGTCCCGTTGAAAAAGAGCGAGCTCTGCCGGAGAAGCAAACTCGCTTCCTTCTGGCGAAGGAGAACGCCGCGCGTCAGGTCGTAGAGAGCGTTGATCTGGCGCTCGGCGATGAGATTGTTCGGCTCGTAGATTTTGATGATTTTGAGAGCCCGGCCCAAGTGCTCGATGAAAAGCAGGGCTTCCTTGTGAGTCTGGATTTCGGGGGCGGAGGCGCCGGCCGCGAGCGTTGGGGAAGGGGATCCGTCCATGAGATCATCTCCGGTATTGGCTTCTCAGCGCCTCTTTGCAGGCCCGCCGGACTTTCCGGTTCCCTCTCCTGCTTCCGCGCTCGAGAATGTTCCTGGCCTCGGGCGTGCCGACCTGACCCAGAACCGCAGCCGCCGCCAGCCGGGTGGCCGTCTTTTTGGCCCGGTGGCGGAAGCCGGATTTCATCTTCAGAAGGTCCTCGAGGAGCATAAGAGATTCCGTCGTTCGGCTCCGGCCCAAGAGGTCGATCAGGGCCCTTTTTTCTTGTTCGCTTTTTTTAAAAAATCGTTTCTCCAGGATGAAATCCCTGACCTTGTTTAGCAGAATGGCGTCTTGAAAGGCGCGGATGTTTTTGGCCGCGGCGATCCGAACCTCTTCATCCTCGTCGTCCAGGTAGTCCGCCAAAACGCGGCTGCGGGCTTCTCCCGCCGCCCCTCCCAAGGTGCGGACGGCCTCGAGGCGGATGGCCTTGTGCCAGCCTTCACGGAACGAGCCGAGCATCTGCGCCGCCTTCTCACCGGCCTGAATGCCGAGAATGTTGATGATCGTCCGCGTCAGGGCCGGCCGGCTCGGGACCGCCAGGCGGAGGAGAGAGGCCGGGTCCTCTCGGACCCGGCTCTGCAGGTATTCCGTCAGGGCGGCGGTATAGGAGGGCGTTTTGAGCTGATCGTAAATTTCGCCCAGAATGAGCATCGCCTCGGGGCCCAACAGCCGGATGTAGTCGAAGAAATCCTGAAAATCCCGGGGGCGGTTCTGCAGCACGCTGGCTTTGACCAGGGAAAAGGATTCCGAGCTTCGGGCGCGGTCCAGGAACTGGCTGATGAGCGACCCCGGCGAGGGGTGCTCGAGAGAGAGGCGCGCGACGGCGGCGTAGGAATTTTTCAGCAACTGGGCCGCGCAGTCGAAGCGGCCTTTCTCGATGAGTTCTTGGTGGATGCGGTCCATGACGCCGAGCGCTTCGGAAAACTGCTGGGGCCGGGTTTCGAGGTAAAGGATTTCGCTGATGAGGAACACCATCTCCATTTCGGAGCACGTCTTGCGGTTGAGCTGAAGCATTTGCTTGAGGATGACGTCCTCTTCATGGCTCAGGCGCGCCCCTCCGTCGCCCGCGGCCATGCTGCTCTCGAGGTCCAGGGCCGGGTCGGCCTCGGCGCTGAAGGCCGATCCGTCGTCTAGGGAGTGCATCAGGCTCGATCGGTCTTCGGAGGTCAACTCCACCGACCCGGAGCTGAGGTTGGAGATGTCGACGTCCGGAGTCTGTGTTTCCAGGTTGAGAGAGATTTTGGCTTCCAGGAAGCTGTCGGGGGCGAAGCAGCGGATGTGAGGGTAATCCCGCTCCCAGAGCATGTGAACGAGGTCGAGATCGTCCTGACGCGCCTCGAAGGCCTCCTTGAGGAGGAGGAGAAAATCCAGCAGCTCTTCCCGGCGCAGGCCTTTGTCGAACAGGATTTTTTTCGTGCCGTCCTTGTACAGCAGGAAAGGAAGACTTTTGAGGGCCTTTTCCTCGCGGTAAACGAGTCGGTCCTCATGGAAGAATGAGTATTCCCTGATTCCGATCTCAAGCTTATTGTGCCTTTCGAGAAAACGGCTGAGCTGATCCCATAAGGCATCCACAAGGCGCCGAGTGGTGGCGTGGTTCAGGGAGAAGATCTTGATGGAAGAGACGCTGCGGGCCAGAAGACTCAGGATTTCGTGGACTTTTTCGGCGACACGGCCGCCTTCCCGGGAAGGAGCCGGGCTTTCGTTTCTTCTGCTGTCGGTTGTCTCCATGCCCCCGTTCCGATCGGGCCTCGGGCGCGGCCCCTCACTCACCAGAATAAGGTCTCGTCATTCCGATGTCAAGCCGACGGACGGCCGGCGGGAATCCGGTATCATCCGCTTCCCGCCCTGCCGTCAAGCCGGCCGCGGCGGGGCGGACGCAAAGGAGCGCATCATGTCCCGGATTTCCCGGCTGATTTTCAGGGCGTCCTCATATTTTCTCTGCCAGACATTCCGGCCGAAAATCAGGCCGTCGACTCCCGCCTCCAGGCAGAGACGGCTCTTTTTCAAAAGCTCCTCGTCCTTGAGCCTGCTCCCGCCCGAGACCAGCACGCCCGTCCTTCCAGCCGAATGAACGGCCGCCCTCAGGGCCTGCTCCTGGGTCAGGTTCTTGAAGCGTCCGTATGCCTTGAAGGGCGATGAGAGTGCCTCCACTTCGGCTTTGGGCGGCTCGGGGAGGTTGATTTTGCACAGGGTGGCTCCCAGTTCATTGGCCAGGCGGGCGGCGTAATCGACCATGGCCAGCGAATCCCGTCCTCCTCCGCGCGATTCGACATGAGGCCCGCGGGGATAGGCCCACATGATGACCGGCATGCCGAAGCGCCTGGCTTCCTGCCGGACGCGAGTGAATTGGGCGATGTCTTCGGCTTCGGCGGGGGAGCCGACATAAAGAGTGTAGCCGACGGCGTCGGCGCCCAGCCTGAGCGCGTCCTCGACCGAGGCGTCCAGGGGGGAAAAGGGCCTGTCGTCGGGCAGGATCGAGGTCTTGCCGTTGATTTTCAGGACGAGCGGCACACGGCCCGCCCATTTCTTCATGTGCTTCTCGGCGAGTCCGATGTGGCAGGCGATGCCGGAGAAGCCGGCTTCGGCGGCCAAAGTGAGCTCAAATTCAAGGTCGGCGGCCGGCGGATTGTCGAAGAAATCCCTGGGGCCGTGCTCCAGTCCCTGGTCGATGGGAAGGAGCATGATCTTTCCGTTCCCCGGCCCGTGGGCGAACATCATTTCGTAGAGACGGCGCTTCTCGCCCGGCCCCAGCCCGTCGAGGCCGATGTGGAACCGCTCGGGGCTCCAGTTCTTGCCCTTCGTGTTTGTCCCGGATTCCTGATTCTTGTTCATAAGGCCTCCCGAGCGTTCGGACTTCTTTGATTTCCCGTCGTCCTTGGGACCCCGGGAATGTCTTTTTTTTATTATCTTAGCCCCAATGGGCGATGTGTTCAACTCCCTCAAGCTCTAGAGCCCGGGATTTTGCAACCGGCGGGTGGCTCTGGTCAGCCATTCCGCCTCGACGCGGTCGAGAAGCGGCGTCAGGGCTTTCCTCACCCGGGCATGATAGGCATTGAGCCAGGCGATTTCCCGCGGGGTGAGAAGCTTAAGATTCAGGGCGGGGATGTCGATCGGGCACAGACTCAGGGTTTTGAAGGTCATGTACTTCCCGTCGGCCGACGAACGGGATTCATCCGCGACCACAAGCGCGAGATTCTCGATCCGCACTCCGAACCGGTCCTCGCGGTAGAATCCCGGCTCGATCGAGGTGATCATTCCCGGCTCAAGGGCCGTTCCCCGGCAGCGGGTGGGGGAAATCGCCTGGGGTCCTTCATGGACGCTGAGAAAGGCGCCCACGCCGTGCCCTGTGCCGTGGCCGTAGTTCATGCCCCGTTCCCAAAGGGCGGTCCGGGCCAGGACGTCAAGCTGCCGCCCGGCCGTCCCGGCCGGAAAAGCGGCTGTAGTCAGGGCGATCAGGCCCTTGAGGACGAGACTGAAGGCTTCCCTTTCTTCGCGGCGCGGTCGGCCGAGGCATACGGTGCGGGTGATGTCGGTCGTGGCGTTTCGGTACTGGCCGCCCGAGTCGATGAGGTAGAGGCCGCGCGGGCCGAGCGGGATGTCGCTTTTTTCGTCGGCCGCGTAATGGACGACGGCGGCATGAGGCCCGAAAGCGGAAATCGTTCTGAAGCTCGGTCCCCGGAAGAAACGGTTTTGCGCCCTGAATTCCAGGAGGTTGCGCTCGGCGGAAAGCTCGGTGACCTTCCCGCTTCCCGCGGTCCGGTCAAGCCAGCTCAGGAATCGGACAAGCGCCGCGCCGTCGGCCAGGTGCGCTTCCCGGGCTCCGCGGATTTCCGCGGCGTTTTTGACCGCCTTGAACAGACCGACGGGGCTCGGATCGAAATGCCATGCGGTTTTCTTTCCGAGGGACAGGGTGATCCAGCGGCTCGTCGAGCCGTCGTCCGCCCAGACGCGAAGTCTTTGCCGCGCGAGACGGTCGAGATCCCCGCTGAAGGCCTCGTAGGGCCTGAGGTCCGCCCGCCCCTTTAAGGCGGAGGCCAATGCGGGCGTGGTCTTGGCGGGGTTGATATAGAGACGCGCGACATTCCGGCCGACCAGCGCGTAGGCGACGGCCACGGGATTATAGGACACATCCGAGCCTCGGAAGTTGAAGAGCCAGGCGATGTCGTCAAGGCGGCTGAGGATGTGAAAATCGACGCCCGCTTCCTTCATCTTCCCTCGGACCCGGCTCAGCTTGGAGGCGACGGTTTCGCCCGCGAAGCGGGGAGGGTGAGGGAGGACCGGTCGCCGAGAAGGATCGGGCCGGTCTTTCCAGAGCATGTCCACGAGGTTTTGGTCCACGGCCTTGAGGCGCTTGCCGCTGTCCATGAGGATTTTTTCGAGTCTCACGAAATCCGCATGGGTGATCAGCTTCGGGTCGATGCCGACCACGGAGCCCTTTTTCAGTTCCCGGGCCAGCCACTCCTGCCAGCCGGGCACACCGGGAGCTCCGAGCTTGAACAGCGTGAAGGTGCGGGAGTCGAGCTCAAGTTCCGCCTGGAGGTGATAGCGGGAGTCCGTCCACAGGCCGGCCGTGGTCCGGGTGACGACGACATCGCCCGCCGAGCCCGTGAA
>JAFGAV010000017.1 GCA_016933515.1 Candidatus Aminicenantota bacterium
GATTCATTTCAAGCTTCCGGACCGCGGCCGGGCCGGTCCCCGGGAGCCCCGGGAAGCGGGATGGGCCGGTGCATCGTCCGGGAAAACCTCACGGCGCACGGGAACGGCGATCGCGGACCGGAGGGAAAATCGTCCGCTAGGAAAGAACCAAAGAAAGAACGCCGGCCGCGACACAGTAAAGGGAAAAGAAAATCAGCTTCCCCCGCCGGACGAGAGCGACCATCAGGCGGCAGGCGAGAATGCCGGTGATGAAGGCCGCGAGAAAACCCGCCGCCAAAGGGCCCGGGGCGAGGGAAGCCCCGGCGAAACCGCCGCCGGCCGCTTCCAAAATGTTGGCCCCTAGGATGGGCACGACGGACATCAGGAAGGCGAACCGGGCCAGCTCGTCGCGCCGCGCGCCGGCGAGCATGCCCGCGGAGATGACGGCCCCCGATCTCGAGATGCCGGGCAGGACGGCCACAGCCTGGGCCGCGCCCATCAGGAGCGCGTCCCCGGCGTTGATCTCCCGGCGGCCCGGACTCCTGAAGTGGGCGGCGGCGAGGAACGAGGATGTCACCAGGAAGAAGATCCCGACCGCCGCGAGGTTGCCGGTGAAAAAGGCCTCCACCCGGTCCCGGAGAAACAGACCCACGAGAAGAATGGGGATCATGGACAAAAGAAGCTTGAAACCATACGACTTTTCCGCGTTCGGGCCCCGGCTCAGCGCGCCGCGAGCCAGCCGGAGAATGTCGGGCCAAAAAACGACGATAACCGCCAGGACGGTCGCTCCGTGGACGGCGATGACGAACGGAAGTCCCTGTTCGACGGACCGGCCGAGAAGCGCCCGGCCGATCTCGAGGTGTCCGGAGGAACTGACGGGCAGGAACTCCGTCAGTCCTTGGATGACGCCCAGGATCAGGGCTTCGAGCCAGGTCATTTCACCTCGGCCGTCGAGGCGTTGAGGATGGATCCTGAGATCCTGTCCTGGACGAAAAACACGACGCGCAGGCCGCGGCGGCCGATGGCCGTGAGTTTCGCCGGGAAGGCGATTCTCCTCAACCGTTCGAAATCCGCGACATGCTTCACGGCCGCCGCTTCGGCGGCGGTCAGATTGATCGTCAGTCGGCCCGAGGGCTTGGGCGCGGCCTCGAGAGTGATCAGTTCCTTGACGACCCTATGATGGCGATCGATCCCGTTGTATCCGGAGTACTTTTCCTCTTCTTGGACGAGAGCGAAGTGGAATTCGGCGTCGGGAGGGATTTTATCCAAGGTGTAAGACACGACCACGTTGTCGCCCTTGAGCGCGGCGCTCAATCCGAGCTTCACGCCGGGGGCGGCGTTGAGACGGCGCAGGACTTCTTTCTTATAGACCTCATACAGCCTTTCCCCGTAAACCGCCGGCCCGCCCCCGCGGGGCCCTGCCGCTCCGTCGAAATAGACCGAGGGAGCGCTGTCGATCGCGTAGGCGGCCGCACGCCGCAGAGAGGCGTGATTTTGCATCGGGTCGGGCCGCGGAATGGGCACATGATACGCCAGGACCGTCAGGGCCTTGGACTCGAAGGTTTCGAGCAGCGCGTCCAATCCCAGGTCGGCGCCGGCGCAGGGGGGGCATTCCGAGCCCGTGAAAAACTCGACCAGAACGGTTTTGCCTTTCCATTCCGGTCCGGTCCGGAACGGCCGGACGGTGAACGGCAGCTCGGAAGCGGGTTCCGCCGGCGCCTGAAGGAGACCGGCGCTTCCGAGAAGAAGACCGGAAAGAAGAATGAGGGCCGTTTTTTTTCCTATCATTTCGATTCCTTTTCTCGGGAATAGAGACTCTACCTTACAAAAGACAAGGCGGTCTGTCAATCGGCCGGCGGCTCTATGACGAAGTGTGTGGTGAAATCTAGTCTGAGGCCCAATGCTCACGCTAAAGGACCACGCAAAACGTCATGGAGCCTCGGCCGGCGGCCGCCGCCCGGGCCGCGGAAAAGGGTGCCGCCCCACAATGCGTCCGGCGCGAATTTCTGATAAAATAAAAGGCCTTAAAAGACAGCCATGTGCGGCATCATCGGAATTCTGCCGGTCAAGAAGCCCTTCGGCCCGGGGAGTTCCTCTTCGGACCTGAAGCGGCTCGAAAGCCTGATCGCCCAAGCCGAGGAGCGGAACGCCGACTCCTGTCTCGCCGGGAAAGGATTTCGGGCCGCCGAATACCTCGGCGGCCCGGCCGCCGCGTCGGAGCTCATGAAAACGGCGCGCTCTCTCCGGGATGGGGAGGACTTTCAAAAAATCCTTTTCGATGCCCCGCTTCGGGAAGGCCTGAAGACCGCCGCCCGCAGGCTCGAAAAATTGATTCAATCGGAATCCGCGTTCTGGAAAGAAACGGCCGGTCGTCTTGAGGCTTCGAAAGCCGAGCCCGCGTTGCTGAGTCTCGAGGAGCTCAAGGACGCTTCCTGGTGCCTGTCCGAGGAAGTCCTGGGAAATGCGGAGAAAGTCCGGGCCCTTGCGGGCGGCCGCCCGGAGTCGGAATCCCTCTCCCCGCCCGCCGCCCGGACCCTGCGCCATCTGAACCTTGTCCTGAACAGTCTCGACCGCCTCGAAGTCCGGGGGCGCGACTCGGCGGGATTGTCGGTGACGATGACTTTCGACCGTGCGGACTTCGAAGAATGGGAAGAAGGCCTGGGCCGCTCCGGATTGCGGTCCGAATGGACGGAACGAACGGCCGGAGAGGATCTCCGGAATCGAAGCGTGTCGTTTCGCCGCCGGGACGACGGAGGAGCGACCGTCATCTTCACCTACAAGATCGTTGCCGAGGTCGGCTCTCTGGGCGACAACGTGCGCTTTCTGCGCGGGGAGATCTCCGGGGACGCCCTGTTCCAGTCCGCGGTCCGCCGCCCGGCGCGCAACCTGTCCATCATCTCTCACACCCGTTGGGCTTCGGTGGGGGCGATCGACGAAACCAACTGCCATCCCGTGGACAACCGCAGCCCGGCCACCGCGGGCCGGGCCGACAGGCCGCTCATTCATGTTTGTCTGAACGGCGATATCGACAATTATTTGGAGATCCGGGGGGTGATCGAAAACAACGGCCTGGCGCTCCCGGGCGAAGTGGCGTCCGACACGAAGATCATTCCGCTTCGCGTGGCCGACCATTTCCGCCGGACCGGCGACGTCCGGGAGGCGTTCCGGCTGGCGGTGAACGAGTTCAAGGGCTCCCATGCCATCGCCCTCCAGACCGACCTCGAGCCGGGGAAGATTTTTCTGGCCCAAAGAGGGAGCGGACAGGCGCTGTTCATCGGCCTTGCGGCCGACATGTATGTGGCCGTCTCGGAGGTCTACGGCCTTGTGGAAGCCGCTTCGTCCTTCGTCAAACTCAACGGCGAGGCGGCCGTTCCCGGCCCAAGCGGCCCGGTACAGGGACAAATTTTCGTGCTCGACCAGGAGTCCGGGGGCGGGCTGGCCGGCATCCGGGCGTTTTCCTACAACGGCGATCCGGTGGCGCTCAAGGAGAGCGACGTCAAATCCACGCCCATCACATCCCGCGACATCGACCGCCAGGGCTTTCCGCATTATTTCATAAAGGAGATCAACGAGTCGCCCCTGTCCGTGGAGAAGACCCTCATGGGCCGCTGGACGGTCACGGGAGACGGACGGCCGCGCTACGAAGTCCGGCTCGACGAGTCCGTGATCTCCCCCCGCCTGAGAACGGCCCTGGAACAAGGCCGCATTCGGCGCTTTGTTTTTATCGGACAGGGAACGGCCGGCGTCGCCGCCCAATCCTGCGCCGACATCCTGAAAGGTTTTCTCGACGACGCGTCTTTTCAGGTCCAGTCCATGAGGGCTTCGGAGCTCAGTGGGTTCTCGCCGGGACGGGAGGGCGTGCCGCCCCGCCTCGAGGACACGCTTGTCGTGGCCATCAGCCAGTCCGGGACGACCGCCGACACCAACCGGACGATCGACCTTGTCCGCTCGCGCGGCGCCCACACCCTGGCTGTCGTCAACCGGCGCGACTCGGACCTGACCTTCAAGGTGGAGGGCGTCCTCTACACTTCGAGCGGCCGCGACGTCGAGATGTCCGTGGCCTCGACCAAAGCGTTTTACGCCCAAATCGTGGCCGGGGCGCTCCTCGGACTGGAAATGGCGCGAATCGCGGGCCGGCGTGACGAGGATTTTATTTCCGGCCAGATCCGCCTCCTCCTCAAGCTTCCGGAAGCTATGCGCCGCGTCCTGGCGCAAAGCGAGCGGTTTGAAAATTCGGCCCGGCGGACCGCCCTAAGCCGGACCTACTGGGCCGCGGTCGGCAGCGGGCCGAACAAATCGGCCGCCGATGAGATCCGGATCAAGCTCTCCGAGCTCTGCTACAAAACGATCTCCTCGGATTATATCGAAGACAAGAAACACATCGACCTGTCCTCGGAGCCTCTGATCATCGTCTGCGCCGCGGGCGTGTCCGAGACCGTGCTTTGCGACTTGGTCAAGGAAGCGGCCATCTTCCGGGCGCACAAGGCCGTTCCCCTGGTCATCGCCGACGAGGACGAGGACCGGTTCGCCCCCTATGCCGAAGACGTGTTCTCCGTTCCCCGCCTGGAACCGCATCTGGCTCCCGTGGTGGCGACCTTGGCCGGCCACCTGTGGGGCTATTACGCCGCCCTGGCCATCAACGATGGGGCGAAATTCCTGGACGATTTCCGGCGCGAACTCGCATCCGCCGTGGAGGACTCCGCGGCCCGCGGGCTCGATGTTTACGACCTGATCCTCGACCCGTCCTTCCGAGAGACCCTGGCCCGATTCTACACCGAGCTCAGAAAAAGGCAGAGAGAGGGACGGCTGCCGTCGGCCTCGGGCTTCGACCGCTTGGCCGATTTGCTCCTCCTGCTGAAGTATCTCTCCGGGCGGCTGCCGGCCTCGGACTTCGAGCTCGATTTCGGCGTCAAGGGCACGGCCCTCATCATGCTTCAGGCGCTCCAGACCGGCCTGTCCGAAGCCGTGAACCGCCTGTCCCGTCCCGTGGACGCCATCCGCCATCAGGCCAAGACCGTGACCGTGGGCACGAGCCGCATCAGCGACCGCCTGGAAGGCCTTCTGTTCGACGCTCTGGCCGGGCACGGCGTCCAGTTCTGGCAGCTAACGGCCCGGAACATCCATGTCCTCAAAAATCTTCAGTCGGTGGTGGAGGGGATCACCGGTTCGTCCTTTTACAGAATCGACGGTCTGAACCTACTGGGCGAGCCCACCGACCGGTCGACGATCGAGGTTTTGCGCAAGGGAGGAACGCTTCGGGACATCCCGTCCCGCGTCGAATCCGACCGCCGTCTGCAGGGAACGAAGAGCATCATCGTCCGTCAGGGCAATGTCTATATCGGACGGGGCCGCAAGGACGGGCTGAGCATCCTGATCGTTCCCGTCCTGTCCGCTTCTCCGGCCCGGCCGAACATCATCGAATTCCTGCTTTTGCTGCACATCGATTTCAGGAGCCGCGTGCCGCTCGAAGTCCGAATCAAGGCCCTGGGCGGCAAGTACGAGCACATCAAAAACATCGTCCAGGAAACCAAGGGTTCCTGGGACGACCTCTGGCTCGACCGGGTCTCGATCGAGGACCTCTTCGGACTTTCGGCGGAAAAAGTGGCCGAGTCGCTTCTTTCCTCAAAAAGCTGAGCGGAGCCCGTCCATGTCGCCCGCGACCTCGGAGCCGGCGAAGTGCTTCCTCCCCCGAAATTGAATCAAAAATTTATCGTTTCTTAATCATTTCTTAACAGAGAAGAAGTATCTTTTCGCCGTCTGAAATTCCATACAAGGAGAATGACCGTGAACAAAACCGTGAGAAGGGCCTTGGCGGCCGCCTTGGTCGCAGCCGTGGCCGCCGTGGCGGCGCCCGTCAAGGCCCAGCAGAGCTTCAAGACGACGATCTATTTCGATTATTCCTTCTTTCTGTCGAACGACGGGCCCAAAACGTCAGGTGCCTTGGACAATGCGTTCCGATTCCGGAGGGCCTACTTCAATTATGAAAACAAAATTTCCGGCAATCTGAAATTCCGGTTTCGTTACGATGCCGACAACACGGCCAACATCACCGGGGTCAACTTCGCCGATTCTTCGACGAAGAAGGACGACAAGTTTCGCCCCTTCATCAAACACCTGTTTATGCAATACGACAACCTCCTGCCGAACAGCTCGATCAAGGTGGGGATGGCCGACACCTTGACCTTCGGCCAGGCCGAAGATCGCTGGGGCTTCCGCAGCGTGGCCAAGACCCTTATGGACGGCTACAAGGACGTCACCGGCGCCAGCATCGACGCCACCTCGGCCGACCTGGGCGCGAGCCTCACGGGCTCCTTGTCCAAACACTTCCGCTACGGTTTCATGATCTCCAACGGTTCCCACTACTCCCACGTCGAAACCGACAAGTACAAAAAGATCATGGTTCAAGCCATGATCATGCCCGTCGCCGGGTTCTCCGTGGTGGGCTACATGGATCATGAAAAGCAATCGGGCTCGGCGGACGCCCAGACCTACAAGCTCGACGCCTACTTCGAAAAAATCAAGAACTTGACGCTGGCCTTCGAGTGGTTCACGTACAAAAACGACGCCAACATGACCGCGGGCAACCGTTATGACAGACAGGGCTGGTCTCTTTTCGGACGTTATGTCCTCAAGGCAAAGAAATTGACCGTTTTCGGCCGCTTGGACCAGTACGAACCCAACACCGAGGTCGGAGACGACAAAATCGGTCTCATCATCGCCGGGTTCGAGTGGCAGCCCCTGGCCTCCTCCGCTTTCAAGCTTCAGCCCAATGTGTGGTTCACGACTTATGAAAACTCCGCCAAGAAAAACGACATCGTGGCCGTCGTGACCTTCTTCTGGTCGTTCTGAGTCCAAAATTTCCATAAAGGAGATCACTATGAATATCAAACGAGTTCTGATGACCGGATTCCTGATGGGCCTGGTCATCATCGCCGCGGGCGGTCTTTTCGCCCAGAAAGGGAAGATGATCCAGATCAAGGGATCGGACACCCTGGTCAACCTCGTCCAGATCCTGGCCGAGGAGTACATGGACAAGAATCCCGGCGCCATGCTGGCCGTCATGGGCGGCGGTTCCGGGACGGGCATTTCCGGCCTGATCAACCAAACCTGCGACATCGCCGACCATTCCCGAGAATGGAAAGAGAAGGAATTTGTCCAGGCCCGGGAGAAAGGCATTCAACCCCGTATCTTCGTCATCGCCGTCGACGGGCTGAGCGTCATCGTCCACGCCTCGAATCCCGTCAAGAAGCTCACCCTGGCCCAGCTGGGCGCCATCTACCGCGGCGAAATCACGAACTGGAAAGCCGTGGGCGGTCCCGACAAGAAGATCTCGCTCTACGGCCGTCAGTCGAACTCCGGGACCTATGTCTTCATGCAGGAGTTCGTCCTGGGCGACAGGAATTACTCCAAAGACATGAAGGAAATGAACGGCAACGCCCAGATCATCGAAGGCATCGCCGGCGATGAGCGCGGCCGGCGCGGCGACGAAAGCGGCATCGGCTACGTGGGCGTCGGCTACCTTTATGACGCAAGCGGCCAAATCCGCAAAGGCCTGAAGGTCGTCCCCATCGCCAAGGACGACGCCTCCCCGGCTTTCATGCCCACGGACAAGGCCGCCGTGGACAGCGGCGACTATCCCGTAGCCAGGGCGCTGTATCAATCAACGAACGGCAAACCCAGCCCGGCCGTCGCGGCCTTCCTCAAATTTGAAATGAGCCCCGAAGGCCAGAAGATCGTCGCGCGTGAGGGATTTTTCGCCATCAGCCCCAAGCACATCGCCGAGAACGAAAAAAATCTCAGATAATCTTCTCAAGATTCAGGAGCCGGGCGGCTTTCCCCAACCGCCCGGCTCCGCCTTTTCCTCGCTTCTTTCCCTGAGAAAAGAAGAGCCCTATAATAGAAGCGGTCGGATAAGCCATGAGTGACCTGAAAGTCGACGTGCGGGCCAACTTGAGAAAAAGAAGCGCCGTGAAGGAAGCGGCCATCAAGGCCTTTTTCTTCGTCAACGGAATCACGGCCGTCGTCGTTTTGCTCGGCATCTTCGGCCTGTTGCTTTACACGTCCGTTCCGGCCTTCCGTGAGATCGACCTTAAAGAGTTCCTGGGAAGCCCCGCCTGGGATCCCACCTCGCCCGAAAAAGCCGAATACGGCATCCTGTCCATGGTTGTCAGCACCTTTCTGGTCACCATCGGCGCTTTGGTCCTCGCCGTTCCCATCGGCCTCGGCGTGGCCTCCTACCTGTCGGACGTGGCGCATTGGCGGGTGCGTGAGATCGTCAAGCCCGTCGTCGAGATCCTGGCCGGCATCCCTTCCGTGGTCGTCGGCTTCCTGGGCATCGTCATCTTCGGCCCGGCGATCGCCGGGATTTTCGGTTTGTCCCACGGGCTGAACGCGCTGAACGGCAGCATCCTTCTGGCGATCATGTCGCTTCCGACGATCATCAGCATCTCCGAGGATTCCCTGAGCGCCGTTCCCCAGGCTTACGCCGAGGCCTCCCTGGGCCTGGGAGCCACGCGCTGGCAGACGCTCGTCCGGGTCAAGATCCCGGCCGCCCTCTCGGGCATTATCGCCGCGGTCATGCTGGGGATGGGCCGGGCCATCGGCGAGACGATGACCGTCCTTATGGCCACGGGCAACGCCCGCTCCTTTCCCACGGGGATCTTTCAGTCCGTGCGGACGATGACGGCCAACATCGCCATCGAACTGGGCGAGGTTCCTTATCACACCACGCACTACTACGCCCTGTTCGCCATCGGGCTGGTTCTGTTCATCATCACCTTTTTGGTGAACATGGCCGCCGACATCGTGCTGCGAAAGTATCAGGAGAGGGAACAGTGAAGCGCAAGATTGTCCAGTTTCTGGGCTTCATGCTTCTTCGGGTTTGCCTGTATCTCGTTTTGGCTGTCCTCCTGCTTTTCCTCTTTGACATCATCCGCAAGGGCGGCGGGGTGATGTCTTGGGAATTCCTCACTCAGGCTCCCCGCCGGGGCATGACCGAAGGGGGCGTCTTTCCGGCCATCGTCGGCACGTTCCTGGTGACGATGATCACCGCCGTGCTGGCCGTGCCCATGGGCATGTTCGCCGCCATTTATCTCAACGAGTACGCCAGGCAGACGCGCCTGACGCGGCTCATCCGGCTGGCCATCCGCAATCTCTCGGGCGTGCCGTCGATCGTCTACGGGCTGTTCGGCGTCATCCTGTTCGTCAACATCTTCGCCTTCGGAACCTCGGTTCTCTCGGCCGGGCTCACGCTCGGCCTCCTGACCCTGCCGTGGACGATCACCGCTTCCGAGGAGGCCCTCAAGACGGTGCCCGATTCCTACCGTGAGGGCGCCCTGGCCTTGGGCGCCACCAAGTGGCAGTCGATCCGGACAAACGTCCTGCCCTACGCCGTTCCCGGGATGCTGACCGGAACGGTGCTCGGGCTGGCCCGGGCGGCGGGCGAGACGGCGCCCATCATGTTCACCGGCGCGGCCTTTTTCCTGCCCGTCCTGCCCAGGTCTCTGGGCGACCAGTTCATGGCCCTGCCCTATCACCTGTACATCATGGCCACCCAGCACCATAACATTCTCAAGGTCAGGCCCCTGGCTTACGGAACGGCCCTGGTGCTCATCGCTTTGGTTCTGGGCATGAACATGGCGGCCGTCGTCATCAGATATCGCCTCCGGCGGAAGAGAAGGATGTGAACATGGACGAGCGGTTGAAGATCAAGACCGAGAGCCTGAACTTCTATTACGGCGCCAAGCAGGCGCTGCAAAACGTGAATCTCGCCTGTCCGGAAAAGAGGGTCACGGCCATCATCGGCCCCTCGGGCTGCGGCAAGTCGACGCTCATCCGTTCCTTGAACCGGATGAACGACGTCATTCCCGGCGTCCGGGCCGAGGGCCGGATCCTGATCGACGGCGTCGATATCCTCTCGCCCAGGCAGGACGTCGTCGAACTGAGACGGAACGTCGGCATGGTCTTTCAGAAGCCCAATCCCTTTCCCAAGTCGATTTTCGACAACATCGCCTACGGCCTGCGCATCAACGGCCTGCGCGACAGACAGAAACTGGCTGAAATCGTCGAGCGCAGCCTCCGGGGGGCCGCCCTCTGGGAGGAAGTCAAGGACCGCCTCAGGGACAACGCCTTCTCCCTTTCCGGAGGCCAGCAGCAGCGGCTGTGCATCGCCCGGGCCCTGGCCGTCGAACCCGAGGTCATTCTCTTCGACGAGCCCTGCTCGGCCATCGACCCCATCGCCACGGCCAAGATCGAAGAGCTCATCTTCAAGCTTAAGGAAGACTACACCGTGGTCATCGTCACCCACAACATGCAGCAGGCCGCCCGGGTCTCGGACTTCACGGCTTTCATGATGCTGGGGGAAATGATAGAATTCGACCGGACGGACAAGATCTTCACCAATCCCTCCAACAAGATGACCGAGGATTACATCACCGGCCGATTCGGATGAGCCCTCTGAGGAGGGAGACAAGGAGGAGACATGGAGCGACAGTTCGACGAGGAACTCAAGAATCTCAGGGCTCTCCTGATGCGCATGGCCTCTCTGGTCGAGGAGTCGATTGCTCAGGCCGTCCGGGCTCTTAAAACGAGCGACGAGAAGGCGGCCCGCGAAGTCCTGGAGCGCGAGGATGACGTCAACCTCATGGACATCGAGGTCGACGGATCCTGCCTCAGGCTCCTGGCCCTCAAACAGCCCATGGCCGGCGACCTGCGGTTCATCACCTCGGCCATGAAGATCGGGGAGGAACTCGAACGCATGGGGGACCTGGCGGTCAATATCGCCGAGCGGACCCTGGAGCTCATCAAGCTCCCGCCCCTCAAGCCGTTGATCGACATCCCCCGCATGGCCCTTCTGGCCCAGAATATGGTTCGGGACGTGATCACCGCCTTCGTCAACGGGGACGAAAAGCTGGCCCGCGAGGTTTGCCGCCGGGACGACGAGGTGGACAATCTCAACGATCAGATTTTCCGAGAGCTTTTGACCTATATGATGCAGGATCCGGGAAACATCAGCCGGGCGGTGGGCTTGATCCTCATCGGGCGGCATTTGGAGCGGATCGCCGATCATGCCACGAACATCGGCGAGGCCGTTTTCTATCTGGTGGAGGGTAAAACGATCAAGCACCACATCGAGAGCCGCGACGCGCAGAAAGGCAAGGGGGAAAGCCGATAGCGCCGTCGACTCCGATTCCCGGAAAAGTTCTTGCTGTTCGGCTGGGAGGATTGGGCGATCTCCTGACCGCTTTCCCCGCGCTGGCTCTGCTCCGCGACGCCCGCCCCGATTCGGAATTCACTCTTGCGTGCCGGGAAGCTTACGGCCTCTTTTTCAGAGAGTGCGGTCTGGCGGAGCATGTCGTTTCGGCCGATTCTCCGATGTTGACCGGTTTGTTCGGAGATTGCGAAAAGGGCTCCCCCCGGCTCGATCCTTGGCTGGCCCGGTTCGATGAAGTCTGGGGCTGGATGAACGGGGGATCGGGGGCCGGATTGGCGCGCTCCCTGGCAGGACACGGCGCGAGGAACGTCCGAATCATCGGCCCCCCTCGGCGTTCTTCCCCCCGGCCTTTGTACACGCATTATCTGGAAGAAACGGCTCGGGCCGCCGGCTGTCCTTTCCCCGGTGAAGAAACGAGCAAAGCGTATTGCCGGCTGAAAGCCTGCCGGGGAGACGGGTCCGGAAGGATGTCCGAGGCGTCCGCTCCGGTCATCATTCATCCCGGAAGCGGCGGAAAAGACAAATGCTGGCCTTTGGAACGGTTTTTGGAGATTGTGCGCCGATTGTCCGCTCGAGGAGCAGAGGGATTGCTGGTCACGGGCGAAGCCGAGGAACGCATGGCCCCCGCTCTCTGTTCTTTTCGTTTTCCGGACGGCTGGAATTGGATGCGGCGTCCGCCTCTTCGCCGCCTGGCCGAGCTTCTCGCCCGTTCCCGGTTTTATCTCGGAAACGATTCCGGCGTCACTCACCTCGCTGCGGCCTGCGGCGCGCCGGTCCTGGCGCTGTTCAAGGAGGAAAACGCCGTCTTCTGGAGGCCGTGTGGAAACGTCGAAATTTTCTCCGCCGAAAAGATCGGGAATATCAGCGTTGATGTCGTCTGGGAAAAAATTTCTCAGCTGAAAACTGCACACAATCGAGTGCAAACAGCCATATCCGTCTTGTTATCAAAAAAATAGAAGAAAAATAATCGAGATATTCACAGGGTTATCCACATTTCTGTGAATATCATTTACCAACTCTCTCTTTTTCCTTAAGATACGAAAAAATATTACCGCTTCCGCTCGCTTTCCGGAATCCCCGCCGCAACGATAGCCGGAGGCGGGAGGCAAGATTCCGTCTTGACCTCGCTGTTTATTTCCTGTTAAATGATTGAAATTGATAATGAAGCGGACGGCGATATGAACGAGGATTCCTGGAAGGAACGGCTGAGGAACGTTCTGGGCGATTTCGATCTCCTGGAAAAGTGCAAGCGGGACACGCTCGATAATTTTCAGCAGTTTTGTGAATTCATCGCGGAGCCGGCTTTCGAAAGCCTGCGGCTCGAGTTCCGAAGGCACCGCATCAAAACGTCGTACGGCCGGCTGAAAAAAAGGGCGGTGTATTTTCGAGTGAATTTTCGGAGATCCCGAGCGGACAATTTTTATTACGTGCTCATCCTGCCGGCGAATGCGGTGGAAATGCGTCTCAGGCTCCTTCTGCGTGGGAGGAGAGCCCCCCATGCGGCCCTTGAAGACCGGGAAGAGGCGTTCCTGCCCCTTCTTGCACCGTCGGAGGTCATGAAAATCGACCGGGAAGCCTTGATTTTGGACGTCATCACCCGCTATCAGGAGTTCAATTACCGGGCAAGGACCTCTCCCTGCTGAGCGGATCGCCGTCCGGCTCCGCTCCAAACCTCAAGCCTTATCGATCGCCGGTCCTGCGGCGATGTTTATTAGGAATCGGCCTTGACGGCGGATTCCGCCCGTCCGCGGCGAAGCTTGTAGTGTTTGTAGATCATGAGGCTCAAGGAGATCCACAAGAGGACGAATACGATATTGAGCACGGCGAATCGCTCGATGGACAGCCCCAGGAACGTCGTGCCGACGAAGACCGCCAGGGCGGCCAGCGCGTCGCCGCCGCGGACGAAAAAGGTGTCGATGGCCGCCTTGGCCTTGTATTTTTCCTCCCGGGGAGTGACCAGGAACAGGGCGGCCTTGGTCGTGTTCATCAGCGAGTAATCCGTGCCGTTTTCAAGGGATTTGACCCACTTGACCAGGAGCAGGGTCGCGCCCATGGAGATGAAGGCATAGCCGCCCAGGGCGATGAAGGGCAGGACGAACAGAGCCCCCCCGACTCCCAGCCACTTGAATATCCTGGAGACCAGGAAAAGCTGAATGACGAGAGCCAGGGTATTGGTCAGGAACTGGTAATCGGAGAAAAACCCGCCGATGAAAACCCCCATGGATTCGGCTTTCCCCTGGGCGACGGCGGCCAGGCCGGCCCGGGTGGCGACGTCGGAAATGATGTATTCGCCTATGGTGTTGATGAAATTGTAGACCAGGATGGCCAGGGCGATGAAAAAAAGATAGCGTGTCTTGACCACCAGGCTGAATCCGTCGCCCGGCTTGAGGGGCTGAGTCTGGGCCGCCCGCTCGGGCGGCTCTTCTCCCGGAGAAAAGGCGACCTCCCTTTTGTGGATGAAGACGGCCAGCACGATGCAGGCCAAGAGCAGAGCTCCCGAAAGAAGCATCATATTGTAAAGGCCGAGAGGGCCGATGATGAGCTTGGCCACCCGGCTGCCCGCCACGGCCCCTAGGGTGGCGCCGAAGGCGATCAGGGGAAAGATGCGCTTGCCCGTCTCGGGCGCGTAGAGATCGTTGGCGAACCCCCAAAACTGGGCCACGACCAAGAGGTTGAAGATGCCGATCCAAATAAAAAACACGATGCCCATCACTCCGGCGCCGACTCCGGCCAGGTGAAGGACATAGAATACGGCCAGGTTGGAGACGAAAAACAGAGTCACCCAGGTGATCAGTTTGTGCCGGGAAACCTTGGACGCCAGCCAGCTGAATCCCAGAATGACGAAGACGAGCAGGACGGCCTGGGCGCCGCTGAGGTAGCTTTTGATCCGGGGAGCGTCCTTGTCAACGAGGAGCAGCGCCTCCCGGACCGGCTTGATGAGGTAATAGGCCAGAAGGAGGAGAAAGATGTTCAGGGTGAGAAGAAGCGCCTTGGCCGCCTCGCCGGGCCGGATGTCGGTGAAAAGGCGGAGAAAGGCATAGCCCGGATTCGGCCGGGATGCCGGCGTCCGGTTTTTTTGCGGGTCGTCTGAGCGGGTCATTGTTCCTCCTTTTGAATCCGTTGGCCGACTGGATTTCCTTGCGAAGGTGCCTCAGTCTTATAAAATTCAGCCCCGAAAGTCAATCCGGACCCGCTGCCGTTTTCTCCCTCCTTGCGGGCTCAGATCGGGATTGCGGCTGTTTCCGGGACCGGTGTTTTGATAGAATAATCGGCGAACGGACCTCTCGGTCCGGACAAACGGTGAATCGGTGAAGTCGAGGGAAACGAAGCTTTTCGAGGGTGACCTGTCCGGAGTGGAACAGGCCCGCCGCTTTTTTAAAAGTATCGCCGCCCGTCTCGGGCTGACGGAGGATTTGGCGTTCCAGATCGAACTGGCCCTGGTCGAAGTCTGGACCAACATCGTCCGGCACGCCTACTCCCTGAAGAAGGGGGATTTCCTCGTGTCTTCATGGACCGAGGACGACCGCCTGTATTTCGAGGTCCGGGACGACGGCTCCCCCTTCGATCCGCGCGATTTCAAGGAGCCGGACCTGGAGCGTCGTCTGAACGACGGCCAACGCGGAGGATTCGGCTGTTTTTTGACCAGCCGCCTTATGGACGGCGTGGCCTACCGCCGTGAAGACGGGAAGAACATCCTGACCCTTTGGAAAAGGATCCCTCTTTCCTAGAAATGCGGAAACCGGCCCGCCGCCGCGGAATTTGCGCTGCGGAAGCCGGTGGAGGCGCTCGCCTCTCCCGTCCGGCGGTCAGTAGAAGACTTTGTCCTCCCCGCCCGCGACTTTGATGATCCTGTCGAGTTCCGTGAGGATCAAGTCGCGCCGGATCATGACCGCCGCCACTTCTTCGTCGGTCAGATACTCGCCTACGGCGGCTTTGACGCTTTCGGCCGTCAAAGCTCTGAGCTTCTCCACGAAGGCCCGCGGCAGCTCCTTCATTTCCCGGGGCCCTTCCTTGAATTTGTCCGTGTAGATCAGGGATTTGGTGAATTTCTTGCTCGTCCGGAAGGAGCGGGAGTGGTCGATGAGGATGAGCCGCCAGTCCTCAGTGATCAGGAAATTGTTTTGGTGGCGGTCTTCGTTGGCGATCAAGTTGTCGAAAGCCCGCTGCAGGTACAAGGCCCGGTTCCACGGGAAGATCTTGTAGGAAGGCGTCTTGATTTTTTTGGTTTCCTTGTCCCTGAGGCTCATCATCACCTTGGCCCAGATCTGAAGCGAGCCGCGGTTCTCCTTGAAACGGCGCTCGATCGTGGCCGGCACCATATAGAGCTCCAGGAGCCTGTCCAGGCGGTAGGCCGCCACTTCCCACTTCCAGCTGTCGGGATACCGGCCCGCCCGGACGTCGATCCCCTTCCACAGGGCGAAATTCTCAAGATCTCCCAGCTTCAACGTCAGTTTCCAGGGGCTGGTCACCGCCTCGCTGCTGACCATCTGCTCCTGGCCCATGATGTCCGCTTTTTCCAGGAATTCCTCCCATTTCGGCTGTTCCGCCGCTTCCTCGGGAGTGAACTGTGCCGCGGCCGGAGCGGCCAGAATGAGACAGGCGGCGGCCGCGGCCGTGAAAAAGAGCTGCTTTCTCATAATCACCCTCCTTTTTTTGATTCGATTCTATCCGAAATTGCGTCAGGAATCATCAGGCTCAAGCCGGGCGGAAATCCTTTCGGCGGCCGGAGCAGGGTGCGCGCGAGAGAGCGGGGGTCAATACAGCACACGGTCCTCTCCCTGTTCCTTGATCATGAGAGCGATTTCATCCAGGAGAAGACGCCGGCGGGCCAGGACGGCTTGGATTTCGGTTTCGGTCAGGAACGGTCCGACGGCTTGATCAAGCTTCGCCCGGTCGAGTCCGCGGATGGCCTCCACCATCGCCCGCGGGAGGAGCCGGAACAGGAACGGGCGCCCGTCATCGCCGGACTTGATTCCGTTCCGTCCGTTCATCAGGCGCTTGAAATGCCGCCGGGAGGAGCGGAAGGATCGGGAGTGGTCGATGGCAATCGTCCTCCAGTCCTCGGTATAGAGAAGGTTCTGCTGGGTCCGGTCTTCGTTGGCGATCAGGCTGTCGAAAGCCCGAATGATGTATTTCATTCTGTTGATGCCGTCCCAGGCCGTTTCGGGGACGGGAATCCGCTCCTCCATGACCTTGAGCAGGGAATGCTTGACCGAGACCCAGAACTGGAGGGAGCCCCGTCGGCCCTGAAATTCCCTTTCGACCGTGGGCGGGATCATGCCCAGTCCGAGGAGCTTGTCGATTTCATAGGCGGCGATCTCGTATTGCCATCCCTCCAGGAATCCGGATCTCTTGCCCGACGGGTTTTTCCACAATCCCCTGGCTTCCAGACCGTCCTTCCTCAGAGTCAGGCGAATGGGTTTGGTGACGCCCTCGCCCACTTCCTCCCATTTGACGATTTCGGCCGTCTTCAGGAATTCTTCCCACAGCGGTCTCTCGGCCGCCTCGGCCGCCGTGAATTGGGCGCCGACCTCCCCGGCCGCGACGAGGAAAACAAGAACGAAAGGCCAAGCTCGGATTCGCATTTTCATCCCCGCCTCCCGGACACGCTTGTCTTCACCGTGAGCTTTGGGGCTATCATAGTCAAGACAAAAAAAAATTGCAAACAATCGGCCGGCGCCGGGGCGCCGCCGCTTTTTTTCTGTGCGCGCGGTCGTTCGGGGGATTCCGGACGTCTGCGCACCGAGGAGGGAGGTCAAGGACGATAGAGGACCGCGGCTTCTCCTTTTTCCGCGATCAGGCGCTTGATTTCGTTCAGGAGGAGCAAGCGCCTTTGGAGCAGGGCTTCAAGCTCCTCGGCATTGAGCAGGCTTTTCAGCCGGGCGCGGACCGCATCGTCGTCCCATTCGTCCGACAGAGAGGCCAGAACGCGGCGCGAGCAGCGCCGGAGCGGATAGTCCGTCAGGAGCTCGGCTGAGGGAGCAAAGGCTTCGGAAAAATCCACCCTCATGGGCCGCCAGGAATCCGTTTGGAAAATGACGTCTCCCAGATCCTGCCGAGGAGCGAAGACCAGGTGCTCGAGAACGAGAATCTCGTCCAGCCGGTCCCCGTAGGCCTGCGGGTCGGGAGGCCGGAGGTTTTTATTCAAGCGGGATTTTTCGGTTTCCACTCCATCGAGGAAAAGCTGCAGGGAGCCGGCCCGGCCTTCGATGGACCTTTCCACCGTCGCGGGCACGAGTCCCAGGCCCAGCAATTTGTCGAGCTCATAGGCAGCGAGCTCATAGGCGCAGCTGTCCGGCATGATGGCCGGCCGGCTTCGGCGGATGGACTTGAAAAACGCCCGCCGGGTTGCCGTCCCGTCGCTCAGGGTGACCAGCCAGGCGTTGGTCCGCCCGTGCTGATGCATCTTTTCCACGGCCGTGATGTCCGCCTCTCGGAGAAAGGTTTCGAGCTCCTCCCGGGGATCGGAGGGAGTGGGTTGAAGAGAGGCCCGGCACAAGGCCGATGCGCCTCCGAGGAGAATCAGGCAGACCCAGAGGCCGAGCCGAGTCTTTTTATTCATCATTCACCCTCCAAACCTGGTAACAGCCCGCTTCAATCAACAGAGCGCTCAGCGGTCCCTGGTAGTAAGCGGAGATGCCGGTATCGATGGCCCAGACTTTCCCGCCGAAACGCCTCATGGCTGTTGCGGTGGGCACCCGCAGAACCGTATGCCCGATGACGATGTGGCGGGCCTGCAAGTTGGCCAGGATGCCGTCCACTTCGTCCTCGAACAGCGCCTCGTCCTGCAGGGCAAGATCGCGGTACCAAAGCGGTCCCTCCCGGGCGTAGAGCACCTGGGGCTGGAACATCCCGTTCTTCATGACCAGGCGCAGCTCTCGACGCACCGTGTCGTTGATCTTTTCCAGGGACCAGAGGGAGTATGCGGGACTGATGCCGCCGTGGACAAAGACCGTGTCGTTGATTTTGATGACGGTGTTGAGATCGGCGATCCATTGGCCGTATTGCCGGCGGAAAAACTTCAGGTACTGTCTCCGGCCCTCCGGATCGTTTTGGAGAATCTCCGCCCACAACGCCCGCCGTTCCTCGGCCGAAATCTCGGTGCGGCCGTCGCCGCGGCGCCGGAGGGCCTCGTTTTCTTTCTCCTTGATGTAATCCTCGGGGAGAAAGGACCGGAATTGCTCCGCGGTGACGTATTCGGGATAATCGAAGGAGATGCCCGAGATGTTCATCATTTCGTGGTTGCCGATGAGAACATGGACCCGCCCGCCGGCGGCCTCGGCTTCTATTTCTAGGCGTCGGAGAAGGTCGAAGATCGCACGGGCGTTGGGCCCGCGGTCCATGATGTCCCCGATCTGGACCAGATGCGTCTCCCCGGCCGCCCAGTGGAGCTCACGATCCACGACTCCCGTGCCGATCAAGATGGCCGTGAAGGCGTCATAGTCGCCGTGAAGGTCTCCGACAGCCATGATCTTCTCGACGCCCGTCCAGACGCAAGGGATTTCGGCGCGAGCCGCGGCGCTGATAAGGAGGAGACACGCGGCAAGGAGCCAGACGGTTCTTTTTCTCATGGCCGGCTGTCCGGGATCGCCTCTCTTCACATGATAGCAAGACAAAAGGGGCCGCGTCTACACTTTCCACTTTTTTTCCGGCCGATGTCCAGCAGGATTCGAAATCGCGGATTTCAGGCCGGGAGAAAGGCGGACGCGGCCCCGTCTTTCCGTTGACAGGGAGGCGGCCTTCTGATAATAACTAAAGATAAATGAGGGAGGGCGCAGACACCCCATGGACATCAAAAAACGAGAAAAAGACGACATCACGATCTTCGACATCCAGGGCGAAATCAGGCGCACGGATATCGCCGAGTCGACTCTTCATGAGCTTGTCAAGGACCAGTTGGATCTCGGCAAAAAGCACATTTTGCTGAATTTCGACAAAGTGGAGTTCATCGACAGTTTCGGTGTGGGCGAAATTCTGGCCAGCTACATCTCCACGCACAACCTGGGCGGGCAGCTCAAAATCGCCCGCATCTCCAAGAAGCTGTTTCTGGTTTTTCAGATCACCATGCTGACCAAAGTCCTGGAAATCTTCGACGAAGAAGAATCGGCCCTGCAGAGCTTCCTCAAGGAATAAAAGCCGAGCCGGGCGCCGCCACAGAGCCTCGGGATGCGGACAGGACGCCCCTTTCGATGGCCGCCGCGCCTCCCCGGCGTCAAGAGGGGAGAAGAAACGCCGGCCGTTCTCCTTTTTCTGCTCTTTTTCCTCATCACCGCGCCGTTCAGCATTTTTAAAAGCATCCGGGACGCCAGCTTCCTGACCGAGCTGGGTTCGGAGAATCTTCCCCTCGCCTACGCCACGGCTTTTTTTGTCGGCCTGGCGGTCGCTCTCCAGGCCAAGCTTCAGGCCCGGGTCTCCCGCCGCGCGCTTCTCTCCGGGAGCATGATGTTCTTCTCCCTGACGGGCGCGATTTTCGCCTTGCTGCTACAGATGTCCGGAAAGTGGCTGGCGCTGGCTTACTGGGTTTGGGCGAACATTCTCATCGTCTCGCTCATGACCCAATACTGGATGCTGGTCAACGACATTTTCAATCCCCGGGAAGCCAAACGGCTCATCGGCTTCATCGGCAGCGGAGGCATCCTGGGCGGCATCGCCGGCGGTCTGTTGACCGGCTTTCTGGCCGAGTCGTTCCCGCTGGGCATCCTGTTCCTGGGAGGAGTGCTGCTCTTGGCCGCGATCCCCGTCATCCTTCGGCTGACCGGCCGGGGAAGGCCGGGGGGGGAACCGCGCGATTCCCGCGCGGCGGAGACGGAAAACCGGGACGCGTCCTTGCGTCAAGAGGGGTTCAAATCCTGTTTCGACATCGTCCGCCGAAACGACTATCTGCGTCTTCTGGCCGGAATCGTCCTTCTGACCGGATTGATATCGACGTTCGTCGACTGGCAATCGAAGGCCGTGATCGAGATGACCGTTCGGGGGCATTTGGCCTCGTTCTTCGGCTGGTTCAACGCCGGATTGCTGATTTTTTCCTTTTTCCTTCAGATCCTGGGCACGAGCCGCATTGTCGACCGCTACGGCATCCGCAGCCTTCTGCTGTTCTATCCGGCCGTCATCCTCATCTTCACCCTCGGCCTCTCGGCCTGGCCCGTCTTGGTGCTGGCCGTGGCCTTGAAGGGTGGGGACAAAAGCCTGTCTTATTCGATCAACCAGTCCGCCCGGGAGCTTCTCTATTTTCCCGTCCCGCCCGAGCAAAGGGTCCGCGCCAAGGTCTTCATCGACATGTTTCTCAACCGTTTCTCCCGGACGGCCGGCGCGATCCTGCTTCTGGCGGCGTTCGCCCTTCCCTGGCCGTCTCCGTTGCAGGCGGTCGGCATTTTGTCGGTTCTCACCCTGGCGGCCTGGATCGCGCTCAATCTGAAAGCCGCCTCGGCTTATGTCCGCATCGTGAAGGACAAGCTCCGCGGCCGCTGGGACAGGGGGGACAGGGTGGTCGAGGCCGAAGTGGACGTGGGGTTCGCCAAGACGGTTTTCGATCTGATCGAGACACGGCGCCGCAGTCCCGTTCTTTTCAGCCTTCATCTCTATGACTTGATGCGAAAAAAAAAGCTGACGCCGGACATTCGGGCCATGCTTCTCTCCGAGCCCGGCGATCCGCGCTTCACGGCGCTGGGCGCCCTTTTTGAGGCCGGGGCCGAAGCCGCCGCTTCCGCGGCCGGCTTGGAGGCCGAGGACGCGGCGCTCGAGCAATTCGTCCGCGAGGTCATGGGACTCGAAGTTTACGGTCAGGTCATGGAGGAGTATCTGGCCCGCGCTCTCGAGCGGGGGGGGGCAGACGATCCCGTGACTCGGATGGAGATCGCCAAGGCCCTGGGCCTGATGCCGCCCCGTTCGCCCCTTGTCCGCCGGCTTGAAGAGCTGCTCGAGGACGAGTCCGAGGACGTCGTCCGCTACGCGTTGGAGAGCGCCGGGCGGCTGGGTCTGCGCGAACATGTCCCGGCCGTGGTCCGGCGCCTCGGTCATCCCCGGCTTCAAGACGCGGCGGAAGAGGCGTTGATGCAATACGGGCCGAGAATCACCGGCGGCTTGCTCGACATTCTCCTCGACTCTTCCGAGCCTCCGGCCGCGAGGAGGAAGGCCGCCTCGATTCTGGGCGGCATCGGCGATCAGGACGCCGTGGACGGGCTTTTGTTCTCGCTCGGCGCGGTTTCCGGGAAAATCCGGGATGAAGTTCTGGACGCCCTGGACAGGGCCCGTTCCGCGGGCGGAGTCATCCGTTTCGACCGGAACCTCGTGCTCGCCCATTTGGCGGAGGAATTCAAGCGCGTCTACAAAATTTTCATCGCCGAGGCGCGGACGCGGAAAGAAGGAAAAGACGACCCTATGCGTAAAGGCTGGGCGTCCGGCCTTGTGCTCGGAGTTTTCAAGATCCTGGGACTGGCCTATCCGCGGGAAGACGTGTTCAAGGCCTACAAAAACTGGCTGTCGGGGACTCGCGAATCCGTGGCTTACGCACTGGAACTCCTGGACAATTTCCTGTCCAAGAGCGTTCGCGACAGACTGTTTCCCCTGCTGGAGGATCATTCCTTGAAGGACAGGCTGCGTTTGATCCGCAGCCGGCTGAAGAACGGCGGGGAGCTGAGGCCGTGAGCGGCGCGGACGGACGCCTTTTTCGGCTGCTCAAGCGGGCGGTGGACATCCGGCCCGAGGAGACGGGGGTCGTCGTCCGGATGTTCTTTCATTTTTTCCTCATCACGTTCACCGCCTACGTCATCAAGCCGGTCAAGCTGTCGCTCTATCTCACCTTCCTGACCGCCGATCGTCTGCCGTACGCATATTTGCTCACCGCCTTGCTGATGGGGCTGGCCGTGTCGCTCAACTCCCGGCTCCTTTCCCGCCTCAACAGGCGGGCCTACATCTCATGGAGCCTTCTTTTCTTCATGGGAAACCTCCTCGTTTTTCGCTGGCTGTTCGGCTTCCACTGGCCGTGGGTTTCGATGCTTTTCTGGTTCTGGTCCGATCTTTTCATCGTCACGGCGGTCATGCAGTTCTGGATGGCGGTCAACGACCGGTTCCATCCGCGTCAGGCGCGCCGTTTGGTCGGATTTTTCGTCAGCGGCGGCCTCTGGGGGGGCGTGGCCGGGGCCCTCGTCGCCTCGCGGCTGGTGCGTCTGATCGGAACGGAAAATCTGCTTCTCGTCTGCCCCGCATTCCTGGCCGGAGCCTTCGTCCTTGTCCGCCACCGGGACGCCGCCGGACAGCCCGAGGAGAGCGAAGCGGCGCCCGAAAACGCCTCGGCCCCGAAGAAGACCGGATACGCCGGGAGTTTTCGCATCCTCCGCCGGAGCCGCTACCTTCGGCTGCTGGCCGCTCTCGTGGCCGCAGGCATCGTGGTCACCACCCTGGTGGATTTTCAATTCAGCTCCGCGGTGGAGGCCGCGCTGCCTCTCAAGGACGCCCGGACCTCGTTTCTCGGCACCTTCTTTCTGGGCCTGCTGGTCTTTTCCACCCTTCTCCACCATCTGTTGTCCGGCCGCATCCTCAAGCGCTACGGGATCTTGGCCGCGCTGATCATCCCGCCGGCCGTGCTGTTCCTCGGCTCGGCCGCCGTTTTCTTCGTCCCCGCCGGGAGTCTTCTGTGGTGGGCCGTGCCGGTCAAGGGCCTGGACAAAAGCCTGACCCACACGATCAACCAGTCCGTCCGCGAACTGCTCTACATCCCCGTTCCGGCCGATGAAAAGTACAAGGCCAAGGCCTTCATCGATATGTTCGTCAACAAGTTCGCGGACGGCCTGGCCGCCGTCATGCTTCTCGCTCTCCCCCTGTCCCTCAAGGGAGTGAGCGGCCTCACGGCGTTCTTTTGTCTGGCCTGGGCGGCCCTGGCGGCGCTCATCACCAAGGAATATGCCGAGGTCGTCAAGCGCCACCTCAAAATTCAGTGGGAGGACGCCGATCGCCTGATTCTCGACCGCATAGACGTCGACACGACCCAATTGGTCTTCGACACCCTTGAAAGCCGCGGGCGCAGTTCGGTCCTTTACGCCATGAACCTTTACGAACTCATTCGGCGGGAACGCCTGACGCCCGAACTGAGGAAAATCATCGCTCAGCGCTCGGGAGAACTCAGAGCCGGGGCGATGGATTCTCTTCTCGACGTGGACGGCGAACCGCTCTTTCCCGATACGGACGACGTCCTGCCGGAGGAAACCCTTGACGCTCAAGTCCGCGAGATCCTGGACCTCGGCGTTTATCGGCAGGTCATGGGCCGGTATCTGGAAGACGTGGCGAAGGAGGCCGGGCCGAACTCGGAAACGGCCCGGATGGAGGCCGCCAAAGCCCTCGGCCTGATGGACCCCGGGTCGCCTCTGGCGAGGAACCTGGCGAAATTTCTGCGGGACGAATCCCCCGAGGTGGCCGTTTACGCCCTGAGGAGCGCCGGACAGCTGAAACGGCGGGATTTGTTGCCGCCTGTCCTGTCCTGTCTGTCCCGTCCGGCTCTCTCTCAAGCGGCCGTTCTGGCCTTGACCGAATACGGAGACAGAATCGTGGGCGCGCTCAAGGATTACCTGGCCGATCCGGAGGAGGATCTCAGGATCAGGCGTTTGCTGCCCGATGTCCTGGCCAGGATCGGGACTCAGCGCGCGGCCGACGCGCTCCTTTCCGAATTTCGAAAGGCGGGCTCGAGGTTTGAGGCCGAGCTCATCGAGGCCCTGGCCAAGCTCAAGGTCTCCCGGCCGGAGATTCGATTCGACGAGACCGTCGTTCTCGAAGGCGTGAAGCGGCAGCTCCGGACGGCCTACGGCGATCTGGAAAGATATCACGATCTCAAACCGGGCGGGAAAAAAGAGGGCCGGAGGCGCGACCTGGAGCTCATGCTTTTCAAAACCGTCAAGAGCATTTTCGCCCTTCTGGGCCTGATCTATCCGCCGGAAGACATCCGCCGGGCTTACCAGAATCTTCTGGCCGGGACGAAGAAAGCCATCGATTATTCCGTCGAACTCCTCGACAGCCTCCTGCACAAGGACATCAAGCCTTTCCTCCTGCCCATGGTGGAAGATCTCCCTCTCGACGAGAAAGCCAAGTCCGCAGGCCGGATCCTGAAAGCCCTGAACAAAGCGTCGGCGTCTTGAATTTCCCCCTCGGGGGGGCTACAATCGTTGCGAACCGGATCCCATGGCCAAGCTGTACGTTTACCCCAAAAGAGGCGAGTCGTTCACGATTCCCTTCGAAAGAGAGAAAATCACGTTCGGGCGGAGCGCCGACAACACGCTTCCCCTCACCGACCCCTTCTGCTCCGGCCATCATGCCGTCCTGACCATGGATCAGGGCCGCATTCGCGTGCGTGACCTGGGCAGCAAGAACGGCGTGTTCGTCAACGGCAAGAGGATTCAGGGCGAGGTCGAAATCCGGTCCGGAGACGAGATTCTCATCGGTCAGACCCGGATGTCCGTGGACCGCAAACTCCTGTTCAATGTCGAAGTGTCCGACGGGCCCAGTCCCTCCACGAGCTTCAACACCGTCATGAAGCTCAACGACATCCTGGTCAAGCCGGAGAGCCGGACGACCACGCGTGCGGCCCCCCTCGGGGACCTTGAGAAGATCCGGTCCGAGCACCGGCTCTTCGCCGTCATGAGCGAGGTCAGCAAGGCCCTTCTTCTGCACCGTCCCCTGAACGAGCTTCTGGAACACATCATGGAGTTGATTTCCCAGAACCTGCCCATGGACCGGGGGGCGCTGTTCCTTCGAGAGGGAAGCCCGGAACAGCTCTTTCCCAAGGTGGTCCGCATCAACGACAAAAGCCTGGCCGGCCAGAAGATGCAGCTCAGCCGTTCGATCGTCGACATGGCCTTTGAGCAGGAGCTCGCCGTCCTGTCCCGGGACGCCCTGTCCGACCCCCGGTTCCGCGCCCGGGACAGCATCATCACCGCCCATATCAAATCCGCCGTCTGCGTGCCGTTGTGGGACAACGAAAAAGTGATCGGCATCGTGTATGCCGACCGGACCTCCCTGACCGAACCGTTCGATGAGGAGGACTTGAAGCTTCTGACTCTTCTGGCCAACCTGGCGGCGGTCAAAATCGAAAACGCGCGCCTTGTGGAAAGAGCCCTGGAAAACGAGAGGATGGAGCGGGAGCTCGCCCTGGCGGCTCAGATTCAGCGCGACCTTCTCCCCCGCGGAAGCCCATCTCTTGAGGGATACGAGATTTGCGGATTGAACCTGCCCTGTTTCGAAGTGGGGGGGGATTATTACGATTTCCTGACGATCGACGAGGACCGTCTGGGGGTCATCATCGGCGACGTGTCGGGCAAGGGCGTCGGGGCCGCCCTGCTCATGGCCTCGCTGCGCGCCTCCCTCCAATCCGAGATTTCCGCCGGTTATGACCTCGCGGTCATGACTTCGAGGCTCAACAATTTCGTCCACCGCAGTTCGGCGTCCAACTGCTTCATCACGTTCGTTTTCTGCGAGATCATCCTCAAAACGGGCGCGGTGCGCTACGTCAACGCCGGGCACAATCCTCCGGCGGTGCTCAGGCCGAAGGGCGTCATCGAGCGTCTGGGACCCACGGGCCTCTGCCTGGGGATGTTTCCCGCTTCGACCTACGAGATCGGCGCCTCCCGCTTGGAGAAGGGCGACGTCATTCTCCTGTTCACCGACGGGCTGATCGAAAGCCGGAACAAGGCCGGGCAGGAAATGGGAGAGCAGAAAATCCTCGATTTCCTGAAGCGCAACGTCAAGCGCCCGGCTCCCGAGCTTGTCAAGGATCTCGAGGCGCAATTCCAGGACTTCACCGCCGGCGTCAAGCCTTTCGACGACACGACTTTGGTCCTCATCAAAAAAACGTCCTGACGGTTTCCATCGAACGGCGGTCCCCGCGCCGGAGCGGGCGTTCGAAAAGCCGTAACAATCTTTTTACAATCTTTTGACCCCCTGGTGACACGGTCGAGGCGTCGTCGGCGTATCGTGAGTGTGGACGTCGGACAAGACGTCCTCAAGGAGGTCATCATGAGAAAATGGATTTTGGCTGCGCTGGGGATCGTGGTTCTGCCGCTCTTTCTCCCGGGCTGGCGGAGCGGGTCGGCCGAGCTTCGGAACCCGGCGAATCCCGTCGTGTCGCTTGTCCGGACGCTCGAGGTGGGGCCGCCGGTCTCTTGCGGGAATCTGACCTTTGTCCCCGTCTATGCCCGCCGGATCGCGGACCGGACCGACTATGTCACTCTGGAAGAGGCGCTCAAGACCCGGGTCGTTGAAATCACCGAAGTGGACGGGGGCCGCGTCCCGCAAGTCAAGATTTCGAACCTCTCCAAGAGCGTTCTGTTTCTCATGGCCGGAGAGATCCTGTCCGGATGCCGGCAGGACCGGATCCTGGCCCAGGACGTCCTCCTTGCGCCCGGAACGCGCAATCTGATCGTTCCCGTCTACTGCGTGGAGCAGGGGCGCTGGACGGCGCATTCGGCCGCATTCACCAGCAAGGCGAACCTGGGGACCTACCGGCTGAGGGCCAAGGCCGCTGAGCAGGCTCCCGCGGCCCAGAGCCGGATCTGGGAGGAAGTCCGTTCCCAGAACCGGGATTTGGGCGTCGCCTCCGGAACGAGCGCCTACCAGGATGCTTATGACAAGGAGGAGAACAAACAGGCCATCGGCGACATCGAGAAAAAGATCAGCCGCGAGCTGCGCCTGGGCGACGATGTCGTTGGCGTGGTTATCGGCCTGGGAGGGCGGGCGGTCAGCGTGGACATCTTCGCCAACGCGGGCCTTTTCAAGAAGCAGTGGCCGAAAATCCTTAAATCCTCCGCCCTGTCCTCGATCTACGAAAACCGCGGCGGGGAGCTTTCTCAGAAGGCGGCCGCCGATTTCTTGAGGTCTTTCGCCGGCCGCGAATACGGCCGCCGGCCCGCCCTCGACCTGGGCTATGAACTCGAAAGCGCCGAAAAGGGAGCGATGGTCAAGGCGCTCGTCTGCGGGACGGCGGTCATTCATCTGGCCGGATTCCCCCAGGAGGCGGACAGGATGAAGGTCGTGGAGTCTCCCGAGCCGAGAATGCCCGTGTTCCGCCGCTGACGGACGGCCGCTCCCGGCGCTCCGGCGGGGGGGGGATGGACACAGGCATGGGACGGCCCCTCGGGACGAGGGGCCGTCCCGGATTCCGGCCGGAGAGCGCCGTATTGAAAAGGCCGGGGCGCCGTGGGAAGATAGAGAAAATGAAAAACACCGGACCGAGTTCCCGCCTGCGGCTGCTGTTTCTGGCGGCCGTGGTTCTGCCGGCGGCGCTTCTGGCCGTTCTCGCCGCGCGCTCCATAAACCGCGAGGAGGCTTACATCGAAAAACAGATCGAGACGGCGCTCGACGCCGAGCTCGTCCACGTCGTGAGCCGGATGAACGCGGAGCTCGAGCGGCTTCGGGAGGAGCTTGAGCGATCGTCTCCCGATGACGCCGGCGACCCCGCCGCGGTTTTTGCCGTTTGGAAGGAAGCCGGCCCGCTCATCCGGACGCCCTTTCTTCTTTCCGCAGATTTCGAAATTCTCTGGCCCCGGCCGAGAGTCGGGGCTTCCGAAGACGAGCTCGCCTTCCTGAAAGCCAACCGGGAATTCGTCACGGACAAGACCGAGATTCCGGTTTACCAGAACATCGTCGAGGTCTACGGCCAAGAGATCGTCGATTTGGCCGCGTCACAGAAACCGAGCCCGGAGACGGCGGCCGGAGAGGAAAAAGATGAGCCCTCCTCTCTCCGAAGTTTGGAGAGAAAGGAGGCCGAACCGAGGGAGGCGCCTTCCGGCGAAACGTCTTCCCCAAACAAGGCGGCGGAGACGGCGCGGCCGTCCGTCTCCCGGGCGAAGGCATCCGACGCCGGCGCCGAATACGCTCAAACCCAAATGGCGATCAAGGAATTCGAGTCCAGCGAGAACATCCGGCGGCAGGTCTACCAGCAGGCCCGGGAGCGGGGCCGCGAGCCTCTGAGCCGGAACGTCGTTCCCGACGCCGGCACGGAGTCCGAACGGAAGGCGCCCGGTCGCCGGGAGTCGATTTTCATCTCCGAGGCCATGACGTTCAGCCGCATCATTGCCGGCCGGGAATCCGGACTGATCGCCCGCTTTCTCGGTGAGGAATTGTTCCTGTTTTTCTGGAAGAGGGCCGCGGACGGAGCGATTCTCGGCTGTGTCCTCGATCCCCCCGCGCTCCGGTCCCGTCTCACGGGATTGCTGCCGGAGACTTACACCCCTTCGCGCATCCTGACCGTTCTCGATGAAAGGGGCCGTCCTCTCTACAGGCCGGAGGAAGAGAAGGGACGAGATTGGCGCCGGCCGTTCGCTTCGCGCGAGGTGAGCGAACTGCTGCCCCGTTGGGAGGCGGCGGCCTATCTCACCGATCCGGACCTCATCCGGTCGCGGGCGGGTTTTCGGGCGCTCGTGCTGTGGATCCTGGTCCTGACGTTCCTCGTTTCCATCCTGGCGGGCGGGACATGGACGCTCAATACGTTCCGCCGGGAAATCGAGCTCGCCCGGAACAAGACGACGTTCGTCACCAACGTTTCCCATGAGCTCAAGACGCCCCTGACCTCGATTCGGATGTTCGCCGAGATGCTCAAGGAAGGGCGGCCGGCCGATCCGGGAAAGAGGGAGCAATATTTGGGGCTTATGGTCTCGGAAACCGACCGCCTGACGCGGCTCGTCAACAACGTTCTGGATTTTTCCCGGATGGAAAAAGGCAAAAAAACCTACGCTCCCAAGCTCGTGGACGCCGGGCGTCTGGTCGGGGAGATCGCCGCGGGACAGCGGCCCCGTCTGGAACATCAGGGATTCCGCCTTGATGTCCGCGTCCCGGACGGGTCCGTCCTCGTCCGCGCGGACGAGGAAGCGCTCAAACAGGCCGTGCTCAACCTCCTGTCCAACGCCGAGAACTATTCTGACGCGACTCGGGAAATCGAGATCGAAGCAACGGCCGCGGCCGAAGAAGTCTTCATACGCGTCTCCGATCGGGGAATCGGAGTTCCCCGTCAGCACGCCAAGAAAATTTTCCAGGAATTCTATCGGGCCGACGATTCCCTGACCGCCCGGACGAAAGGCACGGGCCTGGGCCTCACGATCGCCCGCCGCCTGGTGCGCGACCAGGGGGGCGATCTTGTCTACGCCGCCCGTCCGGGAGGAGGCAGCCTTTTCGAAATCCGGCTGCCCCGGGTCGAGACGCCGTGAAAAAAGACAAAATCCTGGTGGTCGAGGACGATGCCGCGATTCTGACCGGACTCGTGGACTTGCTTCGGGGAGAGGGTTACGAGACGGCCCAGGCCGCCGACGGCAAAGCGGCCCTGAGGCTGTTCGCCGCGTCGCGGCCGAGTCTTGTGCTTCTCGACATCATGATCCCTGAGAAGAGCGGCTATGATGTCTGCCGCGAGATCCGGCTCAAAGACGCCCGGACGCCGATCCTCATGCTGACGGCCAAAGGGCAGGAGGCGGACAAGGTGGCGGGGCTCGAACTCGGCGCGGACGATTACGTGGTCAAGCCGTTCGGGATCGCCGAGCTCCTGGCCCGCGTGCGGGCTCTGCTCCGGCGCGGCCGCCGGGAACCGGGCGTCAAGAACGGCCTCCCCATCGCTTTCGGCGACGTCCGCGTCGACCCCCGGACCTACGAGGGACGGAGAGGGAAAAAAACCTTCACCCTGACGGGACTGGAGCTCAAGCTCCTCAGGCACCTGGTCGACCACGACGGGCAGGTCATGGAGCGTTTCGAACTCCTGGAGGCCGTGTGGGGCATGACCTATGAAGGCACGACCCGCACTCTGGACCAGCACATCGCCCGCTTGCGGCGCAAGATCGAGGCCGATCCGGCATTGCCGCGTCACATCCTGACCGTGCATGGCGTCGGCTACCGTTTCCGCTCCCGGCCTTGAAAACCGCCGTCCCGGATGCTGGGGCGGACGGTGGGGAAAGACGCCCCCCTCAAGCCGTTTTCCTTGGGGAACGCGCCTTTAGAGGACGAACAGCCGGCTGAAAAAGGCGCCGAGGATCCGGAAGCTCGGTCCGTCGAAGCCTCCCTCGACGACGGCCATGACCGCAAAACACACCCCCCAGGCGAGAAAACAGGCCGGAGGAATGCGCAGCAGCAGCTCCCGGTTCTTGCGGCCCGGGCCCCAGTCCTTCCGGTCACGGACGCGGAAAACGAAATAGCCGAACACCGAGATCGCTCCGAACCAGGCGGCGAAATTCAGGATCGGCACGCCGAAAAACGCCGGAGGCAAAAGCTCGTTCCAACTCCAGTACAGACCGGCCATCGACGCCAGGGGGTCTCCCTGAGCGTCCAGGCACAGGGCCATGGCCGTCGCCGTCGCGACCCGCGGCCAGACCCGCCTCGACGGCGCCAGCCACGGCACCCATTCGCCCAGCCGGTCGGTGACGGAGACCACGACGGCCAAAACCAGGCTCCAGGCCAGCATCGTGCACAGCGGGGCGGGGAGGAACCGCAGAGTGACAAGGAAACCGGGCTCGCTGAAAAACCCCATGACAATGCCCGAGTTTTCGAGAAGCAGGCCGTAGACAAAGCCGACGCCGAAGAAAAGGATTGCGGTCTGCCGACCGCGGGACAGGAGGATATGGACGATAAACACCGCGGTCCAGACGAAGATCGAAACTTCAAACAACGCCCGCATCTGGCCGACGGTGAACGGGTAGGGCCGATAAAAGAAGAAGGCGGCCAGGGGGACGCCGAGAACGAGGGCGGCCAGCGCCAGAGCGGCCTTCCAGCGGCGGACAAGCCGTTTCGATCTCCGGATGCGGAGGATGAAATACAACGCGAACCAGAACAGAGGGAAAGGAGCGAGGGCCAAAAACATCCGGCGCGGGATGCCGCTCGCGGCGAACACATGCTCGGGAGCATTGGACAGCGTGGCGTGGAGCGTCCCGATCGCGGCCAGGTAGACGAGCCAGATCGGAAAGTGCTCGCGAAACTCGCGGGCGATGCCCCGCCGGGAAAAAAGCGGGGGAGACGGAAGGGGGTCTTCTTCCGGGCGGATCGACGTCGACGCGGTGGATCCCGCGCGCTGTTTTTTCCCGATCATTGTGCGGAAGCATAAAGGGAGGAACGTTGAGCTGTCAAGGCGAAGCGCGGGTGGAGCTGTCGGAGAGGCGGACGATTCCGATTGACAGCCTCGAAGCCGGATGATATTTCTGTCGGAAACGAGGATTACGGATGAAAAAGGTCGAGGGGCCTCTGCTGTCGCGACTTCCGAGCCGGCGGCTTTGGCTGGCCGCCGGGCTTCTTCTCTTTCCGTCTCTTGTCCGGGGAGGAAGCTGGAACAACATCCTTGTCAGCACCCGCCCGGCCGGTATGGGGGGAGCTTTTGCAGCGGTCCCCGGAGACCCGAGCGGAATATTTTTCAACCCCGCCGGACTGGCCGGAACGCGGAGCGCCTGGATCGTCGATGTTGAGGGATGCTACGTCCGGCCCGATCATTCCTACCGCGTCCCGGGCCGGCCCGAAGCCGCCAGCCGGCGCTCCGGAGTCCTTCCCCAAGGATTCGCCGTTTTCCGGGCGACCCAGAGGCTGTCGATCGGCTTCGGCGTCTTCCTCGTCTATGCGGCCGGCGGCGTCGATTGGAAGCTTGAAGACACCGGCCTGCCGCTCAAATCGGTGATGGGAATTTATTCTTTTTCTTCGGCGATCGCCTATCGTGTGAGCGAATCCCTGTCCGCCGGCTTCGCGCTGAACGTCTACCGAACCCGGCTGAGCGTCACCGCCGAAATGGATCCTTTCGGGCTCGTTGAAAACAACGAGACGGGAGGGGCCGTCTCGGCCAGTTTCGGCCTGATGGCCCGGCCTCTCTCCGGGCTGAGCCTGGGCCTCTGCCTGAAAGGTCCGGCGGAGATGAAAACCTCGGGCCAGACCTCGGTGGATCTCGGAGTCTTCACCTTCCGCTTTCCCTCGGAGACTTCGTTCCCGCTGCCCTGGGACATCGAAGCCGGCTTCTCTTACCGCGCCGCCGGCCGTTTTCTGGTCGCTGTTTCGGCGGAGTATGCCCTCTGGTCCTCCTTGAAAACCCTGGACAAGGTTTTCAAGGATGTCCCCCTCATGGGAGACGTTGCCGTTTCCTCGGCAATGAACTACCGGAACATCCTTATTCTCCGGGCGGGGATGGAATGGGCCCTCTCTCCCGCATTCCAGGCCCGGGCCGGATTCACTTGGGATCCGGCCGCCGCCCCGGAGGAAAGCCTGAACCTGGGCAATATCGATGTCGACAAGCGCACGCTCAGCCTGGGAGCAAGCTGGCGCGCGGGGCGGACGCAGATTGATATCGCCTGCGGCTACGCCTTCGGCGCCCCGCGGCAAAAGCGAACCGAAGAAGCCGGATCCGAAACCATCGAGACGTATGACCTCGATGTTTTTTTTCTGGGCGTCGGCTTCAGATTCATGAGAGACTGAAAGCCGCGCTGGAGGGGAGGCGACACGGAGGCTTGTCAGGAGCCTCGGATCCGTCGAAACAGGAACAGAACCTGCAAATAGCAGGCCGCCGCGTTTTCGTATTCTTCGGCTTCGAGGAAAGCGTCACCCTGAGTCTTGATCTGAGCCGCGTTCTCCATCAGCCAACGGTCGGCCGGCGATCCCGGACGGGCGAAAATCTCCCGTTCCAAGGCGGCGATCTCCTTCTGGAGGGCCCGGCAGCCCGCCTCGTCCGTGGAGACGTCGAGACTGAGGCGGTAGACGTCGGCCAGGACGAGAAACAGCGTCTTGGCGCCGGCGAAATCGTTCTTCGCCAGGGCGTCCTCGGCGTTTTGCTCCTCATAGCGGGCCAGACGGAAGAGGAGGTTCGCGCCGTCGAGGCCGATGCGCTCGGCCCGGGTCCGGGCTTGTCCGGAGGCGGAACGGGCCTCGAGCGCCCGGTCGCGCTCGGCAACCTGGGCCATGAGCTTCTGCATCTCTTCCCGTCCTTCCTGTTCGAGCTTCCTGGCCTCCTCTTTCCGGCCTTGCTCATCAAGCCGCTTCGTTTGCCGGACTTTCTCGGATGCGGCGGACACGGTTTCTTGAAGCGCACTGTCCCGGGGGAGAGCGGTTTTGACCGTTTCCAGGAATCTCTCCGCGTCGTTCAGCTCGGAGATTTCGCCGGCTCTGAGAAATTTCAGCGCTTCGCTCCCCAGCCGGCTCAAAGGGAGGGAAAAGCCCTCGGTCTTTTCAAGGGACGGCGCCCGCTCCGTCCGGACCCGGAAAGCCGGAGTCTCTTCCGCGGGGGAGGCGACCGGCGCCGGGCGCCGGAAAAACACCCGGGGCAAGAAAATCCCTCCCGCCAGGATGACGATCGCCAAGGCCGCTACGGGCAGGGCGAGCTTTTTGAGGCGGAACTTGACCGTGAATTCCCTTGAGGTGAGAGGCTCCCGCCGCGGCGGACGCGTTTCCGTCAGGGGGAGTCCCCGGGCCACGGAATCAAAGTCGGCGGCCATTTCCTCCGCCGTCTGATAGCGGCGGTCCCGGTCCTTGGCCAGAGCCTTGAGGACGACGGCGGCCAGGTCGGCCGGGACATGAGGATTGAGCTCGCGCGGGGAGCGGGGCGGCTCGCTCTTGTGCTTCATGGCGATGCCGAGAGGCGTTTCCCCCTCGAAGGGAACCCGGCCGGTGAGCATCTCGAAGAGAACGACTCCCAGGGAGTACAGGTCGGATCGGGCGTCGATGTCCTTGAGCTCGGCCTGCTCGGGCGACATGTATTCCGGAGTGCCGATGAAGACGCCCGAGCCGGTCAGGCCCTCGACCTCCTGAATGCGGGCGATGCCGAAATCCATGATCCGGGCGTTGCCTTCCCTGTCGATCATGATGTTCTGGGGCTTGAGATCGCGGTGGACGACGCCCAGGCGATGGGCTTCGGCCAGGCCTTGGGCCGTCTGCCGGGCCAGGCTGACGGCCTTGGAAGGAGTGAGCTGGCCGGAGCGCCGGATGAAGGCTTTCAAGTCTTCGCCGGGGACATATTCCATGGTCAGGAAATGGGTCAGCCCGTCCTCCCCGACGTCGAACATCCGACAGACGCTCCGGTGAGCGATCCGGCGCGCGAATCGCAGCTCGTTCTTGAACCGCTCCACGGCCGTTTCGCTGACCGAGATTTCTGGTTTGATGAGCTTGAGTGCGACGACCTCTTTGATTTTGCGGTCGAAGACCTTGTAGACCCGTCCCATGCCGCCGCGGCCGATCTCCTCGATCACCTCGTAGCGGCCGGCGAGCAGGCTCCCTCGGGCGAGCTCGGCGGTGAGGGGCATCATCGTTTGCGTGATCGGAGGCTGGGCCTTGTCGGCCCAGGGAAGAGGGGTGGCGCACTTGCGGCAGAAGCGGCTGTCAGGAGGATTCTCTGCGAAGCACTGCGGACATTTCATAGGCGGATTCTGAAAACGAAATTATCATGCCCCTGCCGGGGAAGTCAATTTGCCCAAAGAGCGGCCCAACGGCTCCGGGTGGAGACGGCCGCGCGGGCGTGTCCTTTCGCCGCCGGACCGGGCCGGCTCCCGGCTTGAATGCCTGAAGGATAGAGGCGGCGGGCGCGGAGCCGTTGACCTTTTTGCCTTGGCTTGATATCCTCGGGACGAAAATTCCGGGAGGAGCCGGCCGGGGAATGTCCGGGAGGCGTTCCCGTCGCCGGCTCAGGAATTCAAAACTCGGGCTGTCCGCCCGACTAAACTGGGCCGAACGGAAAAATCATGACTCAGGTCAACATTCTCATCAAGCCTCTTCAATCGGGGGAGGTCAAAACCGCGGGAAAAATCCTCTTTCTCCTCGGCGTGGGATTCCTGTTTTTCAGCGGCACTCTCCTCGTGGGCTTCAAGGATTTCAGCGCCCAGCATGCGTCCATCATCCTGATCGTTTTCTTATCCTCCTTGGCGCTCCTCCTGGCCGGGGAGTCTCTGATCGCCGTCGCCGGGCATCTCGACTCCGGCGCGGGCCGGAAGAAAGTTTTTTTCCACTGGATGGCCGAGCCGCTGAGCCGGCCCAAGCCGATCCAGGGAAGACAGTGCTCATTCTGCGGGATGAATTTCATCCTCCCCCCGGTTTCGGAGAGCGAGAATGAGTCACGGGAACGGGATTTCGACAGGCCGATTTTCGGCGTGTGCCTGGGCTGCGGGAAGACCGTCTGCCCGAGGTGCGCCTATATGAAGGGTCAGGAGCTGAAAATCAAGTCCCTTCATTGTCCGGGCTGCGGCAGCCTCGTCCTCTGAAGGAGAAATTCCGCCCCGGCCGGCAGGCGCCCGCGGGATTCCTGCGCGAGGGCGGGCCGCTTTTCTTTTCCCCGCCGAATGAAGAACCGGCCTCAATCCGAAGCGCTCCGTTTCTGGATTGACTCGGCGCCGCCGCACCAATAGAATCGAGAAGGAGGGGCGCTCATGAACTGCGGGGCGGAATGAGGATTGCGGCCTGGGACGTTTTTCGGCTTCGGATTCCCTTTCGCTTCGCCCCCCGGCGTCCGGAAGGGGGGCGGCGCGCCGAAGACAACATCATCGTCCGGCTCGTCCTCGAGGACGGAACCGCGGGCTACGGCGAGGGGGCTCCGCGAGAAGCCGTCACCGGCGAGACGGTTGAGAGCGCGGCGCGGATGATCGCCGGGCTTTACGCCCCCGAGGCGGAAAAGATCGATCCCGTCTCTTTCGGGGAAGCCGCCTGGGCCGCGGCCGGGCTGAGAGTCGTTCGCGAGGGGCGGACGGTCCACAACGCGGCGCGATGCGCCGTGGAGCTCGCGCTTCTCGACGCCTACGGCAAAGCCTTCGGCGCCGGCATGGACGCCCTCAAGGAATCGATCCCCGGAATCGGGGGGGAAGGGGGATCATCCGCCGCGCCGCTCGTCGCATCCCTTCCCCGTCTCGGGAAGTTCGGATCGAGGGCGGCGTTCCTGTTTTTCAGGATTTTCGGATTCCGGAGTTTCAAGGTAACGATCGGTGCTCCGTCGGACAAAATCTCCTGGTCCGCGGCGGCCTCACTGGCCCGAAAAACCCGGAGAGGCCGGTTTGCGATCGTTGCCGATGCGGAAGGCGCCTGGACGGCCGAAGAGGCGCCCGGTCTCATCGCCCGACTCGCCCGCCTGGGCTTTGCGTCCGTTGAACAGCCCGTGCCCGCTGAGGACCTGGCGATCTTCGCCCGCTCCCGGAGCGAGGGGACAGGGATCGAAGTCACGGCCGATGAATCCTTCAGGACGGCGGGCGAGGCGGAAAGGCTCGCGGCCGGCCGGGCCTGCGACGGTCTTATGGTCGGCCTGTCGAAGTGCGGAGGTCTGTTTCCCTCACTCCAGGTTGTCGAAGTTGCCCGGCGGCACGGCCTCCGCTGCCGCCTGGGCGCCGCCGAGGGGGAGACGGGAATTTTATCCGCGGCGCAGGGTTTTTTCCGGGAGATCGCGCCGGGCTTCGTCTCGGTCGAACCGTCGTTCTCCCGGCTCTTTCTGAGGCCGAACATCGTCCGGCGGCCCCCGGGCCTGGGCGGCCTGGCCGGGTTCTGGCCGAGGAGCGGATGCGGCCTGGGAGTCCGGGTCGATGAAAAGAAATTTCAGGATTTGACCGAAAAGCTTTGTGATCGGAAATCGGGCGCGGCCGCCGCAGGCGTTCGGAAGGCCGACGGCCGTTCGGGAGCGACATCATGAAAAAAACCGCCGTCCTCGCCTCGGCCGTCGTCGCGGCGCTTTCCCTGGCCTCCTGCCGGAAGGAAGAGACTTTCATCCGAGCGCCCGGATTGGTCGAGGGAAAAGTCGTCACGATCAGAACGCAGGCGGTGGGCGTCCTTGACGCCTGGACGGCCGCCGAAGGCCTGCGCCTTGTGAGCGGGCAGGAAATCGGCCGCCTCAACCAGGACAAAATCCTCAATGCCCTGGAGGAGGTCGCTCTCACGGAAAAAGAGGTCTCCAATCAGGAAGCGAGACTGAAGCCGAAGCTGGTCAGCCTGAGGGCGAACGTCGATTACCTGAAGGGACAGGTCGAGCGGGTCGAACGGCTGGTGAAGGAGTCCGCCGCGGCGAGCGACGAACTCGACAGGGCGAATCTGCGGTTTCTCGAAGCGGAAGCGGGCCTGTTCGAAGCCCAAAAGGCCCTGGCCGCCCTGGGGATCCAAAAGGACAAGCTCGCCGTCAAGCGTCGGGCACTCGATCTTCAGCTCAAAGATACGGTCCTCATCTCTCCTGTGGACGGCCCGGTCCTGGACACCTATGTCACCGTGGGGGAGACTCTTCTTCCCGGCGCCGTTCTGGCCGATGTTCTGGATGAACGCAGCCTGTACATCGGGGTCTTTCTCGAGGAGAAAGAGCTCGGGCGGCTGAAAAGGGGCGGCCGGGCGGATATCCTCATCGACGGCCGGAGCGGGCCTCCTTTGCGAGGGACGATCTTCTTTTTCGGGCGGCAGGCGGAATTTTCCCCGAAATACATCCTCTCCGAAAAGGAAAGGGAGGCGCTCCTCTACGAGGTCAGGGTCACGCCCGAGAATCCGGGGGAAGTCCTCAAGATCGGCATGCCGGTCACCGTCGTTTTTCGCCCTGAATAGCCGGGTGCCGGAAAGAGAGCGGCGTGCTCAAGCTTGAACGCGTCTCCAAGTCCTACGGCGCTTTGCGAGCCGTGGACGGGGCGAGCTTCGATGTTCCCGAAGGCGAAGTCACGGTTCTGGCCGGCGCCGACGGCGCGGGCAAGAGCACCCTGTTGCGCATGCTCGTCGGCTTGGTCCGCCCCGACGAAGGCCGCATCCTGCTCGACGGCCGGGAGACAGAGGGCGGCGGCGCCCGCGTCGCTTCGGTCGCGGGATACATGCCCGAACGCTTCAGCCTCTATCTCGACCTCTCGGTCGAGGAGAATTTGAACTTTTTCGCCGACGTTCACGGAGTCGGCCGGAAACGGCGCGAGGAGATGAAAAGGAGGCTTCTTGAGAGGACGGGCATGGAGCCTTTCCGCCGCCGCCGGGCCGGGGCTCTCTCGGGAGGGATGAAGCAGAAGCTCGCCCTGTCGGCCATGCTGCTTGCTTCCCCCCGGCTGCTCCTTCTCGACGAGCCGACGACGGGCGTCGACCCCCTGAGCCGCATCGAATTTTACGACATCATCCGCGAGCTCAAGGCCGAGGGCCGGACCGTGCTCATGGCCACTCCCTATCTGGCCGAAGCCGAGAAAGGGGACCGGGTGGTGTTCCTGAAGCAGGGACGGGTGATTCTCGAGGAGACGATCGCCCGGCTGAGAAAGAATTTCCCCGCCCGGGTTTTCCGCGTCCTTCCCCGGGAAAACGTTTTCGAGGCCCTGCGCCGCGTCGAGGAGCGGGGAAAGGAGGAGGGGCGCCGCATCCATCTTCACGGCCGCTACCTGCGCGTCATGGTCGGCGAAGGGGAGGACCCCGCGCGGCTCGTGCCGGCGCTTTCGGTCGAGGAGGAGAAGCCGACGCTGGAGGACATGTACCTGTTTTATGAAAGGCGGGCCTGAGGAGATGAAGGCCGTCGAGGTGCGGGACCTGACCAAGCGCTTCGGCCGTTTTACGGCCGTGGACCGCGTCAGCTTCTCTGTGGAAAGGGGCGAAATCCTCGGCTTCCTGGGTCCGAACGGGGCGGGGAAGACCACGACCATCAAGATGATCCTGGGGCTTCTCGAGCCGAGCGGCGGCCGCATCTCGATCCTGGGTCTCGACGTCCGCCGCAAGCGAAGCGATGTCAAGAAGAAGACCGGCTACATGTCCCAGCAGTTCTCCCTCTATCCCCTGCTCACCGCCCCGGAGAACGTTGAGTTCTTCGCCGGCATTTCGGGGCTGAGAAGGTCTGAGATCCGTGCCCGCCGCGCGGAGCTCGAAGCCGAGCTGGGGTGCGGGCTGAGCCGGCTCTTGGTGCGCGACCTCCCGCCCGGCATCCGGCAGAAAACGGCGCTCTTCGTCAGCCTGGTCGCGGACCCGGAGCTCATCTTTCTCGACGAGCCGACCTCGGGCGTCGATCCCCTGGCTCGCCGCGCTTTTTGGAGTACGATCTACGGGCTGCGCGAGAGGGGAAAGACGATCCTTGTCACGACCCACAACCTCGACGAGGCGGAATACGCCGATCGCATCCTGGTTATCCACCGCGGGACGATCGTCCTCGACGGCCGGCCGCGCGCGCTTCTTGAGGAGAGGGGAGCGGCATCGGTGGAGCAGCTTTTCCGGGAAGCGATCCGGGGGGAAACATGAAACGCTTTCGGGCGGTCATAGCCAAGGAATTCCGCCATCTCCTTCGCGACCCGCGCAGCCTGGCCATCGTTTTCGCCATGCCCCTCGTTCAGATTTTCATCTTCGGCTACGCCATCTCCTTCGACCTTGAGGACATCCCCATGGCCGCGGTGGATTTCGACCGCTCTCAGCCGTCGGCGGAGCTCGTGCGGATTTTCGCCCGGTCGGGGGTGTTCGTCCTCAAGCCGCTCGGGGGGGAGGGCGGCCTAGAGGACGCCGAGCGCGCTCTGCGGTCGGGGGCGGTGAAGCAGGTTCTGATCATCCCGCCCGATTACGCCGAACGGATCCGTGAGGGCCGGACGGCCGATGTCGGTCTGCTCATCGACGGCAGCGACTCCAACGTCGCCGTTCGGGTGTTCCAGCACAGCGAAATCCTGCTGCAGCGTCATGCGACCGGGCTTCTGGGCGCCGGGGAGGTCTTCCGGGTCGGGACCAAGGTCTATTTCAATCCCGAAAGCAAGAGCGTGTTCTTTTTCATGCCCGGGCTGGTGGCCGTCATCCTGCTCATGATCTCGGCCCTCATCACCTCCTCGAGCATCTCGCGGGAGCGGGAGACGGGCTCCGTTGAGCTGCTTTTCATTTCGCCTCTCCGCTCGGCCGAGATCGTCGTCGGCAAGACTCTGCCCTACGTTCTCGTGGCTCTGGCCGTAGGCGGCTTCATTCTCCTTTTTTCCCATTTCTGGTTCGGTGTGCCTTTCCGGGGGAACTTTATCATTCTTCTCGTTTTCGCCCTGCTCTATGTCCTGGCCGGGCTGTCGTTCGGCATCCTGGTCTCGACCGTCGCGTCGACCCAGCGTACGGCCGTGCTGGGCTCGCTCCTGGCCACGCTTCTGCCTTCCATCCTGCTTTCGGGATTCACCTTTCCCCTGGATTCCCTGTCGCCGGTTCTGCGGGGCCTGTCGTTGGCCATCCCCGCCACGCACTTTCTGCGCATCATCCGCGGCGTGGTGGTCAAGGGAGCGGAACTGCGGCATTTCCTGGCCGAGGGGCTGTTCCTGGCCGGGCTGAGTGTCCTGCTTCTGGGCCTGGCCGCGGCCAAGTTCGCGGCGCTGAGGAGGCGGCGGTGAGGCTGCTCTATTTGGTCAAGAAGGAGATGCTCGAGGTCGTCCGGCAGCGCGAGCTCCTGGTTCTTCTGTTCGTCGCCCCCCTCATCCAAATCGTCATCCTGGGCTACGTCATCACCACGGACGTCCGGAACATCCCCGTCGCCGTTGTGGATCTCGAGCAGGGGCGCGTCTCGCGGGCCGTGACCGAGAGGCTCGTCCGCAGCCCCCTGTTCCGCGTCCGGAGCGTCACCTTTCGGGAAGAGGACGCCGGGGAAAGGTTTCGCCGGGGTGAAGTGAGCGCGATCATCGTTTTCCGCGATCCGGCCGCGAAGGGACGGGTTCCGCTGACGCTCCCCGAGGTTCAGGTCCACCTGGACGGCGTCGACGCCAACTCCTCGCAGATCGCGGCCGGATACTTCAACGGACTCATCAGGGACGTTCTGGCGCGGGAGGTGAAGCGCGCCGGTGCAAAGATGCCGCTTGAGGCCCGGCCCCTCATCCGCTACAATCCCCGGCTGCGAAGCATCAATTTCATGGGACCCGGCATCGTGGCCCTGCTTCTCACCATCCTGTCGATGTTCATCACCTCGTTTTCGTTCGTTCGGGAGCGAGAGCAGCAGACCATGGACACCCTGCTGCTCTCGAGGCTCCGGCCTCTGGAGATCTACGCCGGCAAGGCCCTGCCGGCGGTCGTCGTCGGCCTCGTGGACATGATCCTGGGCGTCGCTGTCGTCATTTTCTGGTTCGGCATTCCCGTTCGGGGGAACCTCCTTCATCTTTTTCCCGCGGCGCTTCTGTACCTGGCGGCCATCCTGTCTTACGCCCTCATCATTTCCACGGTGGTCTCCAACCAGCAGCAGGCTTTGTTCTTCACCTGGTTTTCGCTCGTTTTGTTCCTGCTGCTCGGCGGGTTTTTTACCCCCCTGGAGAGCATCCATGCCCGGGCGCCGGGGCTCATGGTGCTCACCGACATCAATCCCTTCCGCTACCTGATCAAGATCATCCGGGAGATCTTTCTTAAAGGCAACGGTCCGGCGTTTTTCTGGCGCGACCTGGCGGCGCTGGCGGCCATCGCCCTGACGCTGACATCGCTCTCGCTCCTGAATTTCAAGCGGTTCATCTCCCGGTAGGACGGGGGGGGGGAAGCGTTCGTTCCCATCCGGAGCCGGCGCGCCACGGGCGCGCTCAGTTCGAGCCCGGGATGAACGTCTTGAACTTGACGGGCAGGGGAGTGTTCTTTTTCCAGAACTTGAGCTCGGAGACCTTGTAGGCGTTGCGCTTGCGGACGCTCAGGATGCCCACGACTTTGTCGTTCTCCCAGTGCATGTAGTCGTGATAGGAGATCGTCGGGGGGGCCTGGGGGTGGGAATGGATCGAGCCGATGTACAGCAGGCCGCTCTGGGCGATGATTCGGTCGATTTCGTCGTAATCGGGTATGACGTAGTCGTAGGTCGCTTCCACGAGGCGCGGCAGGGCGATGCGCAGGATTTTGAACGTGTCGTTTTTCAGCTTTTTTCCGAGCAGGATCCCGTAGACTTCGCGGGGATAGCCGCGGCTCGCGCGCCGTTTGAAGCGGTGGAGATCGCGGCCGTTGATGATCAGTCTTGTCATCGGGCGACCCCTCTGGCACTCATCGAAACATAAATCATTTAAATTCAGTAAATTGAAGTCTTACAATCTGGCCCCTGCCCGCATCTCCGGCAAGGGTTCATGCTTATAGCACACAAAAAAACAACGCGTCAATCTGATGGCTTCGTTTTTAAAGGGCAAAAACGCTCCTAAATTATTGAAATTTAAATAATTAAAAAAATTTCTGTGGAATATCGAACCCAGGCCGCCTCAGTTGAAAAAAGAAGAGGACGAAGGCATAATTTTAATAGAATCAATTGATTATAGATATTTTGCTTAAATAAGCATAAGAAAAAACGCCGGCTCGCCGCGTTTTTCGCGGCCTCTCCACGGCGATTCGTCGATTTCGTCATGAGCCGCCGCGGCTGATGAGACGGGATTGAGCTTTCGCCTCTTTTTCAAACTTGACGATGACCCACGCCCAAATGCCGAGGATCAGAAGGGCGCCGAGCAAGCGCAGCGCGGCCGATGTCGTGAAAAAGTTGAACAGGCCGTGAAACAGGGCCGACAAACCGAGGCCTCCGACAGCGGGGAAAAAGACGGTTTTCCCCCTGAGCTTGGCCGAGGCCACGGCATACCCCCACACCGAGGAGAAGACGGCGTGCGTCAATGGCGAGGCCACGGCCCGGCCGAACAGTTCGAACCCGCTGAGGTAGCCGAGATAGCCCAGATTTTCGAAAGAGGCGAATCCCAGGGCGACGGCCGAGGCGTAGATGATGCCGTCCGTTTTTTCATCGAACTCCCTGTAGCGAAGCGTGACGAGAAAAAAGGGAAGGAATTTGCACATCTCCTCGAGAGGGCCCGTGAGGAACAGGCAGGCCGCCAGATAGGTCCCCCTTTCCGGCGTGAGAAGCTGAGCGCCGTAGGCGTTCGGAACGCCGGCGAAGGCGAGGAGGTCATAGAGCTTCAGGCAGCCGAAAGCGGCGGCGAATCCCAGAACATAGGAAGCGCCGAATTTGAGAAGCGGCTCGGGCTGGAAGCGGTCCTTGTAGTAGAGGTATCCCGTCCAGAAGAGCGCCGGGGCCATGATGGCCGAGAGAACGAGCGTGACCGTCATCGGGCTCGCCCTTCGGCCTTCGCGGCGACACTCCCGCCGGGTGAAAACGTCCGTTGCCCGGGACGAACGGCGGGACCGAACCGAAAAAA
>JAFGAV010000018.1 GCA_016933515.1 Candidatus Aminicenantota bacterium
ATCTCCTTGATCGCCAGGATGACCGAACAGGAACCGAGGTCTTCGGAGACGCGGACGTCAGCCCGCCGGTAATCGTCGTCCGAGAATATGCGAATCCGGGACGGCTGCGCGATCACCCTCAAGGTCCCGCGGCTCTGCAGCTCCCGCGCGTCTTGGGGAATAAGGGGCGTCCGCCGCTCCCACGGATTTCTGTCTTCGCGCCGTATGCCGATGTTGATCATTGTCCACGCTTGTCTCTCTGGAAACCGAACACTTTTTATAGCACAAACTTGCCCCGAACGTCAATGAACCGAAGATTTTAAAAGAGATACGCCCCGATAGGATCTTTCGCGAGCGGCGGTTGAGTTTGACTCCGCCGCGCTTTCGTCCATAATAAAGAGGCTATGATCCGTTTTTTCAATACCCTTTCGGGCCGGGTGGAGGACTTCCGGCCCCTTCAGCCCGGCCGGGTCGGCATGTACACCTGCGGTCCGACGGTCTATGACTACGCCCACATCGGGAATTTCCGGTCGTATATCTTCGAGGATTTGCTCAAGCGTTTCCTGATCATGGCCGGCTTTCGCGTCCGCCACGTGATGAACATCACGGACGTGGACGACAAGACGATCCAGGGCGCCCGGGATCGCGCCGTCTCCCTCGAGGAGTTCACCCGGCCCTACGTCGACGCTTTCTTCCAGGACATTCGGAAGCTGAACATCCTCCCGGCCGACGTTACTCCCCGCGCCACGGAGCACATCCCGGAGATGGTGCGGCTGGTCCGCGTTCTCCTGGACAAGGGATTCGCCTATTCCAAGGACGGATCGATCTATTTCAGCATCGCCAAGTTTCCCTCTTACGGGCGCCTTTCCAAGATCGATCCCGCCGGCCTCCAGCCCGGGCGCCGCGGCGACAGCGACGAGTACGCGAAAGACAGCGTCCGCGATTTCGCCCTGTGGAAGAAAGCCAAGGAGGGCGAGCCGTCGTGGCCGACCGAGCTGGGCGACGGCCGGCCGGGATGGCACATCGAATGCTCGGCCATGAGCACCGCCTACCTGGGCGAGACGTTCGATATCCACTGCGGCGGGGTGGACAACATCTTCCCCCATCATGAAAATGAGATCGCCCAATCGGAGGCCGCGAGCGGGAAGCCCTTCGTCCGGACATGGCTCCATTGCCACCACCTCATCCGTGACGGCGAAAAAATGTCCAAATCGAAGGGAAATCACCTGACGCTCCGCGACCTTTTTGAACGCGGCGTCGATCCCCTCGATCTGCGTTTTCTGCTCCTGGGCACGCATTACCGGAAAACCTTGAATTTCACCTTCGCGGCGCTGGAACAGGCGGCCGCCTCGAGGAAACGCCTCCAGGATTTCGTCTACGAGCTCGGGCACATGTCCCTTTCGCCCGGCGAGACCCCTGCGGCGCGGGAGGCGGCGGACGAGGCCCGCCTCAAATTCGCGGAGGGCTTGGGAGACGACCTCAACATCTCGACGGCCTTAACGTCCGTTTTCGAGCTCGTTCGCAAAACGAACCAGCTGGCCGCCGACGGCGCGCTTCGCGCCCAGGACGCCGAGATCCTCCGAGGCGTGATGAAGGATCTCGACGGCGTCCTGGGAGTCCTCGACTTCCGAGACGAGGACTCCCTGCCCGAGCGCCTGCGATTCATGATCGAGGAACGCGAGACGGCGCGCCGGGCCAAGGATTTCCGCTTGGCCGACCGGTTGCGCGATGCGCTGCTTCGAGAGGGTGTTCACCTTGAAGACACAAAGGACGGCGTGCGCTGGAAATACCGGAAAACCGCTCCGCGACGGTGACTCCCGCCGGGCTCTCGGACTTAGGGGCGAGGAGCAGGGCGTCCGTTATCTGGCCGCTCGGGGATACGTCGTCCTGGAGCGCGGGTTCCGCATGTTCCGCGGGGAAATCGACATCATCGCCCGCAAGGACGGGACGCTCGTTTTTGTCGAAGTCCGTACGAGGGCCCGGGACGATTTCGGCCTTCCCGACGAGTCCGTTACGCGCCCGAAACAGCGCCAAGTGCGAAAAGTCGCGCTCGGCTATCTCCTCAAACGCGGCCTGGCCGAAGAGAAAACCCCCTGCCGCTTCGACGTGCTTTCCGTGCTGTGGTTGGGCGGGGAGCGTTTCCGCATCGTTCACCACACCGACGCTTTTTAGCGCCCCGAAACGGGCGTTCCTTCCGGGGTCCGAAGGCGCTTCGAAGACGGCCCGGGCAAGGATCACCGCGCGAACGTCACCTCCTCATTTTGGTTACGCCGGACGGGTCTGTCGTCTCCCGGAGAAGATTTCCGATTGTCTTTTTCAGCACCGGGTGAACGGCCTTTGGGACGATCTCGGCCAGGGCGGTCAGAACGAACCTCCGCTCGGCCAGACGGGGATGCGGGACGCGGAGGCGCGGCGACGCGACGACGCGACGGCCGGCCAAGAGGATGTCGATATCGATCACCCGAGGGCCGAATCTCTTCCCGGAAACGCGTTTCATGGCCTTTTCCAGTTTCTTGAGCAAAGCGAGAAGCGCTTCGGGGGACATCCGACTGTCCACGCTCAGCGCCTGATTGACGAAGGGAGGCTGGCCTGTGAGTCCCACCGGTTCGGTTTTGTAGAGAGAAGACCGCCTGAGGATCCGGACGCCGTTCTCCTCCAGGAGTCGGCGGGCGCGCTCCAGGTTCCGCGCCTTCCGGCCCAGGTTGCTTCCCAGGCTCAGATGATACCTCATGGACCGCTTTTTTTGAGCGGAAGCGTGACCGTGAAACAGGTCCCCCGGCCCGGATCGCTGGAGACCGAGACTTCGCCTTTGTGGAGCAGGGCGATGTGCTTGACGATGGCCAGGCCCAGACCCGTCCCGCCCACGGTTCTCGACCGAGAAGGATCGACGACGTAGAAACGCTCGAACAGCCGGGGCAGGTGTTCGGGCGGAATGCCGATTCCCGTGTCCCGGATTTGGATGACCGCCCGGTCCGTCCCGCCGGCGATTGAAAGGACCACTTCCCCCCTGTCCGTGTGTTTCACCGCATTGTCCAGTAGGTTCAGAAACATCTGCTCCAATCGGAAGGCGTCGCCTTCCAGCCACAGGGGGGAATCGTCGGCCTCGAGCCGAAGGCCGATGCCCTTGGCGCCGGCCGCAAGCTCGAACAGCTTCAGGGTTCGGGCGGCCAAAACCTTGATGTCCAGGCGTTCGATCACCGAGGCCGTTTCCCTGCCCTCGAGATCGGCCAAGACGAGGAGGTCATCGACAATTCTGATCAGACGATCGGTGTTGCGGCGAACGATGTCCAGATGCGTCCGGCCCTGCGGCGTGACCTCGTCCTCCAGAGTTTCCAGGTATCCCTTGACGGCGGCCAAGGGCGTCCGAAGCTCATGGGACATGTTGATCACAAGGTCTTTTTTCACCTGCTCGATCCGTGACGCTTCGGTCTGGTCGTGAAGGACGACCAGAATCCGCTCCGGTCGCGTCAGGCGGGTGGCGGAGCACATATAGATCCGTTCCCCGATCTCGATTTTTTCGCTCCGGTTTCTTTCGTCCGCCCGGACGGCGCGCATGAGGTCGGCGAAAGCCGCGCTGCGGATGACTTCCCAGTAATGGAGGCCCTCGGGGTCCCGGCGGCCGATGAGGGTTTTGAAACTGTCGTTGCTCAGGCGGATCCGGTCGTCGCCGGCGATGAGAACCAGCGCTTCCTGCATGGATTCGAGGAGGCCGTTCAATTCCTCTTTCTGGAGGCGCAGATTCTCGACCAAGTCCCCGATCTGACCGGTCATGCTGTTGAGGCTTCGTCCGAGCTCTCCCAGCTCGTCGCGCCCGGAATGATACACCTTGGCTTGGAAATCCCCCTTTGAGATCCGCCGCGAAACTTGAATCATGCGCCGCACGGGTCTCGTCAGGCTTCGGGACATCCACAGCGCCCCCAGCGCGGCAAGCAGGGTCAGCGTCGCCGCCAGCTTCCAGAGGGCCGAGCGCAGTCCCGACATCAGGCTGTCGATGTCCCGGACGAAAGAGCTCAGTCGGAGGACGCCTTCGGGCTTTCCGTCTCGGATGAGCGGCCAGCCTACGTAAAGCATTTCGGTTTTCAAGGTGCGGCTGTAGCGTGTGGAGCGGCCCGGCCGTCGCTCCAAGGCGTCCTGGACTTCAGGCCGGAAACGGTGGTTTTCCATGGCCGCCGCGTCTTTTTCCGAGTCGGCCAGAACGCGTCCGTCGGGAGCGATCACTGTCACCCTGACCTCGAGCCTGGCTCCGATATCCCGAACGGCGGCGTTCAGCCCCCCGGGCTCGTTCTCCAGGACGGAAAGCAGGCGCGGTTCCAAGAGCCGAGCCTGACGCTCGAGGTCTCGAGCGAGGATGTCGACGGTATGGACACGGAGGAGCCGGAAGGAGAACAACAGAACCGCTGCGGCCAGCGTCAGGATCAGAATCACCGACAGGCCGAACAGCTTCCAGAAGAGGGAGCGCATCATTCTTCGATCTTGTAGCCGACGCCGCGGATGTTCTTGATCCTGCGGGCCGCCTCGCCGAGTTTTTCCCTGAGGTTGCGGATGTGGACGTCCACGGTGCGGTCGACGACGATCTTCTCCCCCTTCCAGAGGTTGTCGAGGATCTGCTCCCTGGAGAAGACCCGTCCCGGGCGGGAGGCCAGAAAGGCGAGAATGCGGAACTCGGTCGCTGTCAACTCCACGCGCCGGCCGCGGACTTCGACTTCATGCTTCTCCGGGTCCAGAAGAAATCCGGAGCCCAAGCGCAGGGTTCGGGATTCCTCGCGGCCCTCGACTCTCCTCAGCACGGCCCGCGCCCGGGCCACCAGTTCGCGCGGGGAGAAGGGTTTGGTGAGGTAATCGTCGGCTCCCAGTTCCAGGCCGAGGACCTTGTCCCCTTCCGTGTTTCGAGCGGTGAGCATGATGACCGGCACGGACGAAAAGTCCGGCGTCTTTTTCAGATATTTGCAGATCTCCAGCCCGTCGGAGTCGGGAAGCATCAAGTCGAGAATGACAAGGTCGGGAATCCGCCGCTTCAGGGAATTGAGAAACGGGCGGGCTTCAAGATAAGTCTGAACCTGGAAGCCGGCTTTCTGGAAATGAAAGGCCACAAGCTGTCCGATATCGGGCTCGTCCTCGACGATCGCCACATGGGGGCTCATCCGGGCATTATATCATTTTTCTTCGGCCGAACGGAGAGCCGGCCCGAGAGAGCGGAATCAACGGTGTCCGGCAGAGACCGCACGTTGATCAGGAGCTTGTAGGGTCTCCGCACGAGCCAGGTCTCCGTTCCCGCCGGGCGCCGGGCGATCATCCGTTTCCCGGCCAGCAGCTGGAGTTCCGTTCCGCGCGGCCGCTTGACAGCCAGGATTCGGGTTTTGAGATCGAACGGCATGAGGCTCCGGACCACGTTCCGTTCCGAAGCCCAGCGGTATGAGGGCCGAAACATGCGCATGAGAACCCTCAGCGCCGCCGACAGGGCGCGGGCGGCCCGGGCATAGAGATCCCCTCGGGCCCCACCGGACAGGGAGCGTACGGACCGGTTTCTCTCGCGTCGGACGACCCGGCCGAGGATGTCCTTGATCGCGGGCGTCCAAGGATCGGTGAGGTTGTTGTTGTCTCCCCGGATCCGAAGTCCCGTTTTCGTCACGGACGCCACGCGATGGGCGATCAGGCGGCCGCCGTCCGGAACACGGAAAACAACGATGTCGCCCCGCCTCACGGGACGGGACGCATAGGGCTCCACAACAAGAAGATCGCCTGTCTTGATCGTGGGAAGCATGCTCGGTCCCCGGCAATGGAAGCGCAGCCGGCCGGAGCCCGCACGTGAGGCGGCGGGACGGAGAACGACGATGCGCTCGTCTGAGAAGGACTCCGTCTTCATGCGCGCCCGAACATCAGGCCGGGGGGCGGTTATGCAAAACAACTCTCGGTCGAATGTGGTGGCGGGGGCTGGATTTGAACCAGCGACCTCCGGGTTATGAGCCCGACGAGCTACCTGACTGCTCTACCCCGCGCTCGTCCTGATTATAGGGAAAAAAGATTTGCTTGTCAAAACAAAAAGAAAAAAATATAATTCCCAAAAATCGATGGCGGAATTTTTGTTTTTCTTGCTTTCGGCCCTGTGCGTGGGGGGCGTTCTGGGCCTGATCCTTTCCCGAAACGCCGCCTACGCCGCCTTGTGGGTCGTCCTGTCCTTTGCCGCGCTGGGAGCGCTTTTCGGCCTGCTGGACGGTCCTTTCATCGCCGTCGTCCAGATCATCATCTACGCCGGCGCGGTCATGGTGCTGTTCCTCTTCGTGGTGATGATGATTCCCCTGCGTCCGTCGGCCCCCTCTCCGAAGCGCAAAGTGTTCGTTGCGGCGTCTCTTCTCCTCACCGCGTGCCTGGCGGCGCTGATTTTCCTCTCCCTGTCGGCCTCGCGGGGAACCTCCGCGGCGCCGGCGGCGCCGGGCTTCGGCGGAGTCCGCGGCATCGGCCGGCTGTTGTTCACCGATCTCCTCTATCCGTTTGAAATCACGTCGCTGGTCATCATGGCCGCCTTGGTGGGCGCCCTCATCCTGGCCAAGAAAAGGAAAAGTCCGTGATCCCCGCCTCTTGGTTTCTTGCGTTGAGCGGCGTGTTGTTCGCTCTGGGCGTCCTGGCCTTTCTGATCAAAAAAGACCTGCTGCTCATGTTCCTGGCCGTAGAGGTCATGCTCAACGCCGCCAATCTGGCTTTCGTCGCTTTCGCCCGCCGGCACGGGCTCCTGGAAGGCCAGGCGGCCGTGTTTTTCATCATCACCGTGGCCGCCGCCGAGGCGGCCGTAGGTCTGGCCATCATCCTCCTCGTGTTCCGGAGGAAAAAAACCGTCAAGGCCGACGAGATCAGCGTTCTGAAGGGATGAGATGAAGGAAGCCTTTTGGATGATTCCGCTCTTTCCGGCCGTCGGCGCTTTGGGGCTTCTCGTCTTCGGATCGCGTCTTCGGCGCGGGGCCGTATCCTTCTTGGGCTGCCTGACCGTTCTGGCTTCGTTTCTCCTTTCCCTGGCATCCTTTCTGGGACTGTCCGCGACTGCCGCCGCCGGCGGCGGGCCGCGGATCAAGGTCCTTTTCGATTGGCTGGACGCCGGGAGGCTTTCCGCCGGCTTGTCTTTCCAGTTCGACGCCCTGACGGCGGTTATGGCCCTTGTCGTCACCGGAGTGAGCTTTGTCATCCATGTTTATTCCGTCGGATACATGAAAGGCGACCGGTCCTATGCCCGGTATTTCGGGCTTCTCAATCTTTTCGTTTTTTCCATGCTCCTGCTCGTCATGGCCTCCAACATGATCGTTCTCTTCATCGGCTGGGAGGGCGTGGGGCTGTGCTCCTATCTGCTCATCGGATTCTGGTTTGAAAAACCCGCTGCCGCCGCCGCGGGCAAAAAGGCCTTCCTCATCAACCGCATCGGCGACGCCGCGTTTCTGGTCGGAATTCTGTTCCTCGTCCTGTTTGTCGGAGGGACGGAATTCCGCCTCATCGAGCGCGCCGCCCTGAACGGGGAGCTGGGGGCCGGAGCGGCAACCCTCATCGGCCTCCTTCTCTTCGCCGGCGCCTGCGGCAAATCGGCCCAGCTGCCTCTCTACGTCTGGCTGCCGGACGCCATGGAAGGCCCGACTCCGGTCAGCGCCCTGATCCATGCCGCGACCATGGTCACCGCCGGCGTGTACATGGTGGCCCGTTTGAATCCCCTCTACTCCCTCTCTCCCGCGGCCCTCGAGACCGTGGCCGTCGTGGGAGCGGCGACGGCCGTCTTCGCCGCGACGATGGCCTGCGTTCAAAACGACATCAAGAGGGTCCTGGCGTATTCCACGATCTCCCAGTTGGGCTACATGTTCATCGGCTGCGGAGTGGGCGCCTACGCGGCCGGCATTTTTCATCTCTTCACCCACGCGTTCTTCAAAAGCCTTCTTTTCCTGTCCGCGGGAAGCGTCATGCACGCCCTCTCCGGCGAGCTCGACATCCGCCGCATGGGCGGATTGCGCAGGCATCTGCCCCTGACCTACGCCGCGTTCCTCACCGGGACGATCGCGATTTCCGGAGTCCCGTTCTTTTCCGGCTTCTTCTCCAAGGACGCCATCCTGACCAAGGCGTTCGCCTCCGGCCGGCATGTCGTTTGGGCGCTGGGCCTCCTGGCCGCCGTCATGACGGCGTTCTATATGTTCCGCCTCCTGCTGAGGGTGTTTCACGGACAGGAGCGTCTCGAACCCTCGGCCAAAGCCCGCCTCCACGAATCGCCCCCCGTTATGACCGTCCCTCTTCTGATCCTCGCTTTTTGCTCGGCGGCGGGGGGATACCTCTCCCTGCCGGTCGTCTTCGGCAAAGGCCTCGACCGCTTTCCCCGATACCTGGAAAGCGTCATTCTCCCGGGCGCGGAAGCTCACCTAAGCCGGGGAACGGAATGGCTGCTCATCGCGACCTCGACGGCGGTCGCTCTCGTCGGCATCGTCCTGGCGTTTCTCTTTTACGGCCGCCGGACCGTCGTCCCCGAAACTCTGATCCGGACGTTTCCCCGGCTTTACAGGCTTGTGGCCGACAAGTATTACATCGATGAACTCTACGGCGCGGTCATCGTCAATCCCCTCCTCAGGGGTTCAGAGGCCGTCTACCGCGATTTCGACGTCCGAGTGATCGACGGCGCCGTCAACGGCGCCGCCCGGCTCACGGCGCGGGCGGGAAAAGGGCTCAACGTTCTTCAGACGGGACGCGTGCGCGACTATGCCCTGGCTCTCCTTGTGGGAGTGTTGATCGTTGTGGGGTTTCTGGTGCTATAGGAAACGTCCATGCCCATTCTCAGTCTTCTCACCTTCCTCCCCCTGGCCGGCGCGCTCGTTCTGGCCTTCCTCCCCCGACGCCGGGAGGTCCTTCTTCGCGGCCTGGCTCTGGCTGTGGCCCTCATCGCGCTCGGATTATCCGTGGGCCTCTATCTGTCCTTCGAAAGCGGAACGGGCGGCATGCAGTTTGTCGAGCACGCTCCTTGGCTCGGCTCGGGAATCGAATATCATCTCGGCGTGGACGGCATCAGCCTGTTCCTCGTCATGCTTGCGGCCTTTCTCGTTCCCGTCTCCATGCTCGCCTCCTGGAGATCGGTGAGCAGCAAGGTCAAGGAATTTCTCATTTTCATGCTCGTCCTCGAAACGGGCATCATCGGCGTTTTCCTGTCCCTCAACGTCTTCCTCTTCTACGTCTTTTGGGAGGCGATGCTCATCCCCATGTATTTTCTGATCGGCGTCTGGGGAGGGGCGCGCCGTGTTTACGCCACGATGAAGTTCGTGCTGTACACGATGCTCGGCAGCCTGCTCATGCTGGTGGCCATGATCATCCTCCACGGACGGACGGGCACGTTCAATCTTCTGGAGTATTACCGCCTGGCCGGCTCGGGCGACTGGCTTGACCCCCGGCTTCAGGTCTGGCTGTTCCTGGCTTTCGCCCTGGCGTTCGCCGTGAAAGTGCCGCTTTTCCCGCTCCACACCTGGCTGCCCGATGCGCACGTCGAAGCCCCGACGGCCGGCTCGGTGATCCTGGCCGCCGTTCTCCTGAAGATGGGCGCCTACGGATTTCTCCGATTCGCGCTGCCCCTCTTTCCCGAGGCCGTCTCAAAATTCCTTCCCTACCTTTCCGCTCTCAGCCTCGTGGGCGTCGTCTACGGCGGGCTCATGGCCCTCGTCCAGAAGGACATCAAGTCGCTGGTCGCCTACTCGAGCGTCAGCCACATGGGGCTGGTGATGCTGGCCGTTTTTGCGCTCAACTTCGAAGGCGTCCAGGGCGCGGTGTTCCAGATGGTCAATCACGGTTTGAGCACGGGCGCCCTGTTTCTCGTCGTCGGGCTCCTGTATGAAAGATCCCACACCCGCCGGATCTCGGATTACGGCGGGTTGAGCCGTCAGATGCCCGTCTTGTCCGCTTTTTTTATGATCGCCGTCCTGTCATCCGCCGGGTTGCCCGGGCTGAACGGCTTCGTGGGCGAGATCCTTTGCCTGTTCGGCGTTTTCCGGGCCGGCACTCTCCTTGCGGTTCTGGCCGTCTCGACCGTGATTCTGGCCGCGGCCTACCTTCTGGGCTTGTTCCAGAAAGTCATGCATGGTCCGATCTCCAACCCGGCCGTCCGGACGTTCAAGGACCTCAATCTCCGCGAGGTCCTCGTCCTCCTGCCGATCATCGTCCTCATGTTCTGGCTGGGCCTGCGTCCCGGCTCCGTTCTGCGAAAAACGGAGGCCTCGGCCGCACTCCAGGTCAGCCGGGTCACGGGGCGATCCTCCGTCCTCGTGTCGACGCCGGCCCCGTCCCCCCTGAAGGCGGGAAAATTTTCGCCGCTTCCCTTGATTCGAGAAAAACGCCCCGCCGAGGAGAAAGACGCGGATGACTAGCTGGCCCGCTCTCCTGCCCCTGGCCATCCTTGCGGCCGGCGCCCTGATCCTTCTCGTTTTCGAGGCGTTTCTCAAGTCCCGGAACAAAGCCTACCAGGGTTACGCGGCCCTGGCGTTCGTCGTTTCAAGCGGCGCGGTTCTCATCGTCGCCTGGGACCGCGATTGGGCGTTTTTCCGCGGCAGTCTCCGTCTCGACAACTTCGGGATCCTTCTCGGCCTGATCCTCACCGCCGCCGCCGCTTTCGTCGTTCTCCTGGGTCTGAGATACGTCCCTCTGGCGGGATCGAACATCGGCGAGTTCTATCCCCTCCTGCTTTTCGCCCTTTCGGGCGCGGTGATCATGCTCACAACGACGAACCTTCTTGTCGTTTTCCTGGGCCTGGAGGTCCTGTCCGTTTCAAGCTATGCCTTGGCCGGGCTCCGCCTCCACGACGAAAAATCCTCGGAAGCGGCGCTGAAATATTTCCTTCTGGGCAGCTTTGCCTCGGCCGTCTTTGTCTTCGGCCTCGCCCTGTCCTTCGGGGCGTCGAAGTCGTTCGACATTTCGGCCCTTTTCAAGAACCTTCGCCCCGGCTCCGGAACGGAAGTTCTCGGCCTGGCCGGCCTGGCGTTCCTCCTGGCCGGCCTGGCGTTCAAGATGGCCGTCGTGCCCTTCCACATGTGGACGCCCGACGTCTATCAGGGAGCGCCGACGCCGGTGGCCGCCTTTTTTTCCGTAGGACCCAAGGCCGTCGGATTCGCCGTTTTGCTCCGGCTGACGGCTCCGCTTCTCGGAGAGGGGCTTCGGGACGACGCGCTCCACGGGCTTCTTACGGTCCTGGCCGTCCTGACGTTGATCGTTCCCAATCTGGCCGCCCTCCGGCAAACCGACATCAAGCGGCTGCTGGCCTATTCCAGCATCGCCCACGCCGGATATCTTCTTCTGGCCGTGCTGGCCGGCGACCCCGAAAAGCTCGTTTTCTATCTGATCGTTTACCTGTTCATGAACGTGGGCGCCTTCGCCGCCGTAACGGCCCTCTGCCGGAAAGACGAGGAGCGGAACACGATCGAAGATTTCGCCGGCCTGGGCTTCCAATCGCCCTGGCTGGGAGCCCTGTTCTCGGTCTTTCTTCTGTCGCTGGCGGGCTTTCCGCCTACGGCCGGCTTTCTGGCCAAGTTCTACGTTTTCAGCTCCGCGGCGAGGGCCGGCCTTGTGCCGCTCGTCATCCTGGCCGTCCTGGCCAGCCTGGTGTCGGTCTATTACTACCTGAAGGTCGTCGTGGTCATGTACATGCGGCCCGCCCCCCGGGCGACGGAGACCGATGTCCAGAGCCCGGCCTTGCTCCTCGTCCTCTTCCTCTGTCTCTACGGCGTTCTCCAACTGGGTGTCAATCCCGGCGCTCTGATGCATCTGATCCGCCGGGCGGTGGCGGTTCTTCTTTGATCTTTTCCGAAGAAAAAAACGGCTGGAGCGGACCGTAAGCCGAATTCTGTGTCCGCCGGAAATTCCGGCGGCGGCGGTTATTTGTCTGCCCCCGGGATCGAACCCGGAGGAATGAGCGACCTACCCGCCCCCTGAGACGGGCCGCCTCGTGCGGGGCCGATTCGGTCTTGCTCCGGATGGGGTTTGCCGTGCCTCCGGCGTCGCCGCCGGAGCGGTGAGCTCTTACCTCGCCGTTTCACCCTTGCCCGTGAGGGCGGTTTGTTTTCTGCGGCACTTTCCCCCAATCGCTTGGCGTCGCCGTTAGCGACCATCCTGCCCTCTGGAGTTCGGACTTTCCTCTCCCTCCCCTTCTTGCGGCGGGGAGGAAGCAACCGCCTCGTCCACTCCAGCCGTTATCTTGATTCCGAACTGAGACAGCTTCTTGTAGAGGTTGCTGCGCGGCGTGTCGATCGCCCGGGCCGTCCGGGAGATGTTCCATCCGTTCTCCCGAAGCTTGAAGAGAACGAACTCTTTTTCCACCGCGTCCCGGTAGTCTTTGAGCGTCGCGACGCTCTCCGGAGGCGGAGCCTCCGGGGCCGAGGGGCCGCGCAGGGATTCCGGAAGATCCTCCATACGAATTGTATCACCCTCGGCCATGATGAGCAAACGTTCGACGACGTTTTTCAGTTCCCGGACGTTGCCCTTCCAGGAATGGGCCGTCAAGGCCCGCACGGCTTCCGGGTGGAAGGTCTTAGGCCGGAAGTTGTTCTCTTCGGCGAAGACGCGGCAGAAATAGTCGACCAGGAGCGGGATGTCTTCGCGCTTCTCCCTCAGCGGCGGAGAGACGATGGGCACGACGTTCAGCCGGAAAAACAGATCGTCCCGGAATTTCCCCTCCTGGATCTCGCGGCGAAGGTTCTTGTTGGTGGCGGCGATGACACGGACGTCCACCTTGATGATCCTGTTCGACCCGACTTTCTGGACCTCCCCTTCCTCCAGAACGCGCAGAACCTTGGACTGCGTTTTGAGGCTCATGTCGCCGATTTCGTCTAGGAAGATCGTCCCGCCTTCCGCCTGCTCGAACTTGCCCGTCTGGCGTTCCGTGGCTCCGGTGAACGCGCCTTTTTCATGGCCGAAAAGCTCGCTCTCGATCAGCTCCTCGGGGATGGCGGCGCAATTCACCTGGACGAAGCGCTCGCGGGCCCGAAGGCTTCGGGCGTGTATCGCGCGCGCGATGAGCTCCTTTCCCGTCCCGCTCTCCCCGTAGATGAGGACCGTGGCGTTCGTGGGGGCGGCCTTGAGGATGTCCCTTTCCAGCTGTTTCATGAGCGGGTGCCCGCCGATGAGCTCGTATCGCTTTTCCGTCCTCCGTCGGAGGTCCAGGCACTCGCGGCGCAGGCTCCCCTGGGCCAGAGCGTTGCGCAGACTGAGGAGCACCCGCTCCCGGTGAAGCGGCTTCTCCAGGAATTCAAACGCCCCTTTTTTGGTTGCCTCCACGGCGCTCTGGATCGTGCCGTGGCCGGAAATGACCACGACCTCGGGAGGCGCGGGCTTCTTTCTGATATCGGTCAGCACCTCGAGCCCGTCTCTTCCGGGAAGCTTGATGTCCAGGAAGACGAGATCGACGTCCAAGGTCTCGTCGAGGAGGGAGAGAGCGTCCTCCCCGCTTGCGGCCTCGAGAACGCTGTAGCCTTCGTATTCGAGGATCATGCGCAGCGATTTCCTGATGTTTTCCTCGTCGTCCACGACCAGGACGCGGGCTTTTCTGGAGGCGCTCATGACGGTCCCTTTCCGCAACATTGTATCACACGGCCCCGGCTGTTCCCAGCGCCCGGAAATGGTTTTCCGATCGCCGGGGCAACCGTCTCAAGAAGCTTGAAAAGTTCTCTTTCGTTTTGCGTGGTCAGCGGTCTCCCGGCGGGTCGGAAACGCCTGAATCGCCTCTCGAATTTCTGGCGCGCCTCGTGTTTCTTGATATCCCCGGGAGGCTGGGGTATCATTTTTTCATATGTCCGGAAGCAGCGTGAGAAGGGCGGGCGTCGTCGCGGTGTGCGTCCTTCTGGCCGCCGCTCCCGGAATGCGCGGGGTCGAAACCCCGGCCTCCGATTTCTTTACCCTGGCGAACGGGCTCAAGGTTTTTCTCCTCGAAAGCCACAACCTCCCCCTTTTCCATGCCGTTGTCGGCGTCAAGGCCGGATCCCGAAACGAAACGGCCGCAACGAGCGGCCTGACCCATATCCTGGAGCACGTCATCCTCTTTCGCGGCTCCCGGACACGGACGGCGGACGAAATCAACCGCGACGTCCGAAGGAACGGAGGGCACTTCAACGCCCACACCGGCCAGGATTTCACTCTTTTCGAGATGACGCTCCCTGCCGGCGGCGCGGATTTCGCCCTCCAAAACCTGGCGGACATCGTGTTCGACCTGCGGGTTGATCGGGAAGGACTTGACGCCGAGCGGGCGGTCATCCTCGAAGAACTTTCGAACAGCGAGGACGATCCCCTTCGTTCCGCGCTGGCGGCCGTCTACCAGAATCTTTTCGAAGGCCATGCTTATTCTTTGCCCATCGCCGGAACGCGCGAAGGCGTCCTCCGCATCACCGCGGAGCAACTGGAAGCTTTTTACCGCTCCTATTACACCCCCTCCAACGCCGCCCTGGCCGTGGTGGGCGATTTCGACCTGGTGGCCGTGAAAGGCAAAATCAGGGAAATTTTCGGTTCCCTCCCCCGGTCGGAAGCGCCTTCTCAGTCTTGCGATCCGCCGCCCCGCCTAAGGCGCGATCAGGAGATCACTCTCGAGATGGACGTGTCTCAGCCCCTCTGCCTTCTGGGTTTCTCCGCGCCGGACTGTAATCACCCCGACCGGTTCGCCGTGGAGCTTCTGGCCGAGATCCTGGGACGGGGGGTGAACCCCCTGCTGGGCGCCGCACTGCGGAGCGAACGGCGTCTGGTCGAAAGCGTTTCCATGCTTTACTACGCTCACGAACTCGCGGGCGCGCTGATCGTCATCCTGCGTCTCGATCCCAAGCAGGGGAAGGCCGGCGGCCGCAGGGCCCTGTCTTTTCTTCGGTCTTCGCGGCGGCTGAATTTCTCCCCGGAAGATGTTTACGGGATGGAAAGGGGAAACGTTTTCGACTACCTCGAGAGCGCCAAGAACCAGATCCGGTTTTCCTCCGAGAAATCGCGGGAAAAAGGAATGAGCCTCGCCGTCCTTCTGGCGCGCCAAATGCTTCTTTCACGGAACGCATCCTCGGAGGGCTTCCTGAACGAGATCGAAAAAATCAAGAGCTTCGATCTTCGCCGGGCGGCGGCCAAATATTTTTCGTCCGGCAAGACCGTAGCGGTCTACGTGATCCCCTCGAATCCGGAGCGTCGACGTTGAAATCTCTGCACGGCAGGCCCGCGGCGCTCATTCTGGCGGCGGCCGTCCTTTTCGGCGCGGCGGGCGCCTCGGGAAAACGTCCTTCACCGTGGCCGCATCCCATCCGGCGTCTCCAGCTCGACAATGGGATCATCCTCCTTCACCAGAAGGACGGATCGTCGGCCCTCACGTCGCTTGTCATCCTTGTCAATGGAGGGCGGCGCTCCGAACCGGAAGGAATGGCGGGCATTGCCTACCTGACCTCGCGTCTCATGCTCGAAATGCCCGACGGGCGGAGCGCAAGGAGTCTGATGCTTCAGGCCTCCCCCTTGTCGTTGAGCTGCTGGGGCGATTTCTTCATCATCGAGGTCGAATCCCTTTCCGGGAATTTCGAGGACACTCTCCGCATCCTGTCCCGTCCTCTGCAGGACCCGTTGTTCTCCGACATCCGCATCGAATCCCTCAAAAAACACATGAGTCATCTCCGGCGCCGGGAAATGGATGATCCCGCATCCCTGGCGCACCTCCTTTGTTTGCGGTCGTTCTTCGGCTCCGAGGGCTACGGCGCTTCGCCCTACGGCGAGAACGACTCGGTCCGGGAGCTCCGGAGCCGGGATTTGTCCCGTTTTTACGAGAGCGTTTTCCGCACGGAGAACATCCTTCTGGCCGTCGTTTCGGACCGGGAGGCCGAAGACATCTCTTCCGTCCTCAAAAAGCATCTCGCAAGCGTCCGCCCCGGAGGACCGGCCGAGCTCCGTCCCGTCGCCGTTTCGGATTTACGGGAAACAGATCTTCTCGAGGAGAAAGAGACTCTTCAATCTTTCCTTGGCGCCTCCTTTCTTCTTCCCGCCTTGAGCCCAAGGATCTTCGCCCTGGCCGCTCTGGCGGAAAGCCTTCTCGGTAACGGCGCGGCTTCGCGGCTCTGGAGCCTGCGCCAGGAGAACAGGCTGGCCTACAACGTGACCTGCAATTTTCTTCCGCTCAGGGAGGCCGGAGTGCTCGAAGCTTCTCTGGAAACCGAGAATGAGAAACTCAGCGAAACGCGGACCGCTTTCCTGGACGTCTTGAAAGACCTCTCGGCCGGAGGGGTGGAGTCCGCGGAACTCGAAGCCGCGTCGAAAATCGCCCTCACGGAGATGCTCCGCCGCAACGAGCCCAAGAACGCCAGGGCCTGGAACATGGCCGCCTACGAAGCCCTGGGGCTGGGGCACGATTTCCTGGAAAGAATCCCGGCTCTCTTGTCCTCAATAACCGTGGAGGAAATGAACGCTTTCCTGGCCGAATGGCTGGATCCCGGCCGTGCGGTTACCGTCACGATCGCCGGGACAAGAAACGGCGCTTCGCCCTTCCCCTGAGTGCGGACCGGGGCATTCTCTGCGTCAGCGGATGATGCGGTAAATTTCCCGCCAGGATTTGATTCTCAGTGTCGAGCCGGACGGCTGCTCGAGCTTCTGGATGGTCGAGTCGAACTCGTGAATGTAGACTTCCCTCTTCCTCGTCCCGCCTTCCGTCCTTTCGGTCTCGCCCAGGGTGACGGCCGAGCGGGCCTTGATCTCAAGGGCCAGGTATTCCATGGCCCCGGTTTCGCCCTTAAGGGCCGTCTGGCCGGGCTGGCCGCCGCCGATGGCCTCCACGAACCGGACGTAAAGCTTCCCCTCGCCGGCCAAGTCCTGGCAGGGATCGACGCTCTCGATGTTGCCGGTCAGAGTGCTGAAAAACACCATGTAGTTGGCCACCACGGGATCGGCCCAGACCTTTTCCCCTGGGCCGAACGTTCCCCTTTGGTAGGAAGGCTCAAGATCGAGAACGTCCGGGTCCCCGATGTACCATTCGGTTTCGGCCGCGACCGCGTCACGAAGGCAGAGAAAAGCGTAAGTGAAGTCCGGAGAAGCGCGATCGTCTCCCCCTGTTCCGAAATAGATGCGCGGCAGGGGCATGCCCGTCACGGCGTTCACCCAGACGGCGGGCTTGGTGATGATGGGATAATTGTTGGCATCGGTATAAAAGGCCGTTTCACTCCAGGA
>JAFGAV010000107.1 GCA_016933515.1 Candidatus Aminicenantota bacterium
GCTGTGCTCAGCCGGCCGGCAAGAATATGCCGGAAGCCCTTCGAAACCCGTCGCTTCCTTGCTGAACCGCTCATGGCGCCTCGCCCCCCCTCCGGCCTGTCCCTTAGCTATGCGGTTTTTTTAGAGTGCGGTCGCATGAGGCCGCTTTTAAAAGTCTTCACTGCGCTTGTCTTCGCCGGCTTCGGCCGTCCGCCCGACGGCTTCCTGACTTTCTGCCAGGCCGGCTTCTGTCGTTTATGGATGCCCCGTCCCATGGCGCCGCCCTTCCTAGGTCAGGCCGATGATCGTCGCCCGGCGCGTCTTGGGGTCGAGAATCGCGGCCGTGCTCCGGCCCGAAAGCCAGCCCCCCGCCTCGCCGGGATTGATGATCAATGTGTCCCCTTCGCTCCGGATGTCGGTTTTGTGCGTGTGCCCGTAGATCAGCACCGAGGGAGCGTGTTTTTTCAGAAGCGCGTCGAGCTTTTCGTGCCGATGGATGAGGAGATATGTTTTTCCCAGATAATCGAAAAGATGCGGCTCGTCGTGAATCCCGCCCAGAGGATCGAGGACCGCCCGCAATCCCTCCCTCTCGCCGTCGCAGTTGCCGAATACGGCCCGCACCGGGCAGCCCGCTTTTTCGAGCTCCCGCGCGGCGAACGGGGCGATGACGTCGCCGGCGTGGATGAAGAGCTTGCAGCCCGCGTCGCGGAAGATCCCCGCCGCCCGGCGCAGGGCGGCCAGGTTGTCGTGCGAATCCGCCAGGATGCCGATCATGAACGTCCTTCCCTCTTCCTCTCGGCATTGTAACCGACCGGCGGCGATTGTTCAATTTGCCTTTCCTCCCTATGCGAGCGGAACCGGTCGTCAGCGTTCTTTGCTTGGAGAAAGGCCAAGAGAGGGAATCCATGAGCGGAGATTCCTTTCCCGGCACAGAGATGCGCGGCCTCGCTTGTTTCCGGGCGGATTCTTGACAGGTCCGGCGGCCGTCGGTAGGATTTCCTCATTCCCAAAGCCCGCAGCGTCGACGGAGCGGGCGGTGTGTTTCTCGAAGGAGACAGGCGCATGAAAATGCTTTTAGGCGGGCAATGGGTTGAGCGCGAGAAGAAAATCGAAGTCCGGGACCCTTTCGACGACTCCCTGATCGATACCGTGCCGCGGGCCGACGCGGCGGACGCGGACGCGGCCGTCGCCGCGGCGGTCAAGGGCTTTGATGTTTCCCGCAAGATGAGCGTCCATGATCGGGCCCGGATCCTGTTCAAGACGGCCGGCATCGTCGAGAGCCGCCTCGAGGAGTTCGCCCTGACGATCGCCCGGGAGGGCTCGAAGACCATCCGCGAGGCCCGCAAGGAAGCCCGCCGATGCGTCAACACTCTTACGGCCTCGGCCGAGGAGTCCAAGCGGATCCAGGGCGAGACCATCCCCTTCGGCTCGTTCCCGGGCGGAGAGAAGCGGCGCGGCTATTACGAGCGCGTGCCCGTCGGCGTCGTCCTGGCCGTCACGCCGTTCAACGATCCCCTGAACCTGGCGGCCCACAAGCTCGGGCCGGCCGTCGCGGCCGGGAATTCCGTCATCCTCAAGCCGGCCACGGTCACGCCGCTCTCGGGGATCAAGCTCGTCGAGGCCTTCATGGAGGCCGGACTGCCGGAGCTCGTCATGCAGGTCCTCACCGGGCACGGCGGCGAGATCGGGGACGCGCTGGTCGCCGACCCGCGGCCGCGCATGATCTCCTTCACCGGCGGCGTCGAGGCCGGTCGGCGCATCACACAGATCGCCGGCTTGAAGAAGATCGGGATGGAGCTCGGCTCCAACTCCCCGGTCATCGTCTGGAAGGACGCCGACCTCGAATGGGCGGCCGAGACGTGCGTTTCGGGCGCCTTCTGGGCCGCCGGCCAGAACTGCATCGGCGTGCAGCGCCTCTACGTCCATCGGGATGTCTACGAGCCTTTCAAGAAGCGCTTCGTGGAGATCACGAAGGGCTATAAGATCGGCGACAAACTCAAGGAAGAGACGGACATGGGACCGATGATCAGCGAGGGCGAAGCCAAGAGGCTCGAGGGCTGGGTCCGCGAAGCCGTGAAGGCCGGGGCTCGCGTCCTTACGGGTGGGCGTCGGACCGGGGCGCTCCTCGAGCCCACCGTCCTCGAGAACGTGCCCCGGAACGCCAAGATCCACGCCGAAGAGGTCTTCGGGCCGACCGTCAACCTCTACCCCGTGGACGACGCCGACCGGGCGCTGGCCGAGGCCAACAGCATCGACTACGGCCTTCACGCCGCCCTGTTCACCCGCGACGTGGACCTGGCCTTCAAGCTGGCCTACGGCCTGGAGTGCGGCGGGGTCATGATCAACGACTCGACGGACTACCGGCTGGATTCCATGCCCTTCGGCGGCGTCAAGAACTCCGGTTTGGGGCGCGAGGGCATCAAGTTCGCCCTTCAGGAGATGACCGAGCCCAAGGTCATCTGCTGGTATCTGCCGAAGTCCTAGGGTCCGGGCCTCTGTCCTGCGGGGAGAGGAGACGGCGCCCTGGAGATCGCAGCCGCCCCATTGCCCGCAAGACAGCCTCTCCGAGATGCCCATAGAAAAAAAGGCATATTTTTGTCTTCCGCATGAAATAAATAATGAGTAGGCTGTCCCTATTCTAATCCCCTTTTAAAGGAAGCGCCCCTCAGGATGTCGGGGAAAGCTTTTTGTTGACGGGGAAATTCATCCGCCGGATCAATTCCTGAAAGCGGGGATGATCGCGCAGCAGGTCCCACTTGGGATAGACGTTCAGATAAACGAGATTCTGTATCTTTTCCTCGTAGGCGATCTCGAGCCAATCCAGGGCCTTCTCCTTTTCCCCGGCATAGACGTAGAGCGTCGCGATGCCCATGGAGTAGGCGCGGTTGGATCGAGCGGCCAGCGCTTCGGCGGCCTGCCGCATCGCCTCCTTGTAGCCGCCCGCCTCGTCGCCGCGATTGAGAGCTTCGAGAAGATCCCGGGCGCCGGTCGCGGCATAAAGCCGTCTCGACACATCCAACGCTTCCCGGTGCATTCCCTTGTGGTGGTAGCACTGCCTCAGGCCGCCCAGGGCGTCCGCGAAATCCGGCTGCAGGGCCAGCCCCTTCCGGAACTGGGCGATGGCCTCATCGAACTCCCGCGCGCGCAGGAAAGCGAGACCCAGATAGCTCTGGAACATCGAATTCAGAGGATCCAATTCGATGCCGATCCGCATTTGGGCCTTGGCTTCCTCGAAACGTCCCATTCCCGTGAGGAACAACCCGAAAAAAACCCGGGCCCCGGCGTCATTGGGATTGAGTTCAAACGTCAGAAGATACTCTTTCTCGGCCTTCTCCCAGTCAAATTCGAACCAGACCGCATTGGAGGCAAGCAAGTTATGTGCATCAGGCGACATGCTGTCCAACTCGAGAATTCGATCCAAGGCCGCTTTTCTTTTGGGCATAACCTCGCGGGAAAGCATCCCGAAATAGGTCATCGCCCCCCAGTAAGAGGCGATGCCGGCGTAAGCCGGCGCGAACCGAGGATCCTTTTGGAGAGCCAACTCATAGTATCCCAGCGCGGTTTCGATGTCCTCTTTGGTGAATTTACGCCAGTGGAATTCGCCTTTGAGATAGGCCTCGTAGGCCTCGGGATTGACCCGGCGAGCGGCGGCCAGCCTCGTTGATTCATCGACGGTCAAGCTGACCTTGGCCGTTTCGGCGATCGCTCGGGCCATTTCGCCGTACAACATCAAGACTTGGTCCCCTGCCCGCTCATAGGTCTTTGCCCACAGGCTCCGCTCCTCGGGGAGAGGATCGATCACCTGCACGCGGATGCGCACGGTCTCCCCGACTTGATAGACCGTCCCTTCCACCAGGGCATCGACCTTCAATTCCAGGGCGATATCCGGCAGCGGCTTGTCGGTATGCTTGTAGCGGATGACCGATGTGCGGGAAATGACGCGCCGCAGTCCGCTGATCTGGGCAAGCTGTCCGATCAGCTCGTCGGTCACGCCGTCGACGAAATATTCCTGCTCCGCGTCCCCGGTGAAGTTTTCAAAAGGAAGGACGGCGATCGATTCGATGGCCGCGGCGCGGCCTGGGAATAAGATCAGGGCCAATGCGACCGCCAGAATGATCAGGCCGCCGGCGCCGGCGAAAAAAACGGCTCTCTTGCTCCGGCGAAGCTTCTCCCTCCTCAGCCTCGTCTTGATCTCGTCCGGGACGATTCCCGCGGCGATGGACTTCAGGTCGTCCAGGAGGTCGTCGATGCGTTGATAGCGCTTGTCCGGATCCTTCTCCAGGGCCCGAAACACGACCTGCTCGATAGACGCGGGGATCTCGGCCTTCTGCTCCGTGATGGACTGGGGTCTTTCCTTCAGGATCGAGTGGATAACGGCCTGCTCGCGATCCCCCTTGAAGGGCAGCTCCCCGGTGAGCATCTCGTAGAGGACGACGCCGAAGGACCAGATGTCCGTCCGGTGGTCGACCGTTTGTCCTCGGGCCTGCTCGGGGGACATGTAGGCAACCGTCCCCATGGTCATCCCTTCCCGGGTGACCAGGGTGGCTCCCGCGACGCGGGCCAGACCGAAGTCCATGATCTTGGCCTGGCCTTTGTCCGTGACCATGATGTTGGCGCTCTTGACGTCCCGGTGGACGATTCCCTTCTTGTGGGCCTCCTGAAGTCCTTCGGCCGCCTGGACGGCGATCCGCAGCGCCTCCTCGAGCTCGAGCGGGCCCGAGTCGATCCTCTTTCTCAGGCTCCGGCCTTCAACGTAGGCCATGGAGATGAAGGCCTTGTCATCGGCTTGGTCGAATTCGTAGACCGTGCAGATATTGGGATGATCCAGGGACGCGGCCGCCTGGGCCTCCCGCATGAACCGGTCCTTGATCTCGGAAATGTGGGTCAGCTCCGGCGGCAGGAACTTGAGGGCCACGGTCCGTTTGAGGCGGGTGTCCTCGGCCTTGTAGACGATGCCCATGCCCCCGCGGCCGAGCTCCTCGATGACCCGATACTTACCGGCGATGACGACGCCCTTCGAGACCGTAGGCGAAGGCGTCGCCAAAGTCTTCGTCATCGAAGCGCTGTCGATGCCCTCCGGCTTCAACGGAGCGGCGCAGTGGCCGCAGAACTTGGAGTCGTCGCTGTTCCCGGCGTGACACTTGGGGCATATGATGGCCATGCTCTCCCCTCGAGAGGCCCGGTTATTCGAAGAATATCAAGCCATAAAAGAGGAGTCAATGAGCGGTCTTGACATCGCCCGAAGGCCGCCGGCCGGATCGACCGGCTCCTGCGCGAGCGGCAAAAGGCCGGCGGCTACGACCGCTTCGGAGAGCTGACCCCGTTCGCCCGGCCGATAGGGCACTAATCGTCCGTCTGAAAACTGCCGAGGGGCTTTCAGCCGAGGTCGCGGAATATTCCGCTCGCCCGCTGCCGGGCGGCCAGGTTGTCGTGCGAATCCGCCGGCAGGCCGATCATGAACGCGCTTTTCTTTCCCCTGAATGGTGTTCTCTCCCGAAGGGAGCCGTTGCCATAGTTTTGATTTATGGAGGAATGGATGCTTGAAGGAATGTGAGCGAAAGGTTTGACCGGCGGTCTTGTCCGCGCCTCGTCATTCTTTTCCATAAAATTGCGGATGGAGATCGTGTTCGGAGATAAAGCGGAGGGCTTGCCTGTAGATCGCCTGGACCGTTCCGGGAGCGAGCTCCCGATGGAGGGGAACCGTCAA
>JAFGAV010000108.1 GCA_016933515.1 Candidatus Aminicenantota bacterium
GATGCTTCAGCAGCGAAAAGCACAATACGGGAAGCCTGTCTGATGACGGCCAGGGCGAGGAGCCGGACCTCCTCCGGGGTTTTGTCCGAGAAAACGCGGCGGATAACGCGTCCCTCCGTCTCACGAATCAAGTCTTGCGCTTCGCAGGCCGCCAGTTTTTCCCTGAGTGCTTTGGCGGCCTTGTTCTGCGCCTTGATCTCACCGAGCGCTTTCTCCACCGAGGCCGGAGCGTCCGCGTCGCTCGCCGAGAACAGTCCCGAGATCCTGCGCAGCGCGGCATTCCTCCGGCCGTAATCCTCGAGCGCCCTGCCGCCACATAGAAATTCGAAACGGAGGTTGCCTCGGATCTTGTCCCATCGGATGACCTTGATCAATCCGATCTCGCCCGTCCGGCGGCAATGCGTGCCTCCGCAGGCGGAGTAATCGAACCCCTCCACTTCGACGACGCGGATCGTTCCCTCTTTTTTGGGCGGACGCCGCAGGGGGATTTGTCCGATGTTCTCGGCGTTAACGAAATAGGTCTTCACTTCAAGGTCGCGGAAGACGATCTCGTTGGCCCGGCGTTCGACACGCTCGATGTCCGCATCCTCGGCGCGGCTCAATCCGATCTCAAGCGTGGACGCCGCCTCTCCCAAATGGAAGGACCGCGTCTCGCCGTTGAGGACTTCGATGAACGCCTGGGAGAGGATGTGCTGCCCCGTGTGCTGCTGCATGTGATCGAAACGGCGCGGCCAGTCGATGCGGCCGGAGACCGCGGCGCCTGTCTCGAGAGCGGGCCCCGGACCGGATTCGTCCGCCAGAACATGCAGGATGGATTCGCCCTCCTCGACAACCTGAACGACGGGCGCCCCGCTCAGCGTCCCGGTGTCCCAGGGCTGCCCGCCCGATTCGGGATAAAAACATGTTTTGTCGAGCACGACGGCCGGCCTCCCCTCGTGCTCGCGCCTCTCCAGGATCCGGGCTTCGAATTCCGTCCGGTAGCCATCCCTGAAAAAGAGGCGTTCGGTCATGGTGTCGGTGTGTATATTAATTCTCCAACGCCTGGGATACAAGATCCCCTTAAGCCCTCAAGACGGCGGAATATGAGACCGTGGTGTTGGGGCGCCGCTCGATAAGCGCCGCTCAAATCCCTCGTTAAGATTCGCAAGCAGCGGGACGAAAGTCGGACGCAGCGTCTTTTTGGGAGTGCGGCGACGCGGCGCCGCTTTCAAAGCGGCCTCATGAGGCCGCACTCCAAAATACTCCCGATAATTCGGCCGAGGGTCGCTGACGAATAGGCCTCAACTGGCTTTGCGTCTCTGAAGCGCATCGACAGAGAGTGTGAATGGGAAGGCATGGTTCCTAGGCATGAAAGTCAAAGAGCCGGAAGCAAGACCGGCGGTTCGAGCGAGCGCTCTCGGCGGCATTGCGAGAAACGCTAAAGGATCACTTTGAACACGATGAGCATCAGCAGCGCCGCGGCCCAGATCGCCGCCACCGGGGCGACGAGGATCCGATACACATCGTTGAACGACGATTTGAAATATTCGATCGTCGTGACCAGGCAGAGATGGGCGGGCGAGAGCAGAATCCCGCAGAAGCCGCTGACGTAGGCGAACACGATCAGCACCATATCGGGATTCGCCTCTCCGAAAACCGGCAGGAGCATGGGAAAGGAGATCCCCACGTACGCCTGATTGACCCCCGTCAGCCAGGCGATGATGAACGGGGCGGCGAAGAGAAGCATATAGGCGCCGGCGCCGTGGGGGGGAACGGCGCGGCCCACGGCTTCAAGCGCGCCCGAGGTCCCCAGGATTTGCTTGAAAACCATGACGGAGATGATCAGGATCCCCGACTTCCAGTCGAGGCTCTTGAGGACGAGACCCGCCCGTTCCTTGAGAGACATCCGGGACAAAAATTGAGTCGCCAAAGCCGTCAGGCCGAGGGCCAGGAGCATCTTCAGGCGAAGGGCGAAAATGAGCACGATCACGAGGAGGATGGGCCACAGGCTGTAGAGAAGCCTCGCGACGGCCGCGCGCTTTCTTCCGTCCCGGCTTTCCCGGGGCAGGGCCGGGACGTTCCGAAAGAGGACGAAAAGCCCCACGCCGGCGGCCAGAAGAGTGAAAGGCAGTTGATGGAGGGAAATTCTCAAGATGGGGATCTTGAGGACGGCCGCGGCGATGATCAGATTGGCGTAAAGAGGCCAGGTGTATTCCCAGATGTGGCGGAACCAGTAGTTGAGAAACGTTTTCCAGGCCGGTTTGAGATTCCATCTTCTCCCCGCTTCCTCGATGATGGGGGCGGAGAGCATGGCCCCGGCGAAGACGGGCAGGAGGCCGATGAAGGCCGGGGGAAGGGCAAGGATGAGACGCGCGTCCGGAACGAGTCTTTTGAGGGCGTCGATCATGATCCGGAAGTACTGTTTCTGACCGAGAAAATTCCCGAGATAAATCACCAGCCAGAAGATGCCCACCAGGCTCAGAGTGTCGCCGGCCTTGGAGGCCTGGAAAACATCGCGGCCGAAGGCGCGGACATCGAGCCGGAAGAGAATCTCCGTCAGTGCGGCCCCCAGGAAAAGAACCAGTCCGAGGTCCCACTTTTTCCTGATCAGAAAAAGGAGGAGAATGATGATGAGGCCGATCTTAAGAATCCCGCTCATCCCTTCCTCTCCCCTCTATTTGGCGGCGGCGAGGATGCGGGCCGTCATCTTGAAGTGCACCTTGGCCACTCGCCGCAGAGCCTCGGGTCCCTGCTTCTTGACGAGCTCGACCGCCGCCGCTTCGGCCGGGGGCGAGGAACCCTTGGGCAGCTCGAGCCCAACCTCTTTCGACAGGAAATGGAGCCGCTTCAGGAACTCCGCCCTGGCCAGAAGCGAAGCCGCGGCCACGGCCGGGTCCTCTTCGGCCCTGGGCTTCTGAATGAGCTCGATCGTCCTCCCCTTCTTCATCAGGGCGTTGAGCACGAACGCCTTGTCGCCGAACTGGTCGGTGACGGCCAGCTTGACGTTCTTCTCCAGGAGGATGTTCTCGATCGCCCGGGCGTGACCCCAGGCCAGGAGGCGGTTCAGGTTCCGCAGCCGTTCGTACAGCTCGTTGTATTTTTCCGGCCCGATGGCCACCACGGAGTGGACATAGCCCCGACGAAGAATGTCGGCCAGGTCTCGAACCCGGTGGTCCGAGGTCATTTTGCTGTCCCTGACCCTCAACTCGCGCAGAACCTCCTCCTGGCCCTCGGGCAGGAAGAAGGCGGCCACGACGAGCGGGCCGAAGTAGTCGCCCTTGCCCGACTCGTCCGTGCCGACGCGCCCGGCATCCGGCGGAAAAAGGTCGGGTTGCTCCATCCTCTCTCCGCGCTCAGCGGATCAAGTGCCGCGCCTTGGCCTCCCGGATGAGCTCGGGCCGGAACTTGGGATGGGCGATGTTGATGAGCGCCTCGGTCCGCTCCAAGAGGTTCTTGCCGTGGAGGTAGGCCACGCCGAACTCGGTGACGACATAGCGCACATCGGCCCGGGTGGTGACCACGCCCGCGCCCTGTTTGAGGAACGGCACGATGCGCGACATCTCTCCGTTCTTGGCCGTGGCCGGCAGGGCGATGATCGGCTTCCCGCCCCGGGAATGGGCCGCGCCGCGAATGAAATCCACTTGGCCGCCGAAACCGCTGAAAATATAGGTGCCGATCGAATCCGAACACACCTGGCCGGTGATGTCGACCTCGATGGCCGAGTTGATGGCCACCATGTTTTCGTTGCGGGCGACTTCGAAGGGATGATTGACGTAATCGACGGGATGAGCCTCGATGACCGGATTGTTGTCGATGAAGTCGTACAGCCGGCTCGAGCCGAGGGCGAAGGTGATGATGACCTTGCCGCGATGGAAGGTCTTGCGGCTGCCGGTGATGATGCCCGCCTCGATGGCCTCCATGACGCCGTCCGACACCATTTCGGTATGAATTCCCAAATCCCGGCGGCCCTGGAGAGAGGCCAGGACCGCGTCGGGGATGCCGCCGATGCCGAGCTGCAGGGTGCTCCCGTCCTCGATGAGGTCGGCGATGTACTTCCCGATTTTCATTTCCACTTCGGAGAAGGGGCTCTTTTCCAGCTGGGGAAGGTCTTCCGAGATCTCGACGATTTTCTGGAAACGGGAAACATGGACGAACGCGTCGCCGAGCACCCGGGGCATCTTGTCGTTGACCTGGGCGATGACGATCTTGGCCTTTTCCGCGGCGGCCTTGGACGAAAGGACTTCGACGCCCAGGCTCACGAAGCCGTGCTCGTCGGGGGGGGAGACATGGAGCATGGCCACGTCGAGGGGCATCTGCCCCGAGAGGAACAGGGCCGGGATCTGGTGCAGGAAGATGGGCACGTAATCGGCGCGGCCGTCGTTGATGGCCTTGCGGTCGGCCGGGCCGACAAACAGCGAATTGTGGCGGAAACGGCCCTCCATCTCCGGTTTCGAGAGAGGGTCCTCGCCCAGCAGAAGAACATGAACGAGTTCGACGTCCTGGAGCTCATCCTTCCTTTTCGCCAGAGCCTTGTTCAGGACGTAAGGCGTGGCCGCGTTGCCGCTGATGTAAACCCGGTCTCGGCTCTTGATGACCGAAACGGCTTCTTCCGCGCTGCACAGCTTTTTCTTGTATTCGTCGACCCAACTCATATGAATCCTCCAATCCTCGTATGATGATATCCGAACCCTGACATGGTCAGGTAAGTCCTCTCAAAAAACGGTCCATCTCGGCGGCCGCCGTCCGGCCGTCTCCCATGGCCAGAATGACGGTCGCGCCTCCGCGGATGATATCCCCGCCGGCGTAGACGCCTTCCAGACTCGTGGCCAAGGTCGTCCAGTCCACTTCCACGTTGCCCCACTTCCCGACTGTCAGGCCGGGGGTGGTTTGGGCGATGAGGGGGTTGGGGCTCTGTCCGATGGCGACCACCGCGAGGTCCACTTCGGTGACGCATTCCGAACCGGGAACGGGCACGGGGCGCCGGCGGCCGGAGGCGTCGGGCTCCCCCAGCTCCATGCGCAGGGTCTCCATGGCCTTGAGCCTGCCGTGATCGTCTCCGATGTAGCGGATGGGCGTGGTCAGGAGATGGAACTCGACCCCCTCCTCCTCGGCGTGCTTGACCTCCTCGACGCGGGCGGGCATCTCCTGATGCGAGCGCCGATAGACGATCATAGCCCTCTCCGCCCCCAGCCGCTTGGCCGTACGCACCGAATCCATGGCCACGTTCCCTCCTCCGATTACGGCCGCCGTCTTCGCCCGCAGCACCGGCGTGTCGGACCGAGGAAAATCGTATGCCCGCATGAGGTTCACCCGGGTGAGATATTCGTTCGCCGAATAAACGCCCACAAGGTTTTCACCGGGAATTTTCATGAAATTCGGCAGTCCGGCGCCGCTGCCGATGAAAAAGGCTCTGTAGCCCCGACGCCGCAGGTCCTCCAGGTCGGCCGTCTTGCCCACGACGAAGTTCGTCCTCATCTCGACGCCCAAACTCTGCAGGTACTCGACTTCGGCCTTCAGAATGGCCTTGGGCAGCCGGAACTCAGGAATACCGTAGACCAGCACACCGCCGGCGGTATGGAGGGCTTCAAAGATCGTCACCTGGTGGCCCTTCTTGGCCAGGTCTCCGGCGACGGTCAGACCCGCCGGTCCGGCGCCGATGACGGCCACCTTGAATCCCGAGGATTTCGGAGAAGGCGGGACGAACACCTTTCCCCGGCTTCTTTCGAAATCCGCGACGAAACGCTCCAGGTTCCCGATGGCGACGGGCACCCCGGTGGCTTTTTTGAGCGTGCAGACGTCCTCGCACTGAGTTTCCTGGGGGCAGACCCGGCCGCAGATCGCCGGCAGGGAGTTCGTTTCCTTGATCTTGCGGACCGCTCCGATGAAATCTCCCTTCTCCACGAGCTTGATGAAGCCCGGGATGTCGATGGCCACGGGGCAGCCGGCGACGCAGAGAGGGTTGGCGCAGTCCAAACAACGACGGGCTTCCCGGACGGCGGCTTCGGGCGAGAGGCCGACATTGACTTCGCAGAAATCCTTGTTTCTCTCGTCCGGCTCCCTCTCGGGCATTTGCTCCCGCGGAAGGCGCATCCGCTCCTTGATGGGAATCGCCCGGCGCAACTCCTTGCGCCAGGGAAGCTCATAGCCGCTCCTCAAGCGCTGTTTGAGCTCAGGGTCCAGTTCTTTCTTGCTGTCCGACATGTGCGTTTCATTGCCGCCCGGAGTCGCGCCTGTCCGCCCGACACCGGCCGCCTTGTTCCGCGCTTTCCCCTTTTTGCCGAACCTTCGCCCCGGCCGTCCTTACAATTTCAGCTCGGAACAGGGCAGCTGGAACCGCTCGGCGAGGTTCCGGCGGACGATCTTGCCTTTATGGGCGTATACCCCGCGGCACAGGGGCTCGATCTGTTTCAGGGCGCCTTCCAGTCCGGCCTCACCCAGCAGGTTCAGATAGCGGATGAGATGGTTGGAGATGACCTTAGTCGACGTCCGGCTGACCGCGGCGGTCAGATTCGGGACGCAGTAGTGGATGACCCCTTCTTCCATGTACACCGGCTGTTCGAGCGTCGTGGGCCGGCTGGTCTCGATGCAGCCTCCCTGATCGATGGCCAGGTCAATGATGACCGACCCCGGCTTCATGGTTTTGACCATGTCGCGCGTGACCATGATCGGGGCCCTCTCCCCCGGGCGGAGCACGGCGCCGACCAGGATGTCGGCGACGCGGGTCATGCGGCCGATGTTGTATTTGCTGCCCATCATGGACACGACCCGGCCGGAGGTCATGTCCTCGAGCTGCTTCATGCGGTCCATGAACAGCCCCAGGACAATCGTCTGGGCCCCGGCGTCATACAAGGCCCGCAGGGCGCTCCTGGCCAGGATGCTCGTGCCGATGATGACCGCCGTGGCCGGAGGAACGCTGACCGTGCCGCCGATGATCGTCCCCCGGCCGCCGTGGCTGGACTGGAGGTAATATCCGGCGATGTTGGAACAGAGCTGACCAGCCACCTCTCCCAGGCTCTCGAGGAAGGGCAACCGCCCTTCGTTGTCCTGGATGATCTCCAAGCCGATGATGGTCACTTTTTTCTGCAGGAATTCCTCGACGATGGCCTTCCGGGCCACGGCTAGGTGGTGGAAGCCGATGAGAATCTGTTCGGGCTTGACGAGTTTCGACTCCTCCTCGTTCAGGGGCGAGATGTTGATGACGACGTCCGATCGGCCGAAAACCTCATCCTTGGTGAACACCACATGCGCTCCCAGATCGGCGTAGTCCTCATTGGTGTATCCGGCCTTCAGACCGGCTCCGGCCTGGATGTAGACGGTGTGGCCCTGGTCGACAAGGAAGGATACGCCGCTCGGCGACAGACCGGCTCGGTGTTCTATCTTTTGGCTTTCGTTAATGACTCCGAAATTCATGAGGCCTCCTTATGATGAACCCGAAAAAATGAGGCGCTATCATACCAGAAACCGAAGCGTCTCACAACTTGGCGTCGGGAATTCACGTCTTCTCCGGTCCGGTCGTTCCGCCACAGCTCAGAAGGCGGACAAGGGAACCGCCTGCCCGTCCCGGGGCATGAGAAGACGGCCGCGGTAATGACGCCGGATCTCGTTCTCGATTTCCTCGATCCGGAAATCCGCGTCGCCGAAAAAATGGCAGGGGATGAGCCGCGCCACTCCGGCTTCGGCCGCCATCCGTCCGAGCTCATCGGAGCTGGTGTGCATGGACCGCAGGGCGGGTTCTTTGACAAAAAACCTCTCGGGAGCGCTGCAGTCATGGACCAGTCCGTCCGCTTCCCCCGCCCTCAGAAAGACCTGGGGAACCGGAGGAGTGTCTCCGGAAAAGACCCACCCGTTCCGGCTGTCTTGAAAATAGAGATGAAAAGCAAGCGAGGCCGCCGTGTGGGGAACGGGGATTCCGAAGGCCTCCAGGCCGTCGTGGACCCGGAAACGGCTCCCCGGCTCCACAGCCACCAACTCGACCCGCATCCTGATTTTGGGCTCGCGGAGCCCGAACAGGTCGAGGAGCCGGCCGCAAAAATTCAGGCTCTCCTGCGAGCCGAAAACGCGCAGGCGGCCCTCCACGAGCATCAATCCGTGGACGAGCGACGGCAGGCCGTAGACATGGTCGGGATGAACATGGGTCACGAGCAAAGCCTCAAGCCTCTGCCCGTCGATTCCGGCCTTTTTCAGCTTCAGAAGGACGCTGCCCGGGCAATCAATGAGAGCGATCGGGCCTCCGGCCTCGAGGGCAAACGCCGTATTGTCGCGCTCGGCGGTCGGCGCCGCTCCCCCCGTTCCCAGGACATGCAGCACGGCCATGACGCCGCTAACATAACACA
>JAFGAV010000109.1 GCA_016933515.1 Candidatus Aminicenantota bacterium
CGCTTCTTCATCCCGCCGCTCAGCTCGTGGGGCATGAGGCGCTCGACGTCCCGCAGCCCCACCAGACGGAGGCTTTCCTTCACCCGGTCCCGGATCGCGGCGGGGCTGAGGTCGGCCTGGCGCTCCAGTCCGAAGGCGACGTTCTGAAAGACGTTCATCGAATCGAACAGGGCCGCCCCCTGGAAGAGCATGCCGATCTTGCGCGTCACGGCCTGCAGGGCCGGGCCTTTGAGGGTCGTGATGTCCGTGCCGTCGACTTCGATCGTCCCCCGGTCGGGCCTCATGATACCGATGATGTGGCGGATGAGAACGCTCTTCCCCGAGCCGCTCTGGCCGATGACGACCATCGTCTCTCCTCGCCGCACCTCGAGGTCGACGCCCCGCAGCACGTGGTTCTCGCCGAAGGATTTGTGCAGGCCGGTGATGCGGATCATTTTTGAAGCAGCGTGGCCGGCAGGGCCTTGCTCAGGAAAAAATTGAGGATGAGGATCGAGACGGCGCTGATGACCACGGTCCTCGTCGTGGCCCGGCCCACGCCCTTGGCTCCGCCCTCGGCCTTCAGCCCGTTCCAGCAGGCGACGACGGCGATGACCGCCCCGAAGATCAGGGCCTTGATGAGGCCGACGGCCACGTCCCAGATCTCCATGTAGATCATGGCGCTCTGGATGTAGGCGAAGCCGCTGACGCCCATGAGGACGTTGTACAGCCAGCCGCAGAAAACGCCCACCAGGTCGCCGTAAAGCGTCAGGCAGGGAAGCATGATCAGGCAGGCCGCCAGCCGCGGCACGACCAGATACTTGTTGGGGTCGGCGCCCAGGCTGAACAGGGCCTCGATCTGTTCGGTGATCCTCATCGTGCCGATCTCGGCGGTCATGGCCGAAGCGACCCGTCCGGAGACCATGACCGCCACCCAGATGGGGATGAGCTCCCGCACCAGGCCGATCGAGATGATCGATCCTCCGTAAGCCTCGGTCCCGGGGCCGATGTAGCGGTGGAAACCGGAATAGGTCTGAAGCCCGAAGACCAGCCCGCCGAAGGCGGCGGTCAGCGTGACGACCGGCACGGTTCGGACGCCGACTTCTTCGAGCTGCAGGATGAAATTCGTTTTCTCCCAGGGCTTTTTGAAGAGGTTGCCGAAGGACACGGCCGCCAGGAGGCCCACCTCGCCCAGCTGCTCGAAGAAGGTCCGGACCGGTCTCCACGGCCGCGCCCCGGCCATCTCATTCCTCCCCGTACCCGAGCGCGCGGTCGGCGAATTTCGTGTACTTGTTGAAATAGACGAGCTTGAGGTCGTCGGTCGGCCCGTTCCGCTGCTTGGCGACGATGACTTCGGCCAGGCCCTGAAGCTCGATCTCGTCGCGGCGGTAGAACTCGGGGCGGTAGATGAAGATGACCACGTCGCTGTCCTGCTCAATCGCCCCCGATTCTCTCAAATCGCTCAGCATCGGCCGCGGCTCGCGGCGCTGCTTCTCCGGCGCGCGGCTGAGCTGGGAGATGCCCACCACGGGGATGGCAAGCTCCTTGGCCAGCTCCTTGAGCGAGCGCGAGATGTAGGACATCTCCTGGTTGCGGTTTTCGAACCGGCCGCTGGTCCGCATGAGCTGCATGTAGTCCAGGAAGACGATGTCCAGGTTGTTCTCGAGCCTCAGCCGCCGGCACTTGGCCTTCATTTCCATGAGCGACAGCGCCGGCGTTTCGTCGAGAAAAACCCTGGCCGGGGCCAGGCTCTCGGCGCTGAGCTTGATCTTCTGCATATCCATCTCGGAGATGAAGCCCTTGCGGACCTTTTGCAGATCGACCATGGCGTCGGAGCACAGCATGCGGAAAATGAGCTGTTCTTTGGACATCTCCATGGAAAAAAAGCCCACGGCGTAGTCCGTCTTGGTCCCCAGGTGCTGGGCGATGTTCAGGCAGAAGGCCGTCTTGCCCATCGACGGCCGTGCGGCCACGACCACGAACTCCGAGGGGTGGAACCCGGCCGTCAGCGCGTCGAGGTCCCGGAACCCGGAGGGCACTCCGGTCACGGCCTCCTGTTTCTGGGAGAGGTGCTCGATCCTTTCCAAGGCCTCGCCGAGGAGGTTCCCGACCTGGAAGAAGCCGGGCTTGACCCGCAGGTCGGAGACGTCGATGATGGCGCTCTGCGCCTCGTCCAGGATGGTGTCGGCTTCTTCCCTCTCGTCGAAGCTCGAGGCCAGGATTTTCATCGAACTCAGAATGAGGCGGCGGAGCATGGCCTTCTCCCGGATGATCCGGCCGTAAGTGGCGACATTCACGCTGCGCGGCACTCCGTCCAGAAGCGAGCTCAGATAGGAGGCGCCGCCCACCTCCTCCAGCCGGCCGTCGCGCTTCAGGGTCTCGGTGAGCGACAGGAGGTCGACCGGGACTCCCTTGTCCACGAGATCGCTGATCTTGTCCAGGATGATGCGGTGCGCGTCCTTGTAGAAATCCTCGGGGCGGACGGAGGACAGGAGAATGTTCAGGTTCTCATTGTTGACCAGGATGCCGCCCAGGACGGCCTTCTCCGCCTCCAGGTTGTGGGGCGGAGTTTTTTTCAAAAAAGTCAGGTCGATGTCCATCTCGTCCCCCTCGGCCTCTTCGGCCGCTCCTTCACACCCATGCGACGTTCCCGGCCGGGAAGCCGCCGCCCCTCCCGGCCGCCGGTCCCGCGGCGGGCGCTCCGCCCGCCGCTCAGGCCTCCTCGGTCTCTTCCCCCTCCAAGGCCGCGACCTCGACCTTGACCTCGGCCTTCTCGTCCCCGAAGACCCTGACCGGCACGGAATAGTTGCCCAGCCGGCGGAGGGGCTCCTCCAGCCCGATCTTTTTCTTGTCCACCTCAAATCCCATCCCGGCCAGCGCCTCCTTGATGTCCGCCGCGCTGACCGAGCCGAAGATGTGATCCTGCTCGCCCGCCTTGCGGCGGAAGGTAAGGGCCACGGCGTTGAGCCGGGCGATGAGGTCCTGATGGGACTGGCGCTCCTTCTCCAGCCGCTTCCGGAGCGCCTGACGTTCGATCTCGATCATCTTCATGTTGGTCGGGGTGACCTCCAGAGCGAGCTTGCGGGGGAGGAGATAGTTCCGCCCGTAGCCCGCCGCCACATTGACGGTGTCGCCCTTGCGCCCCAGATTTTCCACGTCGCTCTTGAGAATGACTTTCATGGTCTCTTCCCCTCGCTCGGCCCTCAATCCTCGACATAAAACAGCAGGGCCATCAGACGCGCGCGCTTGACGGCCTGGGCGAGCTTCCTCTGGTGGAAGGCGCACGTCCCGCTCACGCGGCGGGGCGAAATCCTCCCCCGGTCGGGCACGTACTTGCGCAGGATGTCGACGTTCTTGTAGTCGATGTCCTTGATGTTCCTCTGGCAGAAACGGCAGAACTTGCGCTTGGAGGAAAAACGCCTCCTGTATCCGCCCTTCTCCCCCCGGTCGGAGCCTCCGCGCTCGCGCCTGTCGTCGTCTCTTCCGCCCGGTTTGTACGGCCTACTCATGGCTCTCTTCTCCTTCGGGGGCGCTCTCCGGCTCGGGCGCCGGGGCGCTTTCGGCGGCCGCCTTGGCGGCGGCGGCCCTGGCCTCCTCGCGTTTGGCGAGGTTGCGGGCCTTGCGCTTGCTGCGGACGTTCGGGCCTTCCTCCTTCCTGACGGTCAGATAGCGGAGGACGGCTTCCGACTGCCGGAGACGCCGGCCCAGCTCCTGGGCGGCGTCCGGCTGGGCCTCATAATGGAGAAACACGTAGCTGGCCTCGTTGTGTTTCTTCAAACGGTAGGCCAGCCTTCTTTTGCCCCACTTCTCCGTTCGGACGAGCTTTCCGTTCCGAGCGGCGATGACGTCGGCCATCTGCTGGATGAAAGCCTCCGATTCCTCGTCGGACAGGTTGGGGGCGATCAAAAAACCCGTTTCGTAGAAATTCATCGGACCTCCTTATGGATCAGAGCTCCCCCTCCTCTGGGAAGGAGCAAGGAGTGCGTTCGCTCGGTTCATGGCCTCGGCGAGCCGTCCCTTCAGGACGAGCTCCAGGGCCTCCCGCGCCCGCTCGAAGCTCTGCTCGAGCGGCTCCCATTCGTCGGGCGCAAATTCGGACAGGACGAAGTCCGCGGCGTCCGCGGCTTCGGGCTTCGGCCCGATGCCCAGCCGGATGCGGGGAAAGGTTGTCGTCCCGATTTCCAGGACGACCGACTTCATCCCCAGGTGCGTGCCGGCCCCGCCCTCCGGCCTGAGGCGTATGCGTCCCAGGGGGAGGTCCAGGTCGTCGCTGACGACGACCAGACGCTCGGGCGGGATGCGATGCGCCGCGAGCAGCGACCGGGCGGCCAGCCCGCTGCGGTTCATATAGGTCTGGGGCAGAGCGAGAACGACCGTTGTCCGGCCCCTCCGGGCTTCGCCCTGGCGTGAACGGTTCCGCCTCCGGTCGAGCCGGACGCCCCACTCCCGGGCCAGGCGCCGGACGAAGAGAAACCCGGCGTTGTGGCGCGTGCTGGCGTATTCGTTCCCGGGATTTCCCAATCCGACTACCGCCCACAAGCTTTACTCCTTTTTTTTCTCGGGCTCTTCTTTCTCTTTTTCCGCCCGTTCCTTCTTGATGACCTCGGGCTCGGCTTCCGCCTCGCCCTCTACGGCCTCCTCCTCGCCCTCGGCCTTCTTCGCGACCTCTTCCTTGGGCAGAGCGATGAGCGCCAGGACCGTGCCCGGATCGCTGATGACCTTGACCCCCTCCGGGGGGAGGACGTCCGAGGCCTTGACCGCCTGGTGGAGATGAAGGTCGCTGATGTCGAGCTCCAGGCTCTCGGGGATGTTCTTGGGCAGGCACTCGATGTCCAGCTGCCGGGTGACGAAGTCCACGAATCCGCCCTCGGCCTTGACGCCCACCGGCTCGCCTTTGAGCAGGACGGGCACCGAGACGCGGAGGATCTTGTCCATGGAGATGCGGATAAGGTCCACGTGCAGGAGCTCGTCGGTGACCGGGTCGGTCTGAAGATCCTTGATCATGGCGTCCAGGATCTCCGCATCGAAGCCGACTTTGAACAGGGTGTTCTCCCCCGACTCGGATTTCAGGATGGCCAGCAGGTCTTTCTTGTCCACGGCCAGGGGCAGGCTGTCCGTACTTTCGCCGTAGATGACGGCCGGGATGCGCCCCGAGCTTCGAAGCCGCCGGCAGGCGTTCTTGCCCAGATCCACTCTCTTCTGCGCTTTGATGGTGATGGTCATGGTCCTCGCACTCCTTAAAGAAACAGCGAACTCACCGATTGGCCGAGGTTGATGCGCCGGATCGTTTCGCTGAACAGCCCGGCCACGGAAAAAACGACGATCTTCGGGCAGCCGCGGGCGTTCTCGCCGAGGGGAATGGTGTCGGAGACGATGAGCCGCTCGATTTCGGACTTCTCGATCCGCTCCACGGACGCACCGGAGAGCACGGGATGGGTGCAGGCGGCCAGGATGCGCCGCGCGCCCGCCTCCCTCAGGGCCTGGGCACCCTGGGTCAGGGTGCCGGCCGTGTCCACCATGTCGTCGTAGAGGAGGACGTCCCGGTCCCGGACGTCGCCGATGACGTTCATGGCCCGCGCCACTCCGGGCTCCGTGCGCCGCTTGTCGATGATGGCCAGCGTGGCCTCCAGCCTCTTGGCGAAATGCCGGGCCCGGCCCACGCCCCCGGCGTCCGGGGAGACCACGCACAGGCCCTCGAGCCCGAGGCCGCGGACGGTGGTTTCGAGGACGGGCGCGGCGATGAGGTTGTCGACGGGAATTGAGAAAAATCCCTGAATCTGGGGCGAGTGGAGGTCCATGGTCAGGACGCGGTCCGCGCCCGAGGTTTCCAGAAGGTCGGCCACGAGGCGGGCCGAAATGGGCACGCGGGGCCTGTCCTTCCAGTCCTGGCGGGCGTAGCCGTAATAGGGCATCACGGCCGTGACCCGCTCGGCCGAAGCCCGCTTGAAGGCGTCGAGCATCACGAACAGCTCCATGAGATGGAAGTTGGCGTCCCGGGCGCCGGACTGGATGACGAAGACATCCTCCCCCCGGACGTTTTCGTCGATGTAGAAATGGATCTCTCCGTCGTTGAACCTTTCGAGGACGCATTGGCCCAGCTCCAGGTCCAGCAGCTTGACCACGTCTCCGGCCAGCGCCGGGTTGGATGATCCGCAGAATATTTTCATGTCTCGGCCTCTCGTCTGTCTCCTCGCTCGTTCTATGACTGGGGCGGGAGGATTCGAACCTCCGATCGCGGATCCAAAGTCCGCTGCCTTACCGCTTGGCTACACCCCAGCACGGATTTCCCTTCCGTACCGTTCGCGGGGCACGGTCTCCGCCAGGACCGCGGGAAACAACCGTTCCGCCTCCTTCCGCGCGTCTTCGGCCTTCCGCCGTTCCCGGAACACGCCGAAAACCGCCGAGCCCGAGCCCGTCACCAAGGACAACTCCGCCCCCCGGCTCTGGAGAAGGGCCTTGATGTCTTGGAGTCGAGGATGGAAGCGAAAAACGGTCGCTTCTAAATCGTTTTCCAAAAAACGCAAGTCGCGCTCGTTGAAAAACCGGACTATTTTACTGTCTTCCCGGCCGGAAGTCAACTTGGCTTCGGAAGCGCCTGCGCGGCCCGGGCGGTGGCGGCCGTAGATTTCCGCCGTGGGGCAGGAAAAGGGCGGCAGAACGAGGACCAGGGGCCGCGGCGGGAGGTCCTCAAGAGGCGAAATCCTGTCCCCCCGATCCTCTCCCAGGCACAGCCCGCCCTCGAAAAAATAAGGGACGTCGGCGCCCAGTCCGCGGCCGATTTCCGTGAGCGCCGCCCGGTCGAGGCCCAGGCCCCAGAGCCTGTTGAGAACGAGGAGCGCCATGGCCGCGTTGGCGCTCCCGCCCCCGAGGCCCTTGCCGGCGGGAACGCGCTTTCGGACCTCGATCCGGACGCCCTCCGCGCCCGGGAAAGCGACGCGCAGCGCTCTCGCCGCCCGGTGGATGAGGTTGCTCTCGTCCCAGGGAATGTCCGGGGCGTCGCCGCGGACGAGAATGCGGCCGCTTCGATCGGGGAAGAAAAAAAGCTCGTCGTGAAGACTGACGGATTGGAACAGCGTCCGGATGTCGTGGTAGCCGTCCGGCCTCCGGCCGAGAACCTCGAGGCCGAAGTTGATTTTGGCGAAGGATTTAATCTTCACGCCGCAACAGCCTCTCGATGTCCTCCCACGTCCGGGCTTCAAAGGACGGGGGCGGCGTCCTGAGGAACGCCGCCTCGGCCGGCGCGGAATTGTAGCGGAGGCTGAGGACCGTCAGACGGCCCACGCCTCGTTCCGAAGCGAAATCGATCCGCCGCGGGGACGGCGAGCCGCCGAAAAATTCCGCGACCTCGAAAAAAACGCCGCCGCGTCTTCCGGATCGAACCCTGTTCCGGACGTCACGCTCGAGGCTCCAGCCGCGGAGGTTTTCGCCCGACGCGGAAACTTCGGGCCAGACGCCGGAAAGGAGAGCCGTCCATTCCCCGACATCCAGGGCGAAACCGAGGAAGCGGGAGAGGATCTCATCGCTTCCGACGACGCAGTACGCCGCCTCGGAGGGGACGACGAGCAGCGCCTCGGTGCCTTCCATCACGAAATAGAGGACCGTGCGGCCCAGGATGTCGAAGACCTCGATGCGGCCCCGGTCGGGCAGGCGGATCTGAAAGGAGAGACGGGATTTCGCCGTCCCCCCTTCGCCCGAAAAGCGGAGCGAGGCGTAACCCTCCACGCTCCCGATCTCCGGCGGAGGAACGAGCTGCGGCGGCCGGCGACGGCAGCCGCCGAGGAACACGAGAAGGAAGGCTAGGGCGCAAACGGCGGCGGGTGTTGTTCGTTTCTGACGCCTCATCGCCCGTCCGCGTTTTTCCGGCCGCCGTCGTGAGGGATCGTCTCCGCCCTCAATCGAGCTTGAATCCGTAATCCTCGACCGGCTTCTCCTGCGGCTCCTTCTCTCCGCCCTCCCGGGACGGAGCCGGCGGGCCGGCGTCGTCTCTTCTCTTTCGTTTCCTGCGCCGGAGGATCGGGTAGAGCGGCGAGGTGATGCGCTTGCCGAAGCAGGTCAGCTTCGGGTTGGTGAAGAGCAGAAGGATGAACAGAGCGAAGACAACCAACAGTCCGATGAAACCCCAATTCATGTTCGTTTCCTCGATCCTATCGATTCCGCGGGCTTGCGGGCGGGTCGGCGGCGAGCGGGCGTTCCGGCCTCGGAATGAAGGTCACTCCGGGATTCCGTCGATTTCGCCCCGGTCGTCCTGGAACTTGGGAATTTTCTGTTTTTCTTTTTCCTTGCCGAGCTGGAAACCCACCATGAACGCCGCGGTGATGAGGACCACGGTCAGGAAGGATTTGAAGACGTCTTTCATCTCGATAACCCTCGCTTATTTTCGATGATTTCGAGCCGAAAGTCAACTCGAGAGGAATGAATGCGGCAACCCAAGTTGATATTTATCGGGCCTGGGGCTATATTCATAAAAAAGGGCCCGAGGGAGCGTCATGAAGAATAAATTTCTCGGCGGTCTGCTTTTTTGCTTTTTGACCGTTACGGCGCTGGCCGGGCAGGGCGTGCGGCGGCCGGCCGTGGCCGGCGTGTTCTACGACGCCGACCCGGCGCGGCTGGCGGCCTTCATCGAGGCCGGGCTCGACGCCGCGCCGGAGAAGGCGGTCTCCGGAGACATCGCCGCCCTGATCGTCCCCCACGCCGGCTATGCCTGCTCCGGAGCGATCGCGGCGCGGGGCTACCGGCAGCTCAAAGGCCGCGCCTACGACGCGGTCGTCGTCATCGGGCCGTCGCACCATGTCGCCTTCGAGGGATGCTCGATCTATCCCCGGGGGGGCTACGAAACCCCGCTGGGCGTCGCCGCGATCGACGAACGCCTGGCCGCGGAGTTGGCGAAACGGACGCGGTTCGGCTTCGTCGCCGCGGCCCACGAGGGCGAGCATTCCCTGGAGGTCCAGGTCCCCTTCCTCCAGACCGTGCTGCCCGGAACGCCCATCGTGCCGGTGGTCATGGGCCGGAATGCCCGGCGCAACATCCAGACCCTGGCCGACGGGCTTGTCGAAGCCGGCGCCGGGAAAAAGATTCTGGTCGTGGCCTCCACGGACCTGTCCCACTATCTCTCCAAGCGGCGGGCGAATGCGGTCGACGGCCGGACGATCGAGATCATCAAGGGCTAC
>JAFGAV010000019.1 GCA_016933515.1 Candidatus Aminicenantota bacterium
ACATGTCGCCTCAACCCTCCCGCTCTCCTGATGTTTCTGTCCTCTTGCGGACAGAAGGGCCTCGGCGCCCGGCGCGGTTCGAATCGCCGCGGAAGCTCCTGTTTTCTTGACTTTCGCGCCCGTTCTTCGTAACATTGACCGGAGAATCTCAGGCGATTTCCGGGCCGTTTCCCTTTCCGCCGAGTTCAGAACGCCATGAGGGAACACTATCGTTTCGGACCGATTGAAGCCAAGTGGCAAAAGGCCTGGGAAGATCTCCGCGCGTTCCAGGCCCGGGAGGACGACCCGCGGCCGAAATTCTACTGCCTGGAAATGTACCCCTATCCCTCCGGCCGCGTGCATATGGGGCACGTCCGCAATTACTCCATCGGCGACGTCATCACCCGCTTCAAAATGATGAGGGGCTTCAACGTCCTCCACCCCATCGGCTGGGACGCCCTGGGGCTGCCGGCCGAGAATGCGGCCATCAAGCACGGGATCCATCCCCGAGATTGGACTTTGAACAACATCGCCCATATGCGGGAACAGCTCAAGCGCCTGGGTTTCGGCTACGACTGGTCCCGCGAGGTCAACACGTGCCTGCCGGAATACTACCGCTGGAACCAATGGCTGTTCCTGAAGATGTTCGAGCGCGGGCTGGCCTACCGCCGCAAGAGCTGGGTCAATTGGTGTCCCCAATGCCGGACCGTTCTGGCCAACGAGCAGGCTCAGGGCGGGGAGTGCTGGAGGTGCGAGACTCCGGTCGTCCAGAAACAAACGGAACACTGGTTCCTGAAAATCACGGACTACGCCGAAGAGCTTCTTTCCGGACACGGCCGGCTGCAGGAATGGCCGGAGCACGTCCTTCTCATGCAGAAGAACTGGATCGGGAAGAGCACGGGCACGCGCCTCGTATTCCCCGTTCCGGAGTGGAAAACGGAGATCGAGGTTTTCACCACCCGCGTGGACACGATATACGGCGCGACCTTCCTTGTCCTTTCGCCCGAGCATCCGCTCGTCGAACGGCTTCTTTCCGATCCGAACGTGTCGCCGCCCCTTCGCGAATGGGCCGGCCGGGCCGTCCATGAAGCCCACACGAGGCGCGATCCCGCCGAAATCGTCAAGGAAGGCATGGACACGGGCTTGAAGGCGGTCAATCCCTTCAGCGGGGAGGAGATTCCCGTCTGGCTGGCCAATTATGTTCTTATGGGATACGGAACGGGAGCCATTATGGCCGTTCCGGCTCACGATCAGAGAGACCACGACTTCGCGGTGAAATACGGGCTTCCCATTCGCACGGTCATCGAGCCCGAGGAGGGAGGGGAGGACCGGCCCGAGGGCTTGGCCTTCGAGGGGCAGGGGCGGATGGTCAACTCCGGCCCCTACTCCGGCCGGATCAGCCGGGAAGCCGTCGCGGAGATGAACCGCTACGCCGAGAGCAAGAACTTCGGCCGGGAGAGCACGATTTACCGCCTCCGCGACTGGGGCATTTCCCGGCAGCGATACTGGGGAACGCCCATTCCCATCGTCCATTGTCCGAAATGCGGAATCGTCGGAGTGCCCTACGATCAGCTGCCCGTGGAGCTTCCCCGCGACGCGAACCTGACCGGGACCGAAGGATCCCCCCTGGAGAGGGTCGAGTCCTTCGCCCGTACGACGTGTCCGAAGTGCGGAGGGCCGGCCCGGCGCGACACCGACACCATGGACACTTTTTTCGATTCCTCCTGGTATTACTTTCGCTACACGTCGCCGAAGGAGGACTCCCTCCCCGTCGACCGCCGTGCGGCCGAGCACTGGATGCCCGTCGATTTGTACATCGGCGGGGTGGAGCACGCCATCCTCCATCTCATCTATGCCCGGTTTTTCACCAAGGTTTTCCGCGACCTGGGCTTGGCCGGAAACGACGAGCCCTTCCCCCGATACTTGGCCCAGGGCATGGTCACCAAGGACGGCTCGGCCATGTCCAAATCGCGGGGCAACGTCGTGGACCCCGACGATACGATCGCCCGCCACGGGGCGGACGCCCTGAGGCTGTTCATCCTGTTCGCCTCTCCTCCGGACAAAGAGTTCGCCTGGAACGAGGACGGCATCGAGGGCTGCTCCCGCTTCCTGCACCGCCTGTGGAATACGGTCCGCGACTGCCGCCGGATTTTCGACGAAGCGGCGCCCTCCGGGGCGGATCTCCAGACCGGAGACGGCGTCTCCGGACTCCGGAGGCGAACGCACCGGACCATCAAGCGGGTGACGGAGGACATCGAAACGCGCGTTCATCTCAACACCGCCGTCAGCTCCATCATGGAGCTCGTCAACCACATCCGCCGCGCGGGAGAGGAAGCGGCGGCCACGGACGCGGGCCGGGAGGCTCTCCGGGAGGCCCTGGAATCCGCGCTTCTCCTTCTGGCGCCCTTCGCGCCTCACATCTGCGAGGAGCTCTGGGAGGCTACCGGCCACGCCACGCCTCTGGTCAGGACCCCCTGGCCGGACTACGATCCCGGTTGGGCGTCCGAGGAAAAAGCGGTCATCGTCGTCCAGGTGAACGGAAAATTGAAAGACCGGTTCGAGATCGCCTCGGGAACGCCGGAAGACGTTCTGAGGGAACAGGCCCTGAGCCGGCCCAAAGTCCGGGCGGCCATCGGCCGGGCCCGGGTGAGAAAGACGGTATGCATCCCCGACAAACTGGTCAACATCGTCGTCGGCTGAAAGGTGCCGGAGCCCGGGCCGCGGCTTTCGGGCTGGCGGCGCTGCTTCTCGCCGGAGGGTGCGGCTACCGCCTGCGGGGAACGGGAGGATTTCTCCCCCCGCACATCCGGGTCATCAGCGTTCCGATGTTCAAAAACCTGACGACCCGCTTCGAGCTCGACGTCAAGCTCACGCAGGGCGTCATCAACGAGCTTGTCGACCGGGGCCGGGTCGAGGTGTCAAGCGACGAGGAACGGGCCCAAGCCGTCCTGACCGGGGAGATCCTGAGCTTCGACGCCCTTCCCGTGGCCTTCTCCGGACAGGGCACGGCCGACCGCTACAACATCGTCGTCACGGCCCGGGTCACCCTCCTCGACACGGTCCGGAACAGGGTGATTTTTTCCAATCCCGCCTATCAGTATATCGAGGAATATGAAGTCCCCCAGGGAAGCGATTTCGAGGCGATGGAGACCGAGGCGGTCGACAAAGTGGCGGAAAAATTCGCCCGGAGCCTGGTCATCGCCATCCTGGAGGGATTCTGATGGCTGCGGTTTCCGAACACCTTCGGAATCTCCAGGGCCTCTTCAAGGAAAAGGAGCATCCCGGAAAAAACGGCCGGGCGGCTTTGGCGGACAGCCTGCATCCCTGTTATTTCGTCCACGGCGACGAGCCTTATCTGGGCCGCCTGTTCGTGGATCGTCTCAAAGAGCTTCTCTTCGAATCCGGGAGCGCGGATTTCAACGTGGACAGGTTCTGGATGGACGAGGCGGGATGGGCGGATGTCATCGACGCCGCCCGGACGGCGCCCACTTTTTTTTCTCCCTGGCGCCTTGTCACCGCCGAGTTCCTCATGCGGAGCGAAGACCGATTCAAGGACCGGGAGGAAGACAAGCTGTCCGACGCGGAAGCCGTGATCCTGGAAAAATTTCTGAGCGTGCCCCACTCTCTCCCCGGAACGATCCTTGTCGTTTTTTACCCCAGCCGCTTCCGGCATTACAAGTCGTCACCGGTCTTCAAGGCGTTTTCCGCCCATTTTCTCAGCGCCAAGAAGGCGTCCCGGGATTCGGACGAGGAAAAAGAACCGGAGAATAAAACGGTCCGACAGGTCGCGGAGGTCGAGATCTCGTCGCTCAAGTTCGCCGTTCTTCAATCCTGGCTGGTCCGCGAACTCGAGAAACGGAAGCTCGCCCTGACGCCGGAAGCACGGGCCCGCCTCGTTGAGGTCACGGGCAACGACCTCCGGAAGCTGACGAGCGAGATGGACAAGCTCCAGGCCTATGCGGCGGACACGGGTCGGTCCCGGGCGGCGGTGGACGCCGAGGATGTCGACAGGGTCTGCGCCTGGACCCGGGAGGTCGAGCCTTGGGGCCTGACCGACGCCCTTTCGATTGCAGACTGGCCGGATTGCGCCCGGGTGCTTGACCGGCTGTTCAGGGAAGGAGAGGCCGAGCTAAAAATTTTCAACGACATCGCCGTGTTTTTTCGCGATATCCGGCAGGCCAAGGCCTGGCTGGAGGAGGGGGCCCTGGACCGAAAAGCCATTTTCGCCAAGCTCCGACCCAAGATCAAGGAAAAACACGGCATCCTGTATGCGAGGAAGTTTCGTGAGTTCTTCCTGTCGGTGGACCGGCTGTCCCGCTCCCGCCTCCGGCGTCTTTTTTTGGAATTGAGCCGCCTCGACGGCCTTTTCAAGGAAGGCGTCGACGTCCAACGAGAAATGATCGAGACGTTCGTCTGCGATTACTGCCGCGGGGTGAGGGAAGGGACGGTCAGGAGGATGACGAGGAGGTGACCGCTCGGACCTGGCGGCTCAGCCGGGATTTCAGCCGGGCGGCCTTGTTTTTATGGATGACGCCTTTCTTGGCCGCCTTGTCCGCGGCGGACAGAACTCCGGGAAGAGCTTTTTCGGTCTTTTCCTTGTTCTGGGACCGGATGTCCTGCCGGAGGGCCTTGACTTGAGTCCGGAGAACGGTTTTGTTGCGTTTGTTGATCTCCGTTCGACGCACGCTCCGGCGATGCTGACGAACCGCGGATTTGTGACGGACCATATCGTTCTCCTTATCGAGGGATTATCTTAGATGATGAGGGGATATTTGTCAATGCTGAACCGCGCATGTCGCCTCAACCCTCTCCCCCGGACTTATTTCCTGGCTTGATGGACAGGTCATAACCCATTGCGGGCTGTCCGAGACGGCCGGGATGAAGTGAACATATCAGGGCGTCTTTTCGATTGAGGGGAAAGGAGCGGGCATGATCGTCGTTTTGCAGCGGGTCAGTGAAGCGTCGGTGGAGGCCGAAGGACGCGTCGTCGGGAGCATCGGTCGGGGCCTCTGCCTGCTTGTCGGCGTGGAAAAGGGAGACGGACCGGAGGACGCTCTGGCGCTCGCCCGAAAAACGGCCGCGCTGCGCATTTTCCCCGATCCCGAAGGGAAGATGAACCTGTCGCTTAAAGACATCGGCGGGAAAGCGCTGGCCGTTTCGCAGTTCACTTTGGCCGCTTCGGTCCGAAAAGGCCGCCGTCCGAGCTTCGACGGGGCCGAAGAGCCGTCCCAAGCCCGGGCGATTTTCGGGGAACTGGCGGCCGCTCTCGAAAAAGAGGGGGTGGAAGTCGAAACCGGAATCTTTCAGGCCGCGATGAGGGTCAAACTGGTCAATGACGGACCCGTGACGTTCATCCTTCGGTCGAAATCATCCCCGGGAGATTGTTAGACCATTTTCAGGATGTGCCCCATCTTGTCTTTTTTCGTTTTCAGGTATTTTTTGTTCTCGGCCGAGGGAGGGATTTCGATGGGCACGCGCTCGATGATCTCCAGGCCGTATCCGGCCAGGCCGACGAATTTCCGGGGGTTGTTGGTGATGAGCCGGATTTCCCGCACGCCCAGAGCGACCAGGATCTGGGCGCCGATGCCGTAATCCCGCTGGTCGGGCTTGAATCCCAGGCGCTGGTTGGCTTCCACCGTGTCGGCGCCCGTATCCTGGAGGGCGTAGGCCCTGATCTTGTTCATCAGGCCGATGCCGCGGCCCTCGTGATTGAGGATGTAGAGAACGATGCCGCGGCCTTCCCGCTCGATGATTTCCATGGCCTGGTGGAGCTGATCCCCGCAGTCGCAGCGCAGGGAGCCGAACGTGTCGCCGGTCAGGCATTGGGAATGGGCGCGGACGAGCACGGGCCGTCCGTCACTGATGTCGCCTTTGATCAGGGCGACGTGATGATCGCCGTGGACGACGTCCTCGTAGACGGCGATGCGGAAATGGCCGAAACGCGTGGGAAGGTCGGCGTCGTCGATTTCCCTGACCAGCCGCTCGTTTTTCAACCGGAACTGGATGAGGTCGGCGATGGTCAGGATGGGCAGGCCGTATTCCCGGCTGAAGACCTCGAGCTGGGGCATGCGGGCCATCGTCCCGTCCTCGTTCATGATCTCGCAGATCACGCCCGCCGGGTACAGTCCGGCCAGCCGGGCGAGGTCCACAGCGGCTTCGGTCTGTCCCGCCCGGGAGAGGACCCCGCCCTCCCTGGCTTGAAGGGGAAACACGTGGCCGGGGCGGGCCAGGTCCGACGGCTTCGTCTCCGGCCGGACGGCGGCGAGAACGGTTTCGGCGCGGTCGTGAGCCGAGATGCCCGTCGTGACGCCGTTTTTGGCGTCGATGGAAACGGTGAAGGCCGTTTGGAAACGGGCCGTGTTTTCGGAAACCATCATCGGGAGCTGGAGTTCCGCGATCCGTTCCCGGGTCAGGGGCAGGCAGATGAGCCCGCGCCCGTGGCGGGCCATGAAATTGATGATGTCCGGAGTGACTTTTTCCGCGGCGACCATGAGGTCGCCCTCGTTTTCCCGGTCCTCATCGTCGACGATGATGATCATCCGGCCGTCGCGGACGGCTTTGACGGCGTTTTCCACGGGGGATTTCATGAGCCTAACGTTGTCCTGTGCGCAGACGATTATACACATATTTGCCGAGGATGTCACACTCGACGTTGACTGCGTCTCCGGACCGCAGCCGGCCGAGCGTCGTGTCGCGGAGGGTGACGGGGATGAGCTCGACTTCGAACGAGGAGGTTCCGACGGAAGCGACCGTCAGGCTGACGCCGTCCACGGCCACCGATCCTTTGGTGACGACCAACGGCCGGGCCTCAGGCGTCAGGGAGACGCTCATCCTCCAGCCCGGACGCCGCTCCGTGACCCGGACCACTTTCCCCTTGAAATCCACGTGTCCGGTGACCAGGTGGCCGCTGAGAGGCGTCTCGAGGGTCAGGGGCAGCTCGAGGTTGAGCGGGGATCCGACGGCCAGGCCGCCCAGCGTCGTCAGGGAGAGGGTTTCCCGGGATAGGTTGAACGTGAGCCGGGATCTCGACTTGGACGCCAGTGTCAGGCAGACGCCGTTGACGGACAGGCTGTCGCCCGTGCTCATCCGGGCCGCCAGAGCTTCGGATTCCAAAATCAGATCCTGCCGGGCCCGCCCGTAACCCAGAAACCGGCCTTGATGGTGAATGATTCCGGTGAACATCAGAGGTATCCTTCCAGAAAGATCTCGTCTCCCAGCTCAAAAATGCGCGCCCGCCGGGCTCGGAGGGCGTCCCGGACGGTGAAAGCGCCCCGGCCTTCATAAAACGAAGGCGCTCCCCGTCCTCCGAACAGCTTCGGGCTCAACGAGAGGAAAATTCTGTCGGCCAGTCCTCCGTCCAGGAACGAGGAGCCCACCGCGCTTCCGCCCTCGACGAGCACGGAGGCGACTTGGCGGCGGCCGAGCTCCCGAAGGACCGGCCGCAGGGGAATTCCGTCCCGCCGTCCGGGAAGACGGAGGATTTCCGCTCCTTTTTTTTCGAGGGCGCGGGCCTTGGCCGCGGGAATGTCGGCGCCGGTGAAGATCAGGATCCCTCCCGAATCGCGGGTGTCGAGAAGGCGCGCTCCGGACGGAAATCGAAGCCGCGTGTCGAGAACGACCCGCAGCAGCTTTTTCCGCGGCCAGAGCGGGTGGCGGACGGTGAGCCGTGGATTGTCGCGCGCGATCGTGCCGACTCCGACCAGAAGGGCGTCGTGCTCGGCCCGGAGGAGATGGACATAGTCCCTCGCGGCGGGGCTGGAGATCCACCGGGAGCTCATGGCCCGCGTGGCCATCCGTCCGTCCCAGGTCAGGGCCGCCTTGAGTGTGACGAACGGCTCGCCGCTTCGAATGTGCTTGAAATAGGCTTGGTTCAGCCTGCGGTTCTTTTCCTCCAGCAGCCCCAGCGAGACCGGGATCCCCGCCCGGCGGAGGGCGTTCGCGCCGCGGCGGTTGACGAGGGGGTTGGGGTCGGTGCCGGAGATGACGACCCGAGCCAGTCCGGCATCCAGGACGGGGCCCAGACAGGGAGGTGTGCGTCCCCAGTGGACGCATGGTTCGAGGGTGAGGTAGAGCGCGGCGCCCCGGGCCCGCGAACCGGCCTGGCGCAAGGCCATGATTTCCGCGTGGGGCCGGCCCGGTCCGCGATGCCAACCGGCGCCGACCACGGCTCCGTTCTTGACCAGAACGGCGCCGACGCAGGGGTTGGGGCTCGTTCGGCCGACTCCGTTTTCCGCCAGGCCGAAGGCCATCTCCATGTAGCTCAAATCTTCCGCGTGGCTCATGACAGCAGGGCATCCGTGAAATCTTCGGGAGAGAATTCGGCCAAGTCTTCTTCTCCCTCGCCCGTGCCCACATAGGCGATGGGCAGGTTGAGCTCGGCGGCGATGCCGAGAACGCTTCCGCCTTTGGCCGTCCCGTCCATTTTGGCCAGAAAGACACCCGTCAGGCCGGAGAATCTGAGGAATTCGCGGGCCTGAGCCAGGGAGTTCCGGCCGACGGCCGCGTCCAATACAAGGAGCGTTTCATGGGGGGCGCCCGGGATTTCCCTGGCGGCGACGCGGCGGATCTTGTCCAGCTCCTGCATGAGGTTGTGATTGGTGTGAAGGCGGCCGGCGGTGTCGATCACCAGAATTTGGAGGCCGCGGGCTTTGAGGGATTGGACGGCGTCAAAGACCACCGAAGCCGGGTCGGCCCCGTGCTGACCGCGGATGACGGGGATGCCGAGCTTTCGGCCCCAGAGCTCAGTCTGTTCGGGAGCGGCGGCGCGGAAGGTGTCCGCCGCGGCCAGAAGGACCGAACGGCCCCGGCTTTTGAAATGATAGGCCAATTTGGCGGCCGACGTCGTTTTGCCGCCTCCGTTGGCTCCGACGACCATCATCACGAAAGGGGCGGGAAGACTCGTGCGGTCGGGAGAAACGGGCAGGAGCGCTCGGATTTCTTCGCGCAGCATCCCGGCGAGCGCCTCGGGAGAGTCCGTTTTCTGGCTCCGGCGGCGCAGGTTGTCGATGATCCCGGAGGTGACCGCCGGGCCGGCGTCGGCAAGAAGAAGCGTTTCTTCCAAAGCCTCCAGGATTTCGTCCCGGCTCCTTCCGGTTCGAAAGGCTTCGGCCAGCCTGAGCCTCAGGGCCTCACGCGTCCGGCTGAGCGCTTGACGGATGTTTCCCCACACGGCGTACTCATTGTATTTTTGGGCCCGGGCAAAGTCAACGAAGGGAGGGATTCAATGCCGGAGAGACATAGCCGTTTGAACGGCGGCCGGGAGGAAGGGCCTTGGAGCCTCCGCGGTTCGAATCGCTGCGGAAGCTCCGGGTTTCTCAGTCGGCTCTCGCGGGCCTCTCCGGAGACAGCTTCCTTTTGCCCCC
>JAFGAV010000110.1 GCA_016933515.1 Candidatus Aminicenantota bacterium
AGACAGCTGCAAATTCATTTTCCTAATATCAACCTCCCTGACCCTCCTGGGGAATCAGGAGGGAAAAAGGAAGCTGTCTCCGGATCGATCGGCCGCCCCGAGAAACCCGGAGATTCCGCGGCGTGAAAAACCGCGGCCGCGCGCCGAAGCCCTCCCCCAGGCCCCATGCTCACGCCGAAGGACCGCACACAACGTCAAGGAGCCGCGAGCGTGTTGACGATGACGGTCGATCCCGGCATAATCTTTCCTTGCCGAACCGGCCAAGCTCGCCGCCGAGCCCTGGAAAGGAGCAACGATGCGTTGGGATTGCTACGTCATAGGAGCCGATGCGGCCGGCCTGTCCGCCGCGATTCAGATCAAGCGGCTTCGCCCTCAGGCCTCCCTGAAGGTCATCAATATGGGCCGGATCATTTCCTACGGGGCCTGCGGCATTCCCTTTGTGATTTCGGGGGAAATCGCCGCTCCGGAGAAACTGATCCACTTCACGCCCGAAAGCTTCGCCAAGCTTCGGGGCATCCGCGTCGACACCGGACTGGAGGCCGTTTCCCTCAGGACGAAAGATCATCTCGTCGAGGTGAAAGACCTGGAAACCGGGAAAACCACGGCTGAAGAGTATGGTCAGCTTCTCATCGCCACGGGGGCTTTGCCTTATCGTCTCCCGTTCGTCGACTACCACGAGGAAGGCGTCTTCCATGTTCACACCATCGAGGGGCTGACGAGAATTCTGGCGTTTCTGGAGAAGACGAAGCCCCGGACGGCGGCCATCATCGGCGCGGGCAACATCGGTCTTGAACTGGCCGAAGCTTTGAAAAAGCGCGGCATCGATGTTCTCATTCTTGAGCTCCTGCCGGAGCCGGCGGCGCTCTGGCCCGCGCGCATCCGCCGGGCCGTCGCCAAAAAAATCGAGGAAAAACACATTCGCTTTTTCCCGGGCACAGCCGTGAAAAAGGTCTCCAAGAACGGTCGGGGATTTGTCCTGGAAACGGACGAACGCTCCTTCGAAGCGGAAGCCGTTTTCACGGTCGTCGGCACGGCCCCCGCCACGGCGTTCTGCCGCGGCGAGGCGGACATGACGAGGAACGGAGCCCTCGAGGTCGACCGGCGAGGCCGGACCTCGGATCCGGATGTCTTCTCCGCCGGAGACTGCGCCACCGTTTATCATCGTCTCCTCAAGCGAAACGTCTATTATCCCCTGGGATCGACGGCCAACAAGATGGGCCGTGTCGCGGGCATCAATATGGCGGGCGGCGATGTCGTCTTTCCCGGAATCGTCGGGACGCAGATCCTGAAATTCTTCGAGCTCTCGCTGGCGAAAACGGGCCTCAGCCGGGAGGAAGCCGAGAAAGAGGGAATCAAAACCAAAAGCTCCGTCGCCCGGCGGCTCGACAAGAGCCGATATTACCCGGGAGCCGTCCCGGTCGAGGTCGAACTCGTCAGTGAAGAAGAGTCCGGCAAGATTGTGGGCGCCGTCGTGGTTTCCGGTGGAAACGCCGTTTCCTTCATCGACCCCGCCGCCGTGGCCGTCTATGCGGGACTGACCATCGAGGATCTGGGCTGGTTCGATTCCGCCTATGCCCCTCCCTACGCTCCCGTGTGGAACGCCCTTGTCTCGGCCGCTCTCAAGGCGGTTTCAAACGAAGATTAAACCGCTGGACCGAGAAGCGCGCTTCCGGTGAAGAAGAAACGCCCGATCCTCTCCGCCCCCGGCAGGAAAAAATTCCCTTCCGTCCGGACTGTGATAAACTAAACAGTTGCAGGGCCTTTCCCCCGGCAGCGGCCGTTCCCGGGGGGACGCGAACGAAAAGAAGAGGAAGAGGATGCGGACATGAAGAATTTTTTCGAGTTTTTCTGGCCGGCGCTCTGCATCGTTCTGGCCGGGCTTTGGCTCTGGACCCGGTCGCGTCTTCATCGAGCGGCTTCCGAAATCCGTTTCCCCGTCTCCGGAAGACCTTACCAACCCGCCGAGGCGGAAGACATTCTTAAAATCGCCTATTCTTTCCAGGAGGAGGGCCGTCCCCTGGATGAAAAAGAGCTGTCGCAGGCCGCCGGTTTACCCGGAGAGCTTTTCCCGGAAATCGCGGGAGCCCTCATCGCCTCTCAATGGGCGAAGTTCGATCCCCCGGGCGTTCTCCGCCTGACCGAAACCGGCGAAGACCGCGCCCGCGAACTGATCCGCGCCCATCGGCTCTTGGAGCGCTATCTGGCGGATCGGAAGGGAATGCCCATCGAAGCGATTCACGCCGAGGCCCACCAGCGGGAACACGAAATGACGCCCCAGGAGATAGAAAACCTGGACAGAGAGCTCGAATATCCGGCCTGGGATCCCCACGGGCACGTGATTCCCGCCCAGGGGCGAAGAATCCCCTCGCCGAAGGGCCGCGGTCTTTCCGAGGTCGCCGCGCCGGGACGTCGGCTGCGCATCCTGAGCGTGGATGACGAGCCGATGCCGCTGCTGGCCCAATTGCTCGCCTTGGGGCTGAAGCCGGGCGCCGTCGTCGATATCGTGGGCCAGCAATCCGGAGTCTGGACCCTTCGGCTGGACAACAAGACGATCCCTTTGGCCCTCGAGGCCGCCAGGCACGTTTTCGTCATCCCCGCGCCGGCCCTCGCCGTGCGGCTGGGCGAGCTGCCGCTCGGCAGCCGGGTCCGTATCGTGGAAATCGTAGGGAGCGGGAAACACCAGCGCCGGCTGCTCGACATGGGCTTCGTCCCGGGCGCCGAGGTGACCGTCATTCGAAAAGCCCCTCTGAACGATCCCATCGCCTATCGCGTGAAAGGCACGGACGTGGCTCTGCGCCAAAACGATGCGGACAGCATCCTGGCGGAGGAATTGGGGAATGGCTGACAAACGGCTGATGGTCGGGATCGCGGGCAATCCGAACTCGGGGAAAAGCTCGATCTTCAACGCCCTCACGGGCGGCAGCCAGCACGTGGGCAACTGGCCCGGCAAGACGATCGAGCGGGCGGAGGGCGTCTTTACCGAAGACGGCTGGGAGATTCGGCTCGTGGACCTGCCGGGGACTTACAGCCTGGCGGCTCAATCGCCGGAGGAAATCATCGCCCGCAACTTCATCATATCGGAAAAACCGGACGTGGTGATCAACGTCGTCGACGCCACAAGCCTGGAGCGCAATCTGAACCTTTCGCTGCAGCTCTTGGAGCTTACCCCCAAGATTCTGGTCGCGCTGAATCTCATGGACGAAGTCAAACGGCAGGGCACCGAGATCGACATCCGGGGTTTGGAGGCGGTTTTGGGCGTCCCCGTCGTGCCGACGGTCGCCACCGTCGGGGAAGGCCTTCCGCAGCTCAAGATGAGACTCATCGCCCTGGCCGAGGAGAGCCGGAGCCTCCGCGCGGCGCCGGTGGATTTCGGTCTGACCATCGAAGGCTATGTCAAGACCCTGGAGGCCGATCTGGCTGAGCTGGGGATGGACGGGAGAAACCGCTGGCTGGCGCTCAGGCTTCTTGAGGACGACCCGGAAATCATCGACAGCTTCAAACGCGGACGGATCTCGGGCTTTGCCCGCAGCGAAGGGACTGCCCCCGCCCGGCCGGAGGCTCTCGAAGCGCTGGTGAGAAGAGCCGCCCGGCTGCGGGAGGCGACCCGGCCCGACGCGCGCGTTGAAATCGTCCGCCGCCGCTTCGAGTTCGCCCACGATGTCGTTCAGCGGACGTGCCGCCGCAAGCTTCCCTTGGAAGAAAGCCTTACGGAACGGATCGACCGGATCTTCACCCACCGCATCTGGGCCTGGCCGATTATGCTGGCCATCTTGGTGATCGTGCTGTGGATCACCATCCAGGGAGCCAACGTTCCCTCGAAAATGCTGGGCGCGGCCTTTTCCTGGCTGGCGGAGGGAGCCCGGGATCTCTTGACGAACCTGCGCGCCCCTTGGTGGCTCATCGGTTCTCTCGTGGACGGTCTGATCGTCGGCACCGGAACCGTCGTGGCCGTGATGCTTCCCCCGATGATCATTTTCTTCACCGCCTTCAGCCTGCTGGAGGACATCGGCTTCATCCCTCGGGTGGCCTTCAACATGGATCGGCTGATGAGGGCGGTCGGTTCCCAGGGCAAGCACACGATGGTGGCCCTGATGAGCTTCGGCTGCAACGTCACCGGCGTCATGAGCAGCCGAATCATCGAGAATCCCAAAGACCGGATCGTCGCCATCATCACCAGCCCGCTGATCCTCTGCAACGGGAGATTCGGAGCGGGATTGGCGCTCGTCATTTTGTTCTTCAAAGACCGGGCCCTGTCGGTGATGCTGACGTTTCTGGCCATCAGCGTCGGCGCCATGCTTCTGGCGACATGGATTCTCAACCGGCTGTTCTTCCGCCGGGAGCCCGGCGGCTTCGTGATGGAGCTTCCGCCTTACCGGAGGCCCGTCTGGAAACAGGTCATTCGGCGGACGCTCGTGCACCAGGTCGGCCACACCATGGGTCGCGCCGTCCTGATCGCCGCTCCCGCGATGCTCATCATCTGGAGCCTCGGCAATCTTCCCCCCGGCGCGCCGTTCGAGAAAACGGCCGTCGGCCATATTGTTCAGCTGATGGACCCCCTGGGCCGTCCCCTGGGCCTGACGGGCGAGATGCTGACCTCCCTGGTTTTCACTCTGCCGGCCAAAGAAATCGTCGTCGCGTCGCTGGCGATGACCTACGGATTCCAGAC
>JAFGAV010000111.1 GCA_016933515.1 Candidatus Aminicenantota bacterium
CGCCCCTCATCATCTCCCGCATCAGCGGCAAGGGCGGCGGCAGCCCCTCGCTCGTCGAGATCGTCACATCCGACCCGTCCTGTCTGGAGCAGGCCTTGGACGAGGGCGTCCAGTCCCTCCTCTCGAAATTAAAGGCCTAAGCCGGGGTCGCGTCACGCCTTTCCGCTTGCCGGGATTTTCTGTTGCAGATTTGTTTGTTCTGTTCTACTATTTTGAATAAATTGAGAAAGAAGGGGATTGTCACCGGTAAAATACGGATGTCGTGAGGTTGATGAGAATATTTGGAATGAGCATCGAATTATTCGGTCTCACAAAACAAAGAAGCGATCGATGATCGGGCGGACCTTTTCTCATTACGAGATCCTGGAAAAGCTCGGCGAGGGCGGCATGGGGGAGGTCTGGAAGGCTCGCGACCTCCGACTCGACCGCTTCGTGGCTCTCAAGGTGATCCGGCCCGGGGCTGTGGAAGACGGCGCGGCGCGCGAGAGGTTACTGCGCGAAGCCCGGACGGCTTCGAAGCTCAATCACCCCCATGTGTGCACGATCTATGAAGTCGGCGAAGCCGACGGCCGGGCTTATATCGCCATGGAGCTTGTTGAGGGCAAAACCCTGAGCCGACAGCTTGAAGGGCGTAAGCTCGCGGCCGGACAGGTGCTGCAGCTGGGGATCCAGCTTGCCGAAGCCCTGGACCACGCCCACAAGCGTGGAGTCGTGCACCGGGATTTCAAGAGCGCCAACGTGGTTCTGACACCCGAGGATAAGGTCAAAGTCCTGGACTTCGGGCTGGCCAAGCGTTTCGGCAGCATCGCCGGAGAGCAGTCCGTGACCTTGACCCAGGATTCCTTGACCGCTCCCGGCATCGTGGCCGGGACGCTGGCCTACATGGCGCCCGAGCAGCTGCGCGGGGAAGCGGTCGATGCCCGAAGCGACATCTGGGCGCTCGGCGTCGTGCTCTTTGAAATGGCGTCCGGTGCAAGGCCATTCCAGGGAAAGACGAGCTTCGAGCTGACCTCCTCCATCCTTCATGAGGCGCCGCCGCCTCTTTCCGAGCGCCGGAGGGGCAAAATGCTGGCCGCCCTGCGGGCGGTCATAGAAAAGTGCCTCGAAAAGGAGCCGGCGCGGCGCTACCGGACCGCGGGCGAGGTCAAGGCCGCGCTCGAAACCGTAGAGAGGGGAGCGGTCTCGAGGGTCCTGCTCGTCGGAAAACGGGCCCTGTCGCGCCTGCGCTGGCCGGCCGTTGCGGCTGCTCTCGTTGTGATTTTGGCGCTTGTCGCCGTTTTGGACATAGGAAAGATTCGCAGCCGTCTGGTCAGCGGTTTGGCGGGTCCGAAGTACCGTTCCCTGGCGGTCCTGCCCCTGGCCAATCTTACCGGAGACCCCGAGCAGCAGTATTTCCTTGACGGAATCACGGACACGCTCATCAACGGCGTGGCGCAGATCGGATCCTTGAGGGTGATTTCGCGGACATCCACGATACGCTACAGGGACACGGACAAATCTTTGCGCGACATCGCCGCTGAGCTCAACGTCGACGCCATCCTAGAAGGCTCCGCGCAGCGCGCCGGAGACAACCTGCGGGTGGCGCTCCAGCTCGTGGATGCCGACAAGGACCAGCCGATTTGGGCGGACAACTACGACTACAGCCTGAGCGATGTCCTGCGGGTTCAGAGCGAGGTCGTTCAGGGGATCGCCGGAAAAATCAACATCTCGCTGACGCCCGAACAGAAAAAACAATTTTCCGCCCCGCGCAAGGTGAACCCGGCCGTCTATGAGGCCTATCTCCGCGGGATGTACTACATAACGCTTTACACCGACGAGGACATCCGGAAGGGGCTGAAGATCCTTCACGAAGCCGTGGAGATCGATCCGGCGGAGCCTCTGGCCTACGCCGGGCTGGCCGAGGGCTATGTCACCATCGGCCACAGCCCGTCGCCATCGCCGGAGACCTTTCCCCGGGCCAAAGCGGCCGCCGACCGGGCGCTCGCCCTTGATCCCAACATGGTCGAAGCCGTCGGCGCCCTGGCGGACATCGCCCTCTATCACGATTGGGACTGGGCCAAGGCGGAGGAATATTTTCAACAGGCGCTCAAGCTCAATCCCAACTCGGCCATGACTTATTATCACCACGCCTGGATGCTCGCATTGTTCAACCGTCTCGACGAGGCCGTCGCCGAGCATATCCGAGCGCGCGAACTCGATCCCCTCCGGCCCGTCCATACCGCCTGGCTGGGCGGTCTCTACAACCTTGCGGGTCGATACGACGAGGCCATCGTCGAGGCGAAGAAAGCCCTGGAGCTCAGGCTCTTATACGGTCCGAGCTACTACGTTATGGTCTGGGCTTACTCTCATAAGGGGATGCATGAGGAAGCGATCGCCGCCGCCAGGGAAGGCGTCCAATCCACTTCGAAATACGCGGGGCCCGTCCTGCTCGGCATCGCCTACGCGCTCGCCGGAAAAAGACAGGAAGCCATCGAAATTGCGGAGAGCACGGATGTCTCGAAGGCCTGGTTTACGGCCCAGCTCTACGCCGCGCTCGGAGAAAAAGACAAGGCGCTTGATCTTCTTGAAGTTTGCTACCGGGACCGCACCTCCGTGCTTCCCTGGATCCGCGTCCACGGCGGGGAGTATGAACCCTTGTTCAAGGAACCTCGCTTCCAGGCGCTGGTAAAAAAGATGAACCTGCCGCTCTGATGCCGGGCTCATTGACTCCAATCCGCTTGGAATTCAAATAAGCGCGTTATAGAAAGAACGGGTTGCGCCGATTTGCCGGCTCGGCCATCCCGTCCGGAAATAGGCCTGCTCAAAGAAGTGGAAAGTGGAGACACGGCCCCGTCTTCATCCCGTCTTTATTCGTAGCGGAGCGAGACGATGGGGTCGACGCGGGCGGCCTTGCGGGCGGGGAAGATGCCGAAGAACAGCCCGACGGCGATCGAGACGAACAGGCCCAGTCCCACCGACCAGCCGGTGACCGCAGCGGGCAGGGGAGTGGCCGCTCTCACGAGAAACGCCACGCCGAAACCGAAAAGGATGCCCAGCAGCCCGCCGGCGAAGGTCAGGAACACGGCCTCGATGAGAAACTGCCTTTCGATGTCCTTGGACCGCGCGCCGAGCGCCTTGCGGATGCCGATCTCCCGCGTCCGCTCCTTGGCCGAGACAAGCATGATGTTCATGACCCCGATGCCGCCGACGAGCAGGCCGATCGAGGAGATGATGATCATGACGAGGTAGGCCGCCCCGGTGATCTGATTGTAGAGGTCAAGGATCGTGTCTTGGGTGAAAACGGCGAAATCGTTCGGCTTCCCGAAGCCGACCTTCCGTCTTTGCCGAAGGACGTTGATGATCTGCTCGATGGCCTCGAAGATCACCCCGGCTTCGGTCGGGACGGCGGTGATCTCCAGATTGCCGAGATCGTAGCGGAAATGCTTCATCAGGGTCGTGATCGGGATGCCGACGAAGTTGTCCTGGCTCTGACCGAAAAGGCTTCCCCGTTTTTCGAGGACGCCGACGACGGTGTACTCCTCGGCGCCGATGCGGATCCTCTTTTCCAGGGGATTCGTGTGGGGGAAAAGCGTCTCGGCCACCTCGCTTCCCAGGACGCAGACGCGGGTGCTGTGCTCGATGTCCGAGGCGCCGAGGAAGCGGCCCTTCTCGGGGAGATAGACCGACAGCACGTGGGGGAACCTGTCGTTCATGCCCAGAACGATGGCGTCCTGGACCTTGATGTTCCGGTATCGGATGGCGATCCCTTCGAAAAAGCTGGCCGGGAGGTCCACGGCCACGGCCCGCACGAGGGAGCATTCGCGCTCCAGGGCCAGGGCGTCCTCGAAGGTCAGGTCTTTCCTCTGGCGCTCCTCCTCGCTGAGGCGGCCCACCCGGACGCCGGGCTCGAATTTTGTGACGGCGATGATGTTCGAGCCGGCCGATTCGAGCTCGGCCAAGAAGGTGCGGTTCAGCCCCTGGATGATCGACACCATGCCGATCACGGTTGCGACGCCGATCATGATGCCCAGCAGGGTCAGGAAGGAACGGAGCTTATGGGCCTTCAGGGACTCCACGGCCATGCGCACGACCTCGCTCAGGATGCCGGCGCGGATTTTCATCGCCTCGCCCTCCTCATTGCTCCGAGCGCAACGCGTCGATGGGATCGAGCTTGGCCGCCTTGTTGGCGGGATAGATGCCGAAGAACAGTCCCAACCCGGCGGACAGGACGACGGCCAGAACGATCGACACAGGATCCAGGCGGGCGGGGAGGGCGGTCGCGGCCGAAACGCCCTCGGCCAGGAGGAGGCCGAGCAGGATGCCCAACACGCCGCCGGCGGCCGAAAGCACCGAGGACTCGATCAGAAACTGAAAGAGAATGTCCCGCCGCCGCGCGCCGACGGCCATGCGCAGGCCGATCTCCTTCGTCCGCTCCGTGACCGAGACGAGCATGATGTTCATGACCACGATGCCGCCCACGAGCAGGGCGATCGAGGCGATGGCGATCATGGCGAAGTAGATGCCGGCCGTGGCCGAGCGGTAGATCTGGATGAAACTTTCCGACGTCTGGAAAGAGAAGTCGTCCTCGTCACGGAACGACAGGTGGCGGCGGGAGCGGAGCAGCGTCCGGACCTCTTCCTGGGCTTGGGCCATCTCTTCCTGATCCGCGGCGTGGACATTGATCGACACGCTGCGCCGCGAGCCGTAGTGCTTCATGAACGCGCTGATGGGGATGCGGACGAAAGCGTCCTGACTCATGCCCAGGAGTTTTCCCTTGCGGACGCCCACGCCGATCACCTGGAAGTTGTCGGGCCCGATCTTGAACCGGCGGCCGAGAGGGTCGACGGTGGGGAAGAGTTCGTCCACAAGATCCTGCCCGATGACGGCCACCGGGCGCGCGTGGTCCTCGTCATCCTTTTGGATCTGCCGGCCGCTCTCAAGCTCGAGCACCGAGCCGATGAAATGATCGACGGATGTGACGCCCCGGATGTCGACATCCCTCAGGCTGCGGTCGCGGTGGCGGACGGTCCGGCTCGTTGAAACCGAGGCGCCCACGAGCGCGCACGAGGCGCACTTCGCCTTTACGAGCTCCATGTCGGCCAGCGTCAGGTCCTTGCGCTTGAGCTGCTCCAAGAGCTCCCGGAACGAGCGCGCGCCGAAGCCGAACTTGACCACGCTGAAATCGTTGGCCCCGTAGAAAGACATCTTGGTGTAAACGTAATTGTCCAGGCCCTGGATGACGGACACCACGGCGATGATCGTCAGGACGCCGATGATGATTCCCAGCAAGGTCAGGAACGTGCGCAGGCGGTTGGCCCACAGGGAGGAGAGGGCCATGCGCAAGGAATCTGTCACGGGGAGGCGGGCCATGAGACTTTCATTCTACATACACTTTATACGACGAATCAAACGGGGAGTTGTGTCAGACCGGCTGCCGACCATCAGCGTCAGGAGGAGGGCCCCGCCGCTCGGCGCGTTTCAAATCGCTGCGGAAGCTCAGGGTTGTTTCGTCGGCCTCGCGATTGGCCTTTTTGCTGTTTCCCCAAGAGATATCCCTTTGATGAGGCGCGCTTTGGAGTGCGGCGTCAAGCCGCCGCTTTCCAAAGCGGCCTTATAAGGCCGCACTCCAAAAAACCGGCCGTCCTCGATTTCATGGGATTGTTCGGTCCGAGGGCAGCAAAGGACGGTCAACTCGATTCAGGCGAGCCTCAGGCCGCCCTTCCTTTGATTTTTCTTTCCCGATATCAATGGGTAGGGAGCTTGTCTATCATTAGTCTGGAGCCTCCCCTTCAAGGCTCCTAGGCTCTATGACCAATTGTGTGGTGAATTCCAGTCTGAGGGCCGATGCTCACGCTCAAGGACCGCGCAAAACGTCATGGAGCCGCCGGCTCCTATTGACAACCGCTTATTGCCTGAACACAATGGGAAGGAATCAGGCGGACGGAGGAGGGAGCGCTGACTGAAAAGAATCGTGGGAAGAGTAGGAAGAGCGGGAAGCGCATCTTTATTGAAGCGCCCTGCTTTTATGTCCGCGCCGGCGATCCCGAAGCCACGAGCCTGACGCTCGAGCGCGCCGCCCGCCGGGCGGGGGAGCTCGATATCCGCAACGTGGTCGTGGCCTCGTCCACGGGCCGAACCGGTCTCCTGGCTGTCCCGTTTTTCAAGGGCCGAAACCTTGTGGTGGTCTCGCATTCGACGGGTTTTTCCAAGCCCGGCGTCCAGGAGCTCCGGCCCGGTGTCCGCCGGCGGCTCGAGGCGGAGGGCGCCCGCGTCCTGACCTGCCAGCACGCCTTCGGCGGCGTAGGCCGGGCCGTGCGCAAGAAGTGGGGGACCTACGAGCTTGAGGAAATCCTGGCTATGACGCTCCGCGTCTTCGGCCAGGGCGTCAAGGTCGCCGTCGAGATCGCCCTCATGGCCGCCGACGCGGGACTGATCTCCACCCGCGAGCCGTGTCTCTGCCTGGGCGGGACAAGCGGGGGTGCGGATACGGCCCTGCTCCTTCGGCCGGCCAACGCCCAGACGTTTTTTGATCTTCGGGTCATGGAAATCCTGGTCAAGCCCCGACTGGATTGAAACGCGGCGCGGAACGCCCCGAAGGAAGGAGACGACGATGGGAAAAAAGCTGTTCATTCCGGCCGTCCTGCTGGTCTTCATGTTTTCCGTCCCCCAGGCCTTCGGCCAGCTCGGAATTTACGGCGGGCCGTTCGGCGGGTTTTCGTTTCAACACCCCCAATTGCCCGATGTGGACTTCGAGGCCGACGGCGCGTTCGTTTACGGCGCCAAGCTCGGTCTGAGGATTCTCATGTTCGGAATCGAGGGACAGTACTTCCGTGCCGTTCATGACATCAGCCTCAAAGAGCTGGCCCTTCTCGACTGGGACGGCCAGACCGTCGACTACAGCTATTACGGGCTCAACCTGAAAATTTACTTTCCCCTGCTGATCCTCCATCCCTACGTCACCGCCGGATTCGGATATTACACGGCCGATATCAGCGAAATCGGCGACGACGGAAAGGCCGGCTACAATTTCGGCGGAGGCGTGGAGCTCAAACTGGGCAAGAAAATGTCCCTGGGCGCCGAGGGCAAGTGGCATCAGGTGACGCTCGACGTCGACATTTTTCATCCCAACCTGTCGGTGGGCGATTTCACCTTGACGGCGGGATTGAACGTCCATTTCTGAAACGGCTCGGCCCGTCCGGGAGGAGGAGCGCCGCAGCCGCGCGGAGGACAAGGAGAAGCGCTCGTGCAGATCCGATTGAACAAATATCTTTCCCAAGCCGGCCGGGCGTCCCGCCGGGAGGCCGACCGCCTGATCGCCGCGGGCAAGGTCCGGGTGAACGGCGCGGTCGTCACGGACCTGGGACGGACGGTGGATGACGCGCAGGACCGGGTGGAGGTCGGGGGCCGGAAGATCAGCGCCCGGCAGGAACCGGTCACTATCGTGCTTCACAAGCCGCCCGGATGCCTGGTCACGCGCAACGATCCGCAGGGCCGCCCCACGATTTATGACTTTCTCCCCCAGGTCAAGACGAGCATTTTCCCCGTCGGACGGCTCGACTTCGAAAGCGAGGGCCTGCTGCTCCTCACCAACGACGGCGAACTCGCCTTCCGGCTGACGCATCCCCGTTTTCAGGTCCCCAAGACCTACTTGGTGAAGGCGGAAGGCGAGATCGGAGGGGACAAGGTCAAGCGGCTGGAGAGGGGGATCCGGCTGGAAGACGGGAAAACCGCCCCGGCCCGCATCCGCGTCCTGACCGCAGCCGCCGCCTCGAGCCTGCTCAGGATCGAGGTGCGCGAGGGCCGGAAGCGCGAGGTGAGACGGATGCTTGAGGCCGTCGGCCATCGGGTGACGATGCTCAAACGCATCGCCTTCGCCGGGTTGGAGCTTGCGCCCCTTCAGAGAGGACGGTGGCGGTTTCTCTCGGCCAGGGAAACCAAAGCTTTGAAAGACCTGGTGGGGATGAAATCTTGATCCGCGGGAGGTTCGGGCATCTCCCCGCCCTGGCGGCCTTCGCCCTGCTCTCGGCGGCGATGACCTGGCCCCTCGTCCTCCATCTCTCCGACCGGGTGCCCTCCGATCCCTACGACCCTCTCCACCTCGTCTGGCTTCTCGACCGGAACGCCCGCTCCGCCGAGGGCGGATTCAAGGACTTCGGCCGGGGCAATATTTTTACCCCCCACAGCGACACGGCCTATTACGGCGACGTCATTCCCGCCCTGTCCCTTCTCTCTTGGCCGGTCGGCCGGTTGGCCGGGAATTTCGTCACGGCCTACAACGTGTTGCATATCCTTTCGTTTTTTCTCTGCGCCTGGGGCATGTACGCCCTGGCCTGCCGCCTGGCGCGCTCCAAACCGGCGGCTTTCCTGGCCGGCCTGATTTTCGCCTTCTGCGCCTATCGCTTCGGCCACTTGGCGCATCTCGAGATCCTCCATTTCGCCTGGATCCCTTTTTGTTTTCTTTTTCTGCACAGGTTCTTCGAGAGCCTTTCGCTTCGGGACCTGATACCCGCCGCCCTGTTTTTTCTCCTGCAGGTTTTGAGCTGCGCTTACTATGGGCCGTTCGCGGCTTTGTTCTTCGCCCTCTTTTTTCTGTTTTTCGCTTTTCAGAAAAGGCTTTGGGCCGAACCCCGTTTTTGGCTGAAAATCCTTCCCATCCTGGCCGCGACGGCGGCCGTCCTGGTCTGGTATTTCCTGCCCTACGTCCGCGTCCACAAAGCGATGTTTTTCAGCCGGCCGCTCTGGGAAGTCGAAGCGTTTTCAGCCCAGCTTCAGCATTTTCTCTCGGTCCCGCGCGAATCGGCCCTCTGGGGACGGCTCCTGGGTTCGCTGGGCGGGCCGGAGACCTGCCTGTATCCGGGCCTGGCGGCCGTCGGCTTGACCCTGGCTTGGTGGTTCGGGCGTTCCCGGCCGCGACCCGAGCCGCCCGCCTATCGCGTCAAAGGACGGAAGTTCTTTCTGGTTTGGGATGTGATCAACGGAGCCTGGTTCGCATTCGTTCTGGCCGTCGTCGTCAGCGGAGGATTTCAGTTCGCCGTGGCCGGCGTCAAGGTTTCCGCCCGCCATGTCGAAAAACCGTTCCTGGCGTTTCTTGTCTCTTTGGCCCTGCGCTTTCTTCTCGACAGGAGAAAAAGGGAAAGGGGGCGCCGCGCCTTCGAAGCCAGGAATCCGGAAGAGTGGTTTTATCTCCTTCTCCTCCTCGCCGCCGGGCTCCTGAGCCTGGGCCCCACGGTCCGTGTCGCGGGCCGCGCCCTTTTTCCCGGCCCGTACGGTCTTCTCTACAAATGGGTCCCGGGTTTTTCATCGTTGCGCGCGCCGGCCCGCTTCGCCGCGCTGGTCATGCTGGCCCTGGCCCTGTTCAGCGCCCTGGCCCTGGCGCGACTTCTCGGACGGCTCCGGTCTCCCGCGGCCCGGGCCGCGGCGGTCTCGGGCCTGAGCCTTCTTGTCCTCGCCGAGGCGTTCATGCTCCCTCTGCCGCTCGCGCCCGTCAGGACCGGCGAAGACATTCCCGAAGTCTACGCCGCCGTCCGGGCTCTTCCGGCCGACGCGGTTCTGGTCGAGGCGCCGATGCCCGAAAGCGATGCCGAAGAATACCGCGAAGCTCTGCCCATGTATTATTCCGCCTTTCACCGAAAAAGAATCGTCAACGGCTACAGCGGCTACAGCCCTCCGGGCTACAGGATCGTCCGGGAGGCCATGGAGGGATTTCCCTCTCCCGAGGTTTTCGGGTTGTTGAGGGACCTCGAGGTCACCCACGTGCTCGTCCGTACGGAGGGATACAGGCGGGAGAAGGGACAGGAGGCCGTGAAATCTCTCGGCGGCTTTTCCTCGGAAGTTGAGATCGTATTTCAGGACGGAAGCGGCACTCTCCTCAGGATCCTTCCCGGCGTGGGACGAGAGGGGGGAAGGCCTCCGCCGGTATCCCGGGACCGGCGCCCGTCCTGGCGCGGCTCGAGCAACCGCAATCCCGAGCAAGTTCCTCTGGCTTTCGACGGCCGCGCCGATACGATCTGGACGACCGGATATCCCCAGCACCCGGGCGATCATTTCATCCTCGACCTCGGCGGGGAGCGCGAGCTCGAAGGACTGGAGATGGATTTTGGAGTCGCGCCCTATGATTATCCGCGGGGATTCGTCCTCGAGGGATCGCTCGACGGACGCTCCTGGCGGACTCTCGCGGAAAAGCCCGTCTACTGGCCGGCGATCAGCCGGCGCACGGTCGAGGTTTTTTCTTCTTATCGCGCCGCGGCCGTCTTCGAGCGGACACGGATCAGATATTTCCGCGTCATCCTCACCCGGCCGAGCCCGCGCCACTGGTCGATCTCCGAGATCCGCGCCCTGGACTGACGGCCGCGGCCGGCCGCATGGCCGTTCTCTATCGCCCTTTTGCGCGCCGAGCGCTCCCTTGGAAAAGAGGGGGAAGCGGCACCCGCGGAAGTCACTCCGGACCGGTCCGTCACTCGCCCTGCGAAAGCCCCGCGTATTCTTTCCAACTTCGGGCCAGGCGCTGCAATTCCCGGTCCACGAGGAAATGGGCCGTGCCTTCCTCGAACGAGCCGTCCTTTCTCCGCTTTCCGGCCTCGACGCCGGTGAGGATCTCGAATCCCTCATCGACGGTCTTGACCGGGTAGACGTGGAACTTGCCCTTGGCCACGGCCTCGACGACGTCCTGTCGGAGCATGAGATTTCGGGCGTTTTGGTGGGGGATGATGACGCCCTGCGTGCCGGTCAGGCCCTTGGCCTTGCAGACTTCGTAGAACCCCTCGATCTTTTCATTGACCCCGCCGATGGGCTGGATCTCGCCCTTCTGGTTGAGCGAGCCCGTGACGGCGATGTCCTGCCGGAGGGGGAGGCCGGAGAGGCTGGAGAGGATGGCGTAAACCTCGGTCGAGGAGGCGCTGTCGCCGTCCACCCCGCCGTAGGATTGTTCGAAGGCGATGCTGGCCGAGAGCGAGAAGGGCTTGTCCTGGGCGTAGACGCCTCGGAGGTAGCCGCCCAGGATGAGGACGCCCTTGTTGTGCGTTCGGCCGCTGAGGTCGGCCTCGCGCTCGATGTTGATGACCCCGGCTCGGCCGACCGCGGTCTTGGCCGTGATGCGCGTCGGCTTGCCGAAAGCGAACTGGCCCATGTCGTAGACCGACAATCCGTTCACCTGGCCCGTGACCGCGCCCTGGGTGTCGATGAGGATCGTGCCCTCCTCGATCATCTCCTGGATCTTGTCCTCGATGAGGCTGACCCTCTCGAACCGCTCGCGGACGGTTTTCTCGACGTGCTTGCGGCCGACGCTTTTCTTTCGATCCCGGGCCGCCCAGTAGGACGATTCGCGGATGACGTCGGCCAGGACGTGGAAGCGCGTGGAGATCTTTTTTTGCCGTCCGGCGATGCGCGTCCCGTACTCGATGAGAGCCGCCACGCCGTCCCGGTCGAAGGGCAGGAGGGCGTCGTCGCGGCAGATCTTGCGGATGAAGCGGGCGTAATCGGTGATCGTTTTCTCGCTTTTGGGCACCTCGGAATCGAACTCGGCTTTGATCTTGAAGATTTTCTTGAAATCCTGGTCCAGGAAATAGAGGAGATCATAGATTTCGGGGTCGCCGATCATGACCACCTTGACGTCGCATTTTACGGGTTCGGGCTTAAGGCTCTTGGACATGAAGAGGTAGAGGGAGGCGAAGTTCTGAATCTCGAACATATGATTGCGCAGCGTCCGCTTGAGCGTGGCCCACACGCCGGCCTCGACGAGGGCGTCCAGGGCGTTGATCACCAGATAGCCGCCGTTGGCCTTGAGGAAGGAGCCGGCCTTGATCTTAGTGAAGTCCGTCTGGAAAGCGCCGAAGCGGGGGGAGGACGATTCGATCGAGCCGAAAAGGTTGATGTAAGTCGGATTGGTTTCCATGACCACCGGCGCGTGCTTGAGCTCGGAATTGTCGATGAGCAGGTTGACGCGGTATTCGAGATAGGGGTCGGGGGCGCCTTCCTTTTCCTTCTCTTCCTTCTTCTGGTTTTTGAAGAGCTCGATGTTGCCTGCCAGGCGGCTCTCGACCTCGCTCAGATAATCCTGGACGGACCGGGCGGTGAATTTCGCCATGAGATCCTTGATCGCGGCGCTGATGACCGGCGTCAAGAAGTCCTCGTCGAGTTTCTTAAGCAGGGCGTGCGTCTCCTCTTCGAGCTCCCGCAGGCGGCCGAGCACGTTCTCGAGCTTGCCCGAAAGCTTTTCGTATTTCTTCCGAAGCTCGTCGAACTTCTCCGGAGGAAGCTTGCCCTCCTTGACCAAGGCCTCGACTTTGGACAGGGGCGTGGGCGCGTTGTCGATGACCGGAACGAGGTCGGGCTTGACGAACAGGCCCATCTGGACCTGGATGACCGAGAATCCCTCGCGGGACACTTCCTCTTCGAAAGTCTTGAGCATGGCCCGCTGTTTGACCTGCTGGGCCTCGACGGCCTGGTCCCGGGACTCGGTGTATTGCGCGCTCTTAAGCAGGTTGGGGATGTCCGTCTTGAGCGTCTCGATCAGGCGCTCCATGGCGGCCTCGAACATCCGGCCCTTCCCGGCGGGGAGAATGATCAGGCGCGGCTCGTCGGGATTCTTGAAGTTGTTGACGTACAGGATATCGTCTGGCACCCGGCCGCTCTTTTGCATCTTCTCCAAGAGCTGCTTGATGGTCGTCGTTCGGCCCGTGCCCACCATGCCGGAGATGAAAATGTTGTAGCCCAGGCTTTTGATGTCCAGGCCCGTTTTGAGCGCCCGCAGGGCCCGCTCCTGGCCGATGATCTCGTCGCAAGGATCGAGCTCGTCGGTCGAAGAGAAGGAGATCTTGGTCGGATCGCATTCCCAGCGCAGTTTGTCGGGGCTAAGCTCGGGAAAGGCGTTCCTGGTTTTCTTGTTCATGGGAAATCTCCGCATCTTTCATACCATAGTCTCCTGAGAAGACTCAACCCATTCCGTCTTTTCCTCCTTTTGGAGCGCCGCGGACCTGCGCTCTCCCCATGACGCGTCAGACGCGGCGGATCATTCTCGGAGAAAACACGTGCAAAAACGGCCGGGTTTTGCTAGAATGACGGGAACCAGAAACGAGTGGATCATGGGCAACAACATCGTCGTCCGCACAGTCCGTTCCGGGGCGGACTTCAAGGCCTTTCTGAGACTGCCCTGGAGGATTTACCGTAACGACCGGAACTGGGTGCCGCCCATCGAAAGGGACATTCGCGACCGGCTGGACAAGAAAAAGAATCCCTTCTTCGAGCATGCCGACCGCGAGATCTTTCTCGCCCTCCGGGACGGGGAGGCGGTGGGGCGCATCGTCGCCGTCCTGGACGAGAACCACAATTCCTTCCATGAGGAAAAGATCGTTTTTTTCGGGCTTTATGAGAGCCTCAACGACCCGGAGATCGCCCGGGCGCTCCTCGAGGCCGCGGCGGCCTGGGGCCGGGAGCGGGGCATGGACACGCTTCGCGGCCCGGTCAACCTCTCTTTGAACGAAGAATGCGCCTTTCTGCTCGAGGGGTTCGACTCGCCGCCGGTCATTATGATGCCCTACAACCCGCCTTTTTACCTGAATCTTATGGAGGACTGCGGACTGGTCAAGGCCATGGACCTCTACGCCTACCTCATCACCAAGGATGTCGTCCTGCCGCCCAAGATCCAGGGCCTTCTCCGGGACATGCGGGAAAATTCCACGATCACCGTCCGGCCGATCAACATGAGAAAATTGAAGGACGAGGCGGAGAAGATCAAATACATTTACAACAACGCCTGGGAGAAAAATTGGGGCTTCGTCCTTTGGACGGGCAAGGAGATGGACCATATGATCCGGAACCTGAAGTCCCTGGCCGACCCGAACATCATCCTCATCGCCGAGGACAAGGGCCGGCCGGTGGGATTCGGATTCGGGTTCCCGAATTACAACGAGATCCTGATCAAGCTCAACGGAAAGCTCACGCCCTGGAACATGGCCCGCATCCTGCTTGCCCGGCGCAAGATCCGGAGCATGCGCGCTCCGGTGTTCGGCATCCTCAAGGAATACCGTCTCTCGGGCCTCAGCTACCTCCTCTTCGACGAGATCGTGCGGCGGGGCAAGGCCCGGGGCTACGAGTGGTGCGAGATGTCCTGGATGCTCGAGAACAACGACGCCATCAACCGTTTCAGCCGCTCCGTGGGGGCCAAGGTTTATAAAGAGTATCGCATCTATCAAAAATCCATCGCCTGACCCAACCCCCCGGAGGGGGCGCGGAAGGGCGAGAAGGGGGATCGAGAGTGGAATTCAAGAACTTGCTGGTCAAGGTCGAGGACGGCATCGGCTGGATCATCGTCAACCGTCCCGAGAAGCTCAACGCCCTGAATTGGCAGACGGTCGAGGAGCTGGACGGAGCGTTTGCCGCCTTCGCCGAGGACGACGCCGTGCGGGTGGTCATCTTCACCGGCTCGGGTGAGAAGGCCTTCGTGGCCGGTGCGGACATCACCGAGCTTGTGAACTTGGACGAGGAGAAGGGCCGGGACTACGCCCGCAAGGGCCAGAAGGTGACTGAGCTCATCGAATCGTTTCCCAAGCCGGTCATCGCCGGCTTGAACGGCTTCGCCCTGGGCGGCGGAACGGAGTTCGCCATGGCCTGCCACGTCCGGGTGGCCTCGACAAACGCCAAGATGGGCCAGCCCGAGGTGAAGATCGGATTGATCCCCGGCTACGGCGGCACGCAAAGGCTGCCGCGCCTCGTGGGCAAAGGCCGGGCCCTGGAGCTCCTCCTCACCGGACGGACGATCGACGCTCCGGAGGCCTTCCGTCTGGGACTGGTGAACGCCGTCGTCGCTCCCGAGGAGCTTCACAAAGCCTGCGTCGCCCTGGCCAAGGAGATGACGGCCAACGCTCCCCTGGCCCTCGGCCTGGTCATCAAGGCCGTCAACAAGGGCTTGGACAGGCCCCTGGACGAAGCGCTCGAGAAAGAGGCGAAGTACTTCGGCCGGGTGTGCGCCACGGAAGACAGCGTCGAAGGGACGAAGGCGTTCCTGGAAAAGAGAAAGCCGAATTTCCGGGGCCGCTAGAACAAAAGGAGAAGGCCATGGAAACGCATCAAGGCAAGCTCAATGCCAAGGGGCTGAAGGTCGGGATCGTGGTCAGCCGCTTCAACAGCTTCCTCACCGACCGGTTGCTCGAGGGAGCGCTCGACGCCCTGGATAAGCTGGGCGCCGAGACGGCGGACGTCTCGGTCTATAAGACGCCCGGTTCTTTTGAGATACCGCTCGTGGCCAAGAAGCTGGCCGCAGCCAAGAAGGTCCACGGCATCGTCTGTCTGGGGGCCCTGGTCAGGGGAGACACGCCTCACTTCGATTACCTGAGCGCCGAGGTGACCAAGGGCCTCGCCCAGATCGCCATGGAGCACATGGTCCCCGTGTCCTTCGGCATCCTGACCGTGGACACCGTGGAGCAGGGCATCGAGCGGGCGGGAACCAAGGCGGGGAACAAGGGCTGGGATGCCGTCTTCTCTCTTGTGGAGACCGTCAACCTGATCAAAGCCTCCGGATTGAGCTGAGGCGCCGGAAGCGAGCGCATGGGCCTTCGCCGCAAAGCCCGCGAAGCCGCCCTGCAGCTGCTCTACCAGCTCGAATTCGAGCCCGGGGAGGGCGAGGACGGACGCCGCAAATACTGGTCGCAGCGCCGCGCGGACAAAGCGGTCAGGGAGTATGCCGATCGTCTTTTCCGCACGGTTCTTGAACGGAGGGAGGAGGTCGACGCGCTGCTGCGGTCGGTATCGCGCCACTGGCGGCTGGAGCGGATGTCCGTCGTCGACAGAAACATCCTCCGCCTGGCGTCCGTCGAGCTGCTCCTCGGGGAGGCCGACCCGGCGGTCGTCATCGACGAGGCCATCGAAGTCGCCCGCACTTACGGCAGCGGCGAGTCCGCGGCCTTCGTCAACGGCATCCTGGACGCATTGAGCCGCAAACTGGGGCGTTCCCCGGAAGGCGGCCGGGAAAAAATCCATGGGAAAAAAACCGGAACCGAAAGCGGAAAGAAAGCCGACTGACCAGGAAGACGTCCGGGCCTCGAAGCTCGAAGAGCTGAGAAAGGCGGGAGTGGACGTGTTCCCCTCCCGGGTCTCCAGGACGCATTCCGTCCATGAGGCCGCGACTCTCTTCGCCGGATGGTCGAAGGAGGAACTCGAAGAAAAGAACGTCCGGGTCGAGATTCCCGGCCGGATCCTGTCCGTCAGGCGCATGGGACGGGCGACGTTCTTTCACCTCTCCGACGGCCGAACCCGACTGCAGGCCTATCTTCGGGAAGACGTCGTCGGCCCCGAGCTCTATGAGAGGTTTTTCCTCACCGACATCGGGGACATCCTCTCGGTCAAGGGGACGCTCTTCAAAACCAAGACCGGGGAATTGACCGTCAAGGCCGAGACCGTCGCGTTCCTGGCCAAATGTCTCCATCCCCTTCCGGAGAAGTGGCACGGCCTCCAGGATGTCGAGCTGCGCTTCAGAAAGAGATATCTGGACCTGATCATGAATCCCGAAGTGGGCGAGGTGTTCAGGCTGCGAAGCGCTCTCGTCAGCGCGATCCGGAGATTTTTCGACGAACGAGGCTTCCTCGAGGTTGAGACGCCGATGATGCACCCCATCCCCGGAGGGGCGCTGGCCCGGCCCTTCAAGACGTTCCACAACGCCCTGGGCTTGGAGCTCTATCTGCGCATCGCCCCCGAGCTCTATCTCAAGCGCCTGGTGGTGGGCGGTCTGGAGCGGGTGTACGAAATCAACCGCAACTTCCGGAACGAGGGCCTGTCCTCGGAACACAATCCCGAGTTCACCATGCTCGAGTTCTACCAGGCCTACGCCGACCATCATGACATGATGGATCTGACCGAGGAGCTCATCACCCGCCTGGCCCGGGAGCTCTTGGGCGCCGAGGACATCCGCTACGGCGGCGAAGCCCTGTCCCTCAAGAGGCCCTGGGCCCGGGTCAAGTTCCTCGAGGCCGTGGCCGCGCACAGCGGCCTCGAGCCGGCGCTTTTGAAAGATCCGAAGGCCGTCGTCCGCAGAGCCGAGGAGCTGGCCCCGGAGAAAAAGGCCGTGACCTACGGCAAGGCGCTCGATGTCCTGTTCGACAAGTTCGTCAAACCGAAGCTCATCCAGCCGACGTTTGTCCTCAACCATCCCCGGGAGATCTCGCCCCTGGCCAAGGGATCGCCCGGCAAGCCCGAGGAGGCCGAGCGCTTCGAGCTCGTCATGGCCGGCATGGAGATCGCCAACGCCTTCAGCGAGCTGACCGATCCGCGGGAACAGCGCCTCCGGTTCGAGCAACAGGCCGGGGACAGAGAGCGGGGCGACGAGGAAACGCACGTCCTGGACCTGGACTACGTCACCGCTCTGGAATACGGCCTCCCGCCCACGGGAGGGGAGGGGGTGGGCATCGACCGGCTGGCGATGCTGTTCGCCGACCGGCCGTCGATCCGGGAGGTCATCCTTTTCCCGTTGCTGCGGCCCAAAGCCTGACGCCATGGCCTTCGAGTTTTTCATCGCCCGCCGCTACCTGACGGCCAGGAGAAAGCAGGCCTTCATCTCGGTCATCACCCTGATCTCGATCCTCGGCATCGCGATCGGGGTGGCGGCTCTGATCATCGCCATTTCTCTCATCACCGGCTTCCAGGGCGACGTCCAAGACAAGATCCTGGGGGCCACCTCCCATCTCATGGTCTCGGACATCACCGGCGAAGGGCTGAGGGACTACGAGCGGACGGCGGACCTTGTCCGAGGCGTCGACGGCGTCGTGTCCGTAACGCCGGTCGTTTACAACATGGCCCTTTTTTCCGGCCTCGGCCGCAACGCCGGCGGGGTGCTTAAAGGGATCGATTTCGAGAGCGAGGCGAAGACCGCCCGCTGGCTGTCCGATCTGCACATGGGCCGGCTTCCTGATCCGGAGCGGGACGGAGCCCGGGAGGGCGTTCTCATCGGCCGCGAACTGGCGCTTCAGCTCGGGGCGGCTGCGGGAGACGTGCTGACGGTGTACACCTCCGCCGCCCGCCTGACCCCCATCGGCCAGGTGCCCAAGCTCAAGCGTTTTCTCGTGACCGGCATCTTCTCCGCCGGCCTTTATGAATTCGATTCCACCACGGCGTTCATCTCTCATGAGGCCGCTCAGAAGTTGTTCGACCTCGAGGAGCGGACGAGCTATCTCCAGGTGACGATCCGGGACATTTTCCAAGCTTCCCGCCTGGCGGGCGAGATCAGCCGCCTCCTTCCGCCCTCGGCCTACGTCACCACCTGGATGGATCTCAACCGGTCGCTCTTCTCGGCCCTGAAGCTCGAGAAAACCATTCTGTTCCTGACCATAACCCTGATCGTCTTTGTGGCCGCCCTGAACATCATCGCCACCCTGATTCTGATGGTCATGGAAAAAACGCGGGATATCGGCATCCTTCTGGCCATGGGCGCCACGCCGGTCAGCATCCGCCGCGTGTTCTTTCTCCAGGGGGCGATGATCGGGGTCATCGGCACGGCGGCCGGGACGGCCCTGGGGCTCCTGTGGAACTGGCTGGCCAATACGTTCCAGCTCATCCACATCCCCGTGGACATCTACCAGATATCGTTCGTGCCCTTCCGGCTCCGCATCACGGACCTGGCGGTCATCGTCGGTGTCTCTCTTCTGATCAGCTTCGCGTCCACCCTGTTTCCCTCTTATCGCGCCGCGCGGGTGGACCCCATGACGGCCCTGAAATATGAGTGATCTTCTCGTCGTCCGCAACTTGGGGAAAGTGTACCCCCTGGCCAGGGGCGAGTACCACGTTTTCCACGGCCTCGATTTCGAGATCGAGCGGGGCGAATTCACGGCCATCATGGGAGTTTCGGGCGTCGGCAAATCGACCCTTCTCAACCTCCTGGGCGCCGTGGACAGGCCCACGGAAGGACAGGTCCTTTTCGACGGCGAAAACGTTTTCACTCTTCCGCCCCTCAGAAGGGCCCGCCTCCGCAACCGGAAGGTCGGTTTTGTTTTTCAATTTTTCCATCTTTTGCCGGAATTCACGGCCCTGGAGAACGTCTGTTTTCCGGTGCTCATCGGCGGAGGCGGATGGCCGCAGGCGAAAGAGAGGGCCCGCCGGGCGCTCGAGGATGTCTTTCTCGCCGACAAGGCGGACATGCGGCCCCGCCAGCTTTCCGGGGGTGAGCAGCAGCGGGTGGCCATCGCCCGGGCCTTGGTGAACGAGCCGCAGCTGCTTTTGGCCGACGAGCCTACGGGCAACCTCGACTGGTCAACGGGCGAGAAAATCATCCGCCTTCTCCTCGACCTTCACTCCCGGCGCGGATTGACCTCGATTGTCGTCACCCACAACGAAAAGGTGGCCGCCTTTTGCCGCCGAATCTTTTTGATGGACGCCGGGGGCCTGAAACCAATTCCCCGGACTTGACGTTTTCTTTTTAGCGGGCTTCCTGGGCGGCGAATCGGATTCGGACGCCTGGAAAAATGCGGCCTGTTATGGTATAAGGAGAGCCGATGAACAAGCTGTCGCTCGTGCTGTTGGCGGTGTTTGCGGCCCTGTCCCTGCCGCTTTTCAGCCAGGAAATCATCGATCAGATCGAGATTGTCGGAAACGACAGGGTCACCCGGGAAACGGTTCTCTATTACGTCACGGCGCGGGCGGGGGATCTTTACGACGAGGAGCAGCTCCGGAGCGACTTCCGCGTTCTCTGGACGACGGGATTCTTCTCGGACATCAGGATGGAGCGCCAACCCGGCCCTCGGGGGGTCGTGATCCGCATCATCGTCAAGGAGAGCCCGGTCGTCCGTTCCGTAATCTACAAGACGGGGAAGAAGCTCAAGGAAGAAGACATCACCAATAAGCTCAAGGAGAAGGACGAGTATCTCCTGCCGTACTCCTACTACTCCACCCACAAGATCCAGCGCATCCGAAAGACGATCGAGGACCTCCTGTTGGAGAAAGGCCTGATGGCGGCCAAGGTGGATGTGGTCGAAACCCCCAAGGGAAAGAACGAAATCGAGGTGGAATTCCGGATCGACGAGGGGCCCAAGGTCCGGGTGGGGGAAGTGGTTTTCGAGGGCACGACCAAGATCCCGGCCAGCTTCCTGGAGAACGCCATGAGCTCCAACCGCTCCCACGGCCTGTTCTCCTGGGTGGCCGGCAAGGATGTTTACAAGCAGAACATGCTGCAGGAAGAGACGGCCAGCATCAGGAAAAAGTTCCAGGAGCACGGCTACATGGAGGCATCGGTCGGAGAGCCGCGCCTTGAGGAGTATGTCCGCCGGACCGTCTTTCCCTTTTTTAAGAAGCAGAAGATGATGCGGCTTGTCATTCCCGTCAAGCCGGGCTACCTCTATCGGGTGGGGGAAGTCTCCGTCGAGGGCGCCAAGGCCATCGCGCCGGCTTTTCTCGAGACGATGATCGGTTTCCGGACCGGAGACATCTACAGCACCAAATCCCGTGAGAAGGTCGTCGAGAAAATCGGGGAGCTTTACCGGGACGGCGGTTTTCTCTATTCCCAGGTCATGCCCGTGGAAAGCCTCGATCCCATGAACAAGGTCGTCAACGTCACCTTCAACATCCACGAGGGCGACGTGTGCTACCTCAACCGCCTGGAATTCAAGGGCAACGTGTACACCAAGGACAAGGTCATCCGTCGGGAGATGTTCCTCCGCGAGGGGGACCGCTTCAGCTTCGCGGCCTTCAAAAACAGCCTGTTGCGCATGAGGCAGCTCGGACTGGTGGACCTCGAAGGCGATCCGGAGATCCAGCCCACGCCCGGGAATCCGGCCCTTTTCGACGTCACGGTCAACGTCAAGGAGCTGCAGCGCAACAACATCCAATTCACGGCCGGGTACAGCGGCTACGAGGGCGCCTTCGTGGCTTTGAGCTACGAGACCGTCAATTTCCTCGGAGCGGGAGAGAATCTGAACATCACCTTCCAGCACGGAAAGCGGATCAAGAACTACGTTTTCGGCTTCCAGGAGCCGTACATTTTCGATTATCCCCTCAGCCTGGGTTTCAACATCTACAACCGCTACCTCATTCTGCCCTACCTCTACGACCGGAAGGGGAAAGGCGTGGATTTGCTCTTGGGGGCGCGCCTTTTCGGATACTGGAGAACCAACCTGACCTACACCTTCGAGGATGTGGAGATCAAGCTGCCCAGTGAAGGGGGCGAGGCGTACGCGTCCTATTACGAGTATTACTCCACCTACATGAGCTATTACGGGATGGGCACGCACAAGATCAGCAGCCTGTCGCCTTCGGTTTTCTATTCCACGGTCGACAGCCCTCTGACCCCGAGCCGGGGAACGATGCTCCTGGCCTCCCTCAAATACGCCGGGACGTTTCTCGGCGGCGAGATCGACCTTTACCGGCCGCGGTTCGAGTTCACGCACTGGCAACCCATCATCGCCAAGCACAGCCTCGGCGTCCACCTGGAATACGAGTTCATCCGTGCCCTCTCCGACACGACGGACGTGCCTTTCTGGGAGAAGCTCTATCTCGGCGGCGAGCGCAACATCCGCGGCTACGAGATCTATTCCATCGGTCCGCGAAGCGTCAACGGGACGAACATGGGCGGGGAGAAATCATTCGTCTTGAACGCCGAATACAGCATGGCCGTGGGAGGCCCCCTGTACCTGATCCTGTTTCACGACATGGGCAACGCCTGGTCGAGAGATCAGGAGATCACCCTGAAAAACATCTACACATCGACGGGTCTGGAGGCCCGGATCTTCGTTCCCGCCCTTCGTGTTCCCTTTCGCCTGATCTTTTCGTATAATAACAGAAAAATACGCGCGGACGACAACAACTTCGCCTTCCGTTTCGCGATCGGTTCGACGTTTTGAGTCTCCGCCGGAGATACAAACTACACAAGGAGGTTGACGCCATGACAAAGAGGACCTTGACGCTGGCTCTGGCCGCCGCCCTGACGGCCGGCGCGGTGAACTCCGCCATCGCCCAGCAGAATTTCAAGATCGGCGTGATCAATTCCCAGGAAGTCCTGGAGAAATCCGCAGAGGGCAAAAAGGTGATCGGCCGGCTGCAGGAGCGCGACAGGAAAAGCCAGGCCGACGTGGCCAAGCTGGATGAGGACATCCGGCAGCTCGAAACCCGGCTCAGCACCCAGCGACTGACTCTGAGCGAGGAAGTGGCCCTTCAGATCAGCTCGGACCTCGACCGCAAGAGGAAGGAGCGTCAGCGTTACGCCGAGGATGCGGTCCGCGACATCCAGGAGCTTCAGATCCGCCTGTACACCAAACTCCAGAGCGAGCTCATGCCCATCATCGAACAGATGGGCAAAGAGAAAGGCCTGGACCTCATCCTGGATCTGGCCAAGAGCGGAGCCGTATATTTCAGCCCGTCCATCGACATCACCGCCGAGGTCATCAAGCGCTACGACGCCAGCAAGGCGGCACCTCCGGCCAAGTAATCGGCGGCCATGTCCCTGTCCATCGAGGAGATCCTGAAATGCCTTCCCCATCGCTATCCGTTTCTGCTCGTCGACCGCGTTATGGAGATGGAGAAGGGCAAGAGGATTCTGGCCCTGAAGAACGTCACTTACAACGAGCCGTTCTTCCAAGGACATTTTCCGGGCCTGCGGGTCATGCCTGGCGTGCTCATCATCGAAGCGCTGGTCCAGGCCGCGGGTGTTCTCATCTTCAATTCCATCGAGGACCCGCACAAAAAGCTCGTCTTTCTGAGCAAGATCGACCACGCGAAGTTCCGCCGGCCCGTCATCCCCGGCGACCAGCTTCGGCTGGACGTGGAGATCGTCAAGCTCAAAACGCGTTTCTTTCAGGCGGCCGGGAAAGCCTATGTCGACGACGAACTCGCCGCGGAGACGGAGGCCATGGGGTCGCTCATATCCCTCGAGGAGATGCATGAGCCGCGATGAAATTTTTATCCACCCCTCGGCGGTCGTCCATCCCGGAGCCCAACTGGGGGAGGGAGTGTGGATCGGCCCGCACTGCCAGGTGGGGGAAAGAGTCACGCTCGGCGCCCGAACCCGGCTGGACTCCGGAGTCTTCCTCACCGGCCTGACCGAGGTCGGGCCCGACTGCCGTTTTTCTCCCTTTTCGGTCATCGGCACCGAGCCCCAGGACGTTTCCTACAAGGGCGAGGAGACGCGGGTGGTCATCGGCGCCCGGAACGTCTTTCGTGAATACCTGACCATCCACCGCGGCACGCCCAAGGGGGGCGGCGTGACCCGGATCGGCGACGGAAACTACTTCATGGCTTACTGCCATGTGGCCCACGACTGCCGGGTGGGAAATGAAACCGTATTCACCAACGCCGCCACGCTGGCCGGGCACGTGACCGTCGAGGATTTCGTCGTCATCAGCGCTTTCTCCTCCGTCCACCAATTCTGCCGCGTAGGCCGCTATGCGTTCATGGGCGGCTATTCGGTCGCCACCCAGGACGTCGTGCCCTTCTGCCGCGTGGTGGGGGCCCGCCCCCTGCGCTTCTACGGGATGAACGTCGTCGGTCTCCGGCGCCGGGGGTTTTCCCGCGAGCGCCTGCAAGTCATCAAGGACATGTACCGGCTCCTGTTCTCCGCGGACCTCAACACCAGCCAAGCCCTGGAGCGCATCGAAGCCGAGATCCCGTCCTGCCCCGATCGGGATGAGCTCACGGCATTCGTCCGGGGCTCGAAGCGCGGGATCGCCCGCAAGGCCGGAAGCACATGGGACCAAGATTCGGATTGATCGCCGGTTCGGGCGAGCTTCCTCTCCTGGCGCTCGAAGAGGCGGCGGCGAGGGGCTGGGTTTCTGTTGTGGCCGGCGTTCGAGGAGAGGCTTCACGGGATTTGGAGCAGAAGGCCGGTGCGTTCCTGTGGTTCGATCCGGGGCGGCCCGAGGAAGCCGTCCGCTTCCTCAAAGACCGGGGCGTGGAGAGCGTTCTGCTCGCCGGAAAAGTCGATCCCCGGGCGTCCTTCAGGCGTCCGGAAGGCTGGCCGGGCCGGGGAGAGCGGCCGGCCGGGACTCCGGAGGGAACGCCCTCGGCTCTCATCTTGGCCTTCATCCGATACCTGGAAAGCCGTGGGTTGCGGGTCATGGATCCCGCTCCGTTCTTGTCGCCGCATTTCTGCGCCGAGGGCGTCCTGACCGCCGTCCAGCCGCCGGGCCCGGTCCTCGAGGACGCGCATTTCGGCTGGGCCCTCGCCAAGAGGATGGCGGATTTGGATGTCGGACAGACGGTCATCGTCAAGACGCGGACCGTGGCGGCGGTTGAGGCGGCCGAAGGAACGGACGCCGCCATCCGGCGCGCCGCGGCCCTGGCCGGGCCGGGGACGGTGGCCGTCAAGGTCGGACGGACCCGGCAGGATCTTAGGATCGACGTCCCGGGCGTGGGGCTGAGCACGATCCGGACGCTGATCGAGGCCGAAGCCGCGGCCTTGTGCCTGGAAGCGGGCCGGGTGGCGTTCTTTCAAAGACAGGAGGCCTTGGATCTGGCCGACAAGGCCGGGCTGGCCGTTTTCGCCCGGAAAGGAACAGGGAAAGAGAATGGATAAGGTCAGGGTGGGCATCATCGGCGTCGGTTATTTGGGCACCCAGCATGCCCGCATCCTCTCCTATCTCGAGGAGGCGGAACTCCGCGGCATCGCCGACGTGAATTTCAAAAAAGCCCTCGAGATCGGCAACCGCCACAACGTTCGCTATCATCAGGATTACCGGGAGATGATCGGAGACATCGACGCCGCCATCGTGGCCACGCCCACCTCGGAACACCACGCTGTTTCCCTTTTCCTCCTGCGGGAGGGAAAGCATGTCCTCGTGGAAAAGCCGATCACGGAGACCGTGGAGCAGGCCGAGGAGCTCGTGGCCGAGGCCGAGAAGAACGGGTTGGTCTTTCAGGTGGGCCACCTCGAGCGGTTCAATCCGGCGGTTGAAGCCGTGGAGAGCATGATCTCCAAGCCCAAGTTCATCGAGGTCCAGCGACTGGGGTCGTTCTCGGCCCGGTCGCTCGACATCGATGTCGTGCTTGACCTGATGATCCACGACCTGGACATCATCCGCGCCCTGATCAAGGACGAGGTCCAGGCCATCCGCTCCACGGGCATCCATGTTTTGTCGGACAAGATCGACATCGCCAACGCCCGTCTCGAGTTCCGTTCGGGATGCATCGCCAACCTGATGGCCAGCCGGGTCCACCAGGGCAAAGTGCGCAAACTGAGAATTTTCGAGCCGACGTCCTACTACTCCATCGATTACATCGACCAGGAGCTCAAGGTTTTTCCCCTCCGCGGCGGACACGGGCAGACGGAGATCAAGAGTCCCAAGATCCAGAAGGAAGAGCCCTTGAAGAAGGAGCTTCAGAACTTCCTCCGCTGCCAGATCGAGGGCCGGAAGGGAAAAGTCAGCGGCCAGGAAGGCTTGGAAGCCCTGAAATTGGCCCACGCCGTCCTGAAGGAAACCGAGGTTTAGCCCCCTTCAGCGGACGATTTTCACCACCCTCCCGGCGGTGGGGACTTGGGTGAGTTCCAGACTGTTCTGAATGGCCAGCTTGGGCCACAGGTCCTTGGCGATTCCATTGGCTTGAAACAGGGCTTGAAGATTCCTTCTGCCGTCCGCCTTGACCAGGCGGAGCCTGGCCGGCTGCCGGTTGATGTATCGGGAATCGCTCAGATTCCGGAACGAACGGACGATCTGCTGGAACTGGTTGTCGTAGCCGCCGAAATGAGACATCGTGCTCAGGGCGGTGAAGGTGTAGATCATCGCGTTTTTTCTGATGAACGAGAACCGCGCCCGAAGCGTGTCCGCGTTTTGCTGGGGGATATCGTACATCTGGTGGTAGGAGGACAGGCCGTTGATGGCCAGGCGCTGGTCGCTGAGAAACCGCCGTCCTTCGATGGATTGCGTTTTTTTGGCCGCGTAGTTTGGCAGGCTCTCCTGGCTCTTCTCCGCCTCCAGGAGGAAGGCCGCCTGCTTGTCCTTGGAAACGAGAGTCACGCGGCTGGGCGTGTTTTCCACCGCCCACTGGGCCGGAACGGCGAACTGGAAGCGCAGCGTCGGATGGTAGAAGGCCCCGGCCTCGACATAACCCTGGCGGGGATCGTCGCCGTAAATGATGTTGTTGATCCGGGCCAGATATTCATTCCCCCTCACGGCCAGGCGCTCGTCGGACGGGCTGAGCATGGCCGTCACATTTTTAATGCGTTCCGCCTCCAGAGGGTGGGTGGACAGAAAGCCGGGCAGGCTCCGGCCTCCGGAGAGGTCTCCCAATTTCTGGAGGCAGTGGAAAAAGCCCACCATCAGGCCGGGATTGTAGCTCGCCCGGCGCGAATACTCCACGCCCAGCGCGTCGGCTTGGCGCTCGTCATCGCGGCTGTATTTCAGATACAGGATCTGGATGCCGACCGAGGCCACACCGGCCAGCTGGGCGAAGGTGTCGTTCAGGGCGCTGCCCATGGCCAGGCCGACCTGGAGAAGGATCATCTGGCTCATGCGCCGCACGGAATGCCGGGCGTTGACGTGGCCGAGCTCGTGCCCCAGAACGGCGGCCAGTTCGGCTTCGGAGTTCATCATGGCCAGGATGCCCCGGGTGACGTAGATGTAGCCGCCGGGGACGGCGAAGGCGTTGATGACCGGCGTGTCCAGGATCTGGAAGGAATAGGGCAGCTGGGGCCGGTGGGTGAGGGGAGCCAGCTTCATGCCCACACCGTTGACGTAAGCCGTCAAGTTGGGATCGTTGTAGATGCCGAACGTCTGTTTGATGGACGCGTCGGTCTCCTTGCCTAAAGAGATTTCCCCCTCTTCGGAAATCAGGCTCAGTTCCCTCCGTCCGGTGACGGGATTGACGGCGCAGGAGACGGCCAGGGCCGCAACGAGAACGGCGGCCAGGATCCGCTCGGTTTGGCGCTTCATGGCGTTTTCCTGACGCGACGTTTTCCCGCCCTCAGGGAGTCATCTTGAACAGCGTGTCCTCCAGGCCGGAATTGAATTTGACCGAGGTCAGACTGATCCGGATGAATTCCACGCCGTCCTGATAGATGACCAGGGAATGGGCCACGGGAATGCCGTCGATGTTCCGGTAGTCGGTCATAGTCGTCTCGGTCTCGATTTCGCTTCCCATCTGGTCATGAGATTTGCCCTTGGTCTTGTAGGGAAGATGGGTTTCGGGGTCGAGGAACAGGGTGTTGGCGTGGCCGTCGCTGAATTTCTGGACGAGGACGAGATAATCCTTGTCGCCGATCGTTTCCGTGCCCTGAAGCTCATAAGCGATGCCCAGCGCCTCGGGATCGAGCAGGGCGGTGTTGCCGACGTATTCCCTCTTGAAATCGGCGGTCATGATCTCGGACAGGGGTTCCACGGCGCCGGTCTGGGGGTTCGTGCCCCAGGCGACCTCGCCGTCGAAGGCTTGGGTCATGAGGAAACCCTGGACCTCCATATCCATGCGCATCTTGTTCGGCTCTTTTTGGTACATGGTGATCGACCCCTGCATGCCGAACTGCACCAGTTCGAACGTGCCGGTGGAGGTCGAATCGAGCATGGCCTCGATGACCTTGCGGCCGCCTTGGGCTTCGATCATCTTGTTCAGGACGTCTTTCGCCGTTTGGGCGGACAGAGGGGCGAGGAGGAGTGCGGTCAAAGACAACACGACCGGCCAGGGGGACAAGTCTCTTTTCATGGGAATCTCCTTGTTTTTTTGTAAGCGCCGCCAAATGCGGCCGACCTATTCTACAACAAATCCCCGGGGATTGAAAATCTCGGCCCGGCTTCAGGGAATTTGCGCGTCCGGCGGCGCTCCCGTATGAGAAAGGGAAAACGATAAGGAACGGACCATGAATTTCGAAGACATCGGTTACCTGCGGCGGGCGAAGCAAAAGCCCGGGCCGTCGGTCGATCTTACGCGGAGCGGATTGCCCGGACCGGCGCTTCCGGAGCTCGGAATCCCCTGGGAGGAGTTGTCCCTGGAAGGGGACCACGGCGACGGATACCCGCCGCTTGTCGAAGGAAACAGAATCCGAATGAGAGAGTTCATGTCCGCATCGGCTTTGGGATCGATCGCGAGATACTGGAAAAAGGGCTGGAAAATCTCAGGCGGGCTTTGGATTATCTTTGAGCCGCGGGGCCGTTTCGAACCCCCTCCAGCTGTTCCAGGCTCACGGCCAGAGCGGTCCCGACCAAAAAATTGCTGACCAGGCTCAGGGCCCAGGCGAGGGGCTTGTTCGAGCGATGAATCGCCCTCAGGGCCACGATGTTGAGGTATGTGCTTCCGAACTTGAAGGCGATCAGGGCCATGTCGCTCTCCGCGAAAGCCTGGCCCAGAGGAGTCAGCTCTTCGGGCCCGAGGGACCTGACGACTTTCCTCGTGACCAGGGAATCCGCGATGTTGAGGCCGATAAGACTGATGAGCGTCCCGGTGAAGAGGACGCGTTCCGCTTGGGCCGCCGCCGAAAGCGGGCGAGGCGCGAACGCCGCCGGAGAAGCGAAGGACGCTCGAGGCGTGAGCGAAAGGGCTGGGCTTCCCGAAGGACCGGACGTAGCCGGGGGAAGGAGGCTCGCCAGTTCCGCGGCGGAGAGAAGCGAGGCTGAGGCCGGAAGCGCGGTGAAAACAAGACGAGGACCGGAGCAGGGATCCTGTCCGGCCGGCAGAGGGAGGACGATCAGAGACAGCGCCAGGACCGGGATCAGGGAGCGGGCGAGAAGCGTGGCCTTCATGGCGGTCCGTATTTTAACACGAAAACCGAAAAAAACTATAAAAACCTTATAATTTATAAAAATTATATAATATATCGTCGGAGCTCCCGCGGATTCCGTCTTTCGGGTGCCCCGCCCAGCTTAGAGCCGGGGGCTGGGCCTGGGAATCCGATCTGTAGTATGATGACGGGCTCCGTATCCGAGAATGGCCTTTTTCAAGAAAAACAACGTTTCGCCTCCGAACGCGGTGGGCCCTGTGGCTCTGGGGGAAGCCGCCTTGGGCGGTCTGAGGGGGATCAGACTGCGCAACACCTTTCAGGCCCTCCGGCATAGAAATTACCGGCTGTATTTTTGGGGGCAGATCGTTTCTCTCTTCGGCACGTGGATGCAGATCACGGCCCAGGGATTCCTGGCTTTCGAACTGACGCGGTCGACGGCGTTCCTGGGCGTCCTGGGATTCGCCACCGGCGCTCCGACGATGCTCTTCATGCTCTATGGCGGCGTCGTGGCCGACCGGATGGACAAGCGGAAACTGATGCTTCTCACCCAGGTGATCATGACCCTCCTGGCCGTGCTGACCGCCGTTCTGACATTCACCGGCGCTGTCCGCCCCTGGCACCTGATCCTTCTCGCCCTGGGTTTCGGCTCGGCCAACGCCTTCGACGCCCCCGCGCGCCATTCGATCATCGTCGAGCTTGTTGGCCGCGCGGACCTGACCAACGCGATCGCGCTCAATGCGTCGATGTTCAACGGAGCGGCCGTTGTCGGACCCGCTCTGGCGGGCGTGCTTTACGCCCTGGCGGGTCCGGGGTGGTGTTTTGCCCTGAACAGCCTTTCCTTCCTCGCCGTCATCGCGGCTCTCCTCGCCATCAAGCTGCGGAAGCGCGGCGCAGGATCCGCCCGGGCTTCAGCCTGGACGGAGCTGAAAGAGGGGCTGTCCTACGCTTTCGGCCAGCCCGTCATTCGTGGTCTTTTGGGGCTCATCATGGGCGCCAGCCTTTTCGGGTCTTCGCTGGCCGCCATTTTTCCGGCCTGGGCGGTCAAGGTTCTGGGAAGGGACGCCGCGGCCAATGGGCTGCTCCATGCCGCGCGGGGCTTCGGGGCTTTGTTGAGCGCGCTGGTCATTGCCTCGCTGGGACATTTTCAGTTCCGGGGACGGCTGCTCGCCCTGGGCAGCGGAATCTTTCCGTTTTTCATCCTTTTTTTCGCCCTAGTGCGCTGGATGCCGCTGTCCCTATTTTCCTTGGTCGGAGCGGGTTTCTCGGTGGTCCTCATCTTCAATCTGGCCAATGCTCTCATTCAATCGCTCGTGGACGACAGGCTGCGGGGACGGGTCATGTCGATCTACAGCCTCACGTTTTTCGGATTCATGCCTCTGGGGGCCTTGTGGCTCGGAGAGACGGCCGAGAAACTGGGCGAACCGTGGGCGGTCATTCTCGCCGCGGGAGGCCTGCTTCTTGTTTCTTCGGCGGTAATGATCATTACGCCTTCTTTGAGGAAGCAGAAGTGACCGGAGGCAAAGACGATCCGGGCGCCGAAGCCCTCCCCCAGGCCCAATCCTCACGCTAAAGGACCACACAAAACGTCATAGAGCCGGCCGTCCTTTGACAAGACGAGGGAAATCTGATATTATAAAAATGAAAAAATCGAGGAAACACAATATATTGTATTGAAATTTCAAAGGCGGCATATTTAGAATATTTTACTTGACAATTCCTTTAACTTAATCTAAATTATTACTAAGGGTTCCTTTTTAGGGTCAGCAATGAAAATCCATCTGAAACATTATAAATATTTTATCGTCTATTTTTTGGCCTTGTTTCTTTTTGCCGGACAACCAGTGGAATTCGGGCAGGAAATTCGCTATTTTCAGGGTTTTTCGATAAAAAAACCCATCATCCGAATCGGTCTGTGTTTCAATTTCCAAAGAATCGTCATCCGTTCTTCTTCGGGCATGAAGGTGTTCCGACAGGATGCGAACCTGTCCCTCCTTGCTCAGGACATCCTGGAAGCTCAGGTTAAGGGTTTCAGGGAGAAACTGAGCGAAAAATTCCTCATCCAGATCGGGCCCTCGATGGACAACCAGGAAGCCCAGGATCTGGCCCGTCGCCTCAAAGCCTCCTCCGGGTATTCCGTGACGGTCACTTCGGACGACGACAGCCCTCTCTCAGGGCGATTTCAAGTCCGCCTGGGTCCTTTTATGACCAGGGGAGCCGCCCTTGATTTTTTCCCTGAGCTCAACCGGCAGGGTCACAAAGATCTCTGGATCGTCCGGGAGGAAGTCACGGAAAGCGAGTCCCGGCCTCTGTGGGTCCTGATAAACGACCATCTCATCCAACTCTCGAAGGGCACGTCGCTGATGTTCGTTCCCATGCACCCGGAGAGCTACTTGTCCTATGAGGGGACCGATTATCGCGGTGTTTTGGCCGTTCGGCACGGCCCTCGCGGCGCGGTCCTGATCAACATGGTGAACCTGGATGATTACCTCAAGGGCGTCGTGCCCAGCGAATTGTCCCCCCATCAGTTCGGAGAGCTCGAAGCCCTCAAGGCGCAGGCGGTTGCCGCCCGAACCTATGCCCTCAAAAATCTGGGACGCTTTGAAAAGCAGGGCTTCGACCTTGACGACTCTCAGTCCACCCAGGTGTATAAGGGACTCAGCGCCGAGCAGGGCTTGAGCAGCCGGGCTGTGGAGGAGACCGCGGGGCTCGTCGCCCGCTACAAGGGCGAGCTCATCAACGCCCTCTACACCAGCACCTGCGGAGGCCTGACCGAGAACGCGGAGAACATCTTCGAGGGCAGCCCCGTTCCCTACCTCCGGTCGGAGGAATGCACGACCGAGCGAACGCCGTCTTGGACTCTCAAGTCCGAGGCCGGACTCCGGCCGGTCGTGTGGCGGGGCAAGGAGATCAGCCGGGAGGCGGCGGTCCTGGCGGCCCTCGGGCTGTTCCCGGCCTGGGGAGAATCCTCGGCGTCGTTTCGGGAGCCGATGATCCCAAGCGAGGCGGCCGTTCTGATCGGGAAAGCCGCGGAGCTCTTGGGAAGGGCCGGGGAAGCCCCGGCGGCCGGAGAGGCCCCTCTGACCGCCGCTGCATTCGCCGGCATGGTCGTCGACGCTTTTCAATGGCGGGAAAGGGTCAAGACCCTGATGTTGAAGAGGGAAGCCGACGGACTGATGGGTCCCGCGACCGCTCTCTCTCCTGAAAACAGGGAAGCAGCCGCTTTTCTCGCTCTTTCAGGGTTCTTTCCTCCCGGACTGGATCCGGCCGATGAGACCCATGTCCTGACCAAGGCGGAAACCGCGCTTGTCTTATTCAAAATCCTGACGTCGGAAAAGCCGTTGATAGAGGGCGGCGTTTTCCGCGGCATGGACAAGGGCCGCCTGCAGATCCTTCAAGAAGGGCAAGAGAAGACGCTCGGAGTGTCTTCCGGAACGCTCCTCATGAGAAATGTGGAGGGGGAGCCCTCCTTGGCTTCCCGTCTTGAGCTCGAGCCGGGCGACGAAGTGCGTCTCGTGAAGAAGGGGGAAGCCGCGCTCTGGCTCGAGGCGGGACCGCGGGAGGACAGTCCCGTCCTGGACAGGCGGTCGCCCTACAACCGCTGGCAGGTCCGATTGACACATGCCGAGGCCGAAAGAAGAGTCCATCTGCATTATCCCCTCGGCGGCCTGGTGGATGTCGTCCCCAAAAAGAGAGGCGCTTCGCCTCGCGTCACGGAGCTTCTCTTGGCCGGAAACGACGCCCAGGTCCTTGTCCGCGGGCTCAAGGTCCGCTGGGTGCTCGGTCTGCGGGACACATGGTTCACCGTGGACCGCGAATACAACGAGCAGGGCATGATCACCCATTTCGTTTTCACCGGCCGGGGGTGGGGTCACGGAGTGGGCCTGTGCCAAGTGGGGGCGTACCGGCTCGCCCAGCTCGGGGCGCGGTTCGAGACGATATTGAAAAAATACTACCGGGGCATTACAATAGACAAAATTTACTAGCGAGCCGTTGAGAGCCTATGTCGCCCCGAAAGAAAGCCCCGGGCGCGGGAACGCGCCGGGGGAAGACGGAATTCAGGGAAAACCAGACTCCCTCGAGCGGCATTTTTTTTCAGGCCGGCCGCGTCCTTCACTCCGGACGGTCGGCGCACCAGAACATCGAGGTCATCGAAAACGCGGCGTTCGGCCGGATCCTTTTTCTTGACGGCCTCGTTCAGACCACGGAGCGCGACGAATATTTCTACCATGAAATGCTGGCTCACCCGGCGCTGACCACCCATCCGGATCCCCGGACGGTTCTCATCATCGGCGGCGGCGACGGCGGCCTGCTCCGTCAGTGCCTGGCGTATCCTCTGGAGCGGGTCGTTCTGTGCGAGATCGATCCGGACGTCATCGAGGTCTCCCGAGCGTATTTTCCCTGGTTGGAGGCGGGGCTGCAGGACCGCCGGGTGGAGCTCGTGCTGTCCGACGCCGACGAGTTCACCGGCCGGACAAAGGAATCGTTCGACGTCATTCTTGTGGACTCCTCCGATCCCGTCGGCCCTTCGGCGGTTTTGCACGCGGAGGCGTTTTTTCGACGCCTGAAGGAGCGGCTCGGCCCCGAGGGTGTCATCGCCGCCCAGGCCGGATCCCTCTTTTTTCACCGGGAGGCTTTCCGGGAGAGGAACGCGTTCCTGGAACGCCTGTTCCGAATGGCGCGCCTGTATCTCGGACCCGTCCCCACCTATCCCGGCGGGACGTGGTGCTACCGTTACCTTTCCGAAAGGGGGGATCCCTTCCGGATTTTCCGGGACCCGCCGCCCGGCCTGTGCTACTACAACCGGGACATTCACGAAGCCGCGTTCGCCCTGCCCGGCCTGCTGAGGGAGAGGCTGGATTGATCGCCGCGTTGGGGCTGACTTTTCTTCTCGCCTTTCCGCTTCTTGAGAAGGGACAGGAGACGAGGGCCGTTCGGGACAGCCTGGGACGGACGGTCGCCGTGCCCGCGCGCGTCGAGCGCGTTCTTTCGCTTCAGCCCGAAGTGACGCGCATCATCGTCGCCTTGGGCGCCGGGTCGCGTCTCGTCGGCCGGGATGATTTTGTCGCCAGGTTCGACCATCTTTTTCCCCTTATCTATCCTTCTCAATCCGGCCTGCCGGTCGTGTCTTCGGCCGACGGCTTCCCCAAGCTGGAAACGGTCATGCGTCTCGATCCCGATCTCATCTTCGCCTCTCCCTCCGAGGCCGGCGTGCCCGACATTCTTCAGAAAAAGACCGGCAAGCCCGTGCTCGCCTTTTCCTCGATGGGGCGCTTTGAGGATCTCGGCCGCGAAATTCTTTGGGTGGGCGAAGCCCTGGGGAGACGGGAGAGAGCCGAGGAGCTCGCGGGTTTCCTGAAACGGCGACTCGAGGACATTCGCCGCTTGACCGACGGCGTTTCGGACAAGGTGAAGCCGGCCGTCTATGTGTCTTTCTGGGGATCGTTCACACGGTCTCCCGTGGGCTATGAACCGGTTGCGGCCGCCGGAGGCCGCAACCTGGCCGACGGGTTGCTGCCTTCCAGGCTGGGAACGATCGCCACCGAGGTCAACCTGGAGAAGATCCTGGCCTGGGATCCGGAAATCATTCTCCTTCACGGCAACTACCTTCCCCGGGAGAGGACCGTGACCGTGGAGGGCGTTCTGAACGACCCACGGCTCCGGTCGGTCCGGGCCGTAAGAAACCGGAAGGTGTTTTACACCTTCGGTTTTTGGTACTGGTGGGACCCGGCCCTGGCCTTGGTGGAAACTCTCATGCTGGCCAAGCTTTTTCATCCCGAAACATTTCGGGAAGTGGATATCAACCGCGAAGGAAACAGCATCTTCAAGCTGTTCTACGGCCTCGAGGGGGGTTTCGATGTCCTGCGCCGCAAGCTCGAAATCCCCGACGGCCCGTGGAGGTGAGGGCTTTTGGGCGAACGCGCGGGCAAGAACAAGAAAAGCAAAGCCCTGATCATCTTGATCATGGCCCTGCCGCCGGTGCTTTTCGTCCTATCGCTCAACATCGGTTCCTACTCCATTTCCCCCGAAGAGTTGGGCAAGGCGCTCCTGTCGTTGGCCGTGCCTTCCCTGCGCCAGGACGTGCCCCAGGCGCATCGCGACATCCTTCTCCATATCCGGCTGCCCCGGCTGATTCTGGCCATGGCGGCCGGCGCCTCGCTTGCCGTTTCGGGCGCGTCCCTCCAGGCCCTGTTCCGGAATCCGCTGGTGAACGAATACATTCTCGGCTTGAGCTCGGGCTCGGCGTTCGGCGCCGCCCTGTCCCTGGTGTTTCTGGGCCGGAGTGTTCCTCCCCAGCTGGCGGCGTTCGTGTTCGCCATGGCCGCCGTGTTCGCCGTGCTGCTCATCGCCGGCCGTCCGGAATCCGGGCTGGTCTCGCTTCTTCTGACCGGAGTCATCGTCAGTGCGTTTTTTTCCGCCCTTCTGATGCTTGTGGAGTTTTTCGCCAGCCCCTATGCCCTTCAGTCTCTATTTTACTGGCTGATGGGCAATCTCGCCTTGGCCGGGTGGCGGGATCTGGCGTTGGCCCTGCCGCTCATGGCCGCGGGGCTGACGATTCTCATCCTTCTTCGCTGGAGGATGAACGTCCTGTCCATGAGCGATGAAGAGGCCCGAGCCGTGGGCGCGGATGTCCGGCGCGAAAAATGGCTGGTCATCCTGGCGGCGACGCTCGTCACTGCCGCCGCCACCTCGGTGGCGGGCATCATCGGCTGGCTGGGCCTCATCGTTCCTCATCTGGTGAGGATGGCCGTCGGAGCGGACAACAGGATCGTCGTCCCCCTGTCCGCCGCTCTGGGAGCGAGTTTTCTTCTGGCCGCGGACGCCGTGACCCGCAGCCTGACGTCGATCGAGATCCCGGTCGGCATCTTCACCAGCCTCATCGGCATCCCCGTTTTCCTGGTCCTGCTGAAGAAATCGAAAAAGGTGTGGCTGTGAGCCTTCAGGTCCGCGCTCTGTTTTATGCCAACAAAAACTTCACCCTCCGTCTCGAGGCGCTGGAGTTCGCCGGAGGCCGACTGACGTGCATCGTCGGACCGAACGGCGCCGGCAAGACGACCCTCCTGAAATGCTTGGCGGCCATCCTGCCCATCGAGCGCCGGAGCGTTTTCCTCGACGGCCGGGACCTGGCGGCGATTCCCGCATCCGCGCGGGCGCGCCGCATGAGCTATGTGCCCCAGGAGCACATTCCGACCTTCAGCTATACGGTCCGCGATTTCGTTCTCACCGGCCGGGCGGCGCATCTGCCGCTTTTTGCCCTGCCCGCCGCCCGGGACGAGACGGCGGTCGAGGAGGCTCTGGAGTTCGTCGGCCTGGGGTCCTTCGCCGACCGTCCTTACGCCCAGTTGTCGAGCGGCGAGCGGCGGCTCGTGCTCATCGCCCGGGCCCTGGCCCAGAACGCCGGCGTGCTCCTTCTGGACGAACCGACAACTTTTCTCGACCCGAGACACGAAGTCGAGGTCATGGATTTCATCCGGCGCCTGACCCTGGAGCGGGGCATCACCGTCCTGGTCACACTCCACAACCTGGAGATGGCGGTCAAGTATTCCGACGCCCTCGTGTTTCTCAAGGACGGCCGGGTCCGCGCCTCCGGGCCGCCAGAGGAAGTCCTGAGCGAAGATCTTCTCCGGGATGTCTATGACATTCCGATGCGCATCGTCCGATGCAACGGGCACAGGCTCATCATCCGCTGAGGGCCGGCCGGGCCGGGAGCGGGGCGTGATTCAGACGTTTGTTTTCCGGCGTCTTTTGCTGTAAGAGACCCTATGGCGATGACTCGACGAAAGACGGTCCAGCCCGCGCCCCCGTCCCCGCACCCTCGACCCGACAGGGCCGCCGCGGCCATTGAGATCAATCCCCAGTTCCGGAGGGCGCTTGATCTGCTTGAGGGCTCAGGCCGCCATGTGTTCATCACCGGGCGGGCGGGCACGGGCAAATCCACGCTGCTCGAGCATTTCCGCGACACGACGCGCAAACAGATCGCCGTCCTGGCGCCGACAGGCGTGGCCGCGCTGAACGTCCGGGGCCAGACCATCCATTCTTTCTGCCGCTTCAAGCCCGGCGTCACCCTGGACGCCGTCAGGAAGCTCAGGCCGGCCGCGTCCGGCCGCAGCAGGGGAGGCGGCCGCACCGATTCGGACGCGGACCTGTACAAGAAATTCGAAACGGTGATCATCGATGAGATCTCCATGGTCCGGGCCGACCTTCTGGACTGCGTCGAGAAGTTCCTGCGGTTCAACGGCCCCGAGCCGGGGAAGATTTTCGGCGGCCGGCAGATGGTCTTCATCGGCGACCTGTACCAGCTGCCGCCCGTGGTCGTTTCCGGGGAGAGGGGGCTGTTCTCCGGGCCCTACGAGACGCCCTATTTTTTCTCGGCCCGCGTCTTCCGTGACGCCCGCTTCGCCATGGAGTTCGTGGAACTCGAAAAAGTCTACCGCCAGAGCGAGGAGGAATTCATCGGTCTGCTGAACGCCATCCGCAACCGCACAGCGACGGACGCCGACCTCGCCCGCATCAACGAGAACTGCGACCCCGGCTTCGTTCCGCCCGACGACGAATTTTTCATCACCCTGACGAGCACCAATGACCTGGCCTCGAGCCGAAACCGGGAGAGACTCGATCGGCTGCCCGGAAAGGCCCGCCGCTACGAAGGATTTCTTTTGGGCGAGTTCGAGCGCTCCTCCCTTCCTACGGATGAAAGGCTTGAGCTCAAGCCCGGCGCCCAGGTCATGCTTCTGACGAACGACCCCGAGGGCCGCTGGGTCAACGGCACGATCGGCCGGGTGACGGAGATCGTCCGCGAAAAAGGCGCCGACGACATCGTCTCGGTTGAGCTTCAAAGCGGACTCCGCGTCGATGTCCGGCCCCACACGTGGGAGATTTTCCGCTTCGCGCTGGACGAGGAGACGGGCGGGATCGTGTCCGAGCCCGTGGGCTCCTTCACCCAGTATCCCCTGCGGCTCGCCTGGGCGGTCACGATCCACAAGAGCCAGGGCAAGACGTTCGACCGGGTGGTCATCGATTTCGGCCGCGGAACGTTCGCCCACGGCCAGGCCTACGTGGCCCTCAGCCGCTGCACGAACTTCCGGGGCTTGGTGCTGAAGAAGCCCCTGCGGCGCGGGCACATCCGGCTCGACTACAACATCGTCCGCTTCCTGACGCGCTTTCAGTACCAGAAGGCCGAAGAGCGGCTGTCTTACGCCCGCAAGCTTGAGCTCATCCGGGAGGCCATCAGCGAGGGCCGCGACCTGGAGATTCTCTATCTCAAGCCCGACGACACGAAGACGCGCCGCCGCATACGCCCGGAAACGGTAAAGATGATGGAGTTCCGCGGAAAGACGTTCGAAGGATTGTCCGCCTACTGCCACGAACGGGAGGACACGCGCCACTTCCGCATCGACCGCATGCTCGAGGTCAAAGTCCTCTAATACGGGACGCAAAACCTATTAACCTCTTGAGATCCAGGGGGGGTCTCGGCGCCTGACGCGGTTCCGATCGCTGGGGAAATTTCGGGCTGAGCTATTGAAGTTGATGAATAGAGGGAACAGACATTGTTTTCCCTGCCCGGTGCGATAAGCGTGGCTATTCTTTGGGAGCGACGGAGAGGATCTTCCTGAGGAGCTCCTTGTCCTTGGGCAGCTGGCCCACGCCCGGGAGGCGTGGCACGAGAAGGACCCAGTTGGGGTCCAGGGCGAAGGCCTTCTTGAAGAGCGGCAGGCTCTCCTCGACGCGGCCCGTGGAGGCCATGGTCACCGCCGGCCAGAAAATCATCTCCGCGTTGTCCGGAACCATGGACATGGCCAGGGCGTAAGCCTTCATCGCTTCCTCGGTTTTGTTCTCGGTCAGAAGCTCGTCCCCTCGGTTCATGTGCCGGTAGGCCTTGGCCAGATGGACCAGGCGCTTGAGCTCGGCCACGGGATCGGGATGGTCCTCGACGCGGAGGTCGAACAGGCGGTCCTTCCACCACACGCCCGAGGATGTCCCCGCGGCGACGATGATCGCCGCCGACTGGCGGCCGCGGATGTCGCCGCCCTCGCCTTCGGCCGCCGCCAGCGCGGCCAGAAGCCTGTCGACCATTTCACCGTTCGTTTTTTGATAGGCTTCGGTCATGGCCTTCCACACCGTGTCGCGCAGCATGAGGTTGGCCTGACAGGAAAAATTCTCTCCCACGACATGCCCCGCCTCGGGGATGCAGTTGCGGCCGGTGTGGGCCGCAACCCGGCCGGAGGCGTCGATAAAGGCCACTTGGCGGACATCCTGGTGGGCGTCGGTTTTGAGCAGGCCGGCCAGAGCGTCGGGAGCGGATTTGCCGGCGCGCATCAGCTCCAGCCCCAGCGGCCCGTAGGAGACCTCGACAAAGGACTGGGTGGCCACGGCGCCCACTCCGGCCTCGACCCAGGGGACGAGAGGCCCGACCGAAAACCAGTGAGACTGAACGGCCGCGCCCAGCTCGCCCGTGGCCGGGTCATAGGCCACGATGGAGTAGGTGTGGACGGGCCTTTCGGGCTGCGGGGTTGGAGCAGGCCGCTCCGCGGCGGCCGGACAAACCGCCAGCATCCCGAGAAAGAACATTGTTCCGAAACGGATTCGCATTCTTTTTGCTCCTTCAGGGGGTTCGGTGTGACCAGAATAGAGACATCGGCGCCGCCGGTCAAGACGCCGGGATAGAGTTCCGCTGAAGAGCGACGGGCTTTTGCGGCCGCCGGCAGCCTCGTCTCGTTAAGGCAGTCCTCCCGCGGACATCTTTCGTTTCACGGCGCCGAGCATGTCGGCCGTCATCGCCGCCAGGTCGAAATCCGGCTTCCAGCCCCATTCTTCGCGGGCGGCCGAGTCGTCGATCGTCTTCGGCCAGGAGTCGGCGATGGCCTGGCGGAAGTCGGGCTTGTAATCCACGATGAAACCGGGGATGTGCTTTTTGATGTCGGCGGCAAGCTCCTCTGCGGAAAAGCTCATCGCGGCCAGGTTGAAGTCCGAGTGGTGCTTGAGGCGGCCGAGATCGGCCGCCATGAGGTCGAGCGTGGCTTTCAGGCAGTCGGGCATGTACATCATCGGCAGCCGCGTCTCGGGCGCGAGAAAGCAGGTGTAGCGGCCGTTCCGGACCGCATCGAAGAAGATGGCCACGGCGTAATCGGTCGTTCCGCCGCCGGGGAGCGTTTCGTGGCTGATGATGCCCGGGTAGCGGCAGCCGCGGACGTCCAGCCCGTGTCTCCGGACGTAGTAATCGCCCAGCAGCTCTCCGGCGACCTTGGTCAGCCCGTACATCGTTTTCGGCCGCAGGACGGTCTCCTGCGGCGTGTCCTCCCGGGGCGTCTCCGGCCCGAAGACGGCGATCGAGCTCGGGCAGAAGACGCGGGTCAGGCCCTTTTCGCGGGCGGCTTCGAGGACGTTGAACGTCCCGTTGATGTTCACTTCCCAGGCCAGGCCGGGATGCTGCTCGCCTTTGGCGGACAGGATGGCGGCCATGTGATAGACGATGTCGATTTCGTGCCTGTCGACGGCCGCGGCCACGTCGGCGCGGCGGGTGACGTCGAGAACGGCGAACGGCCCGGCCGTTTTGAGAGCGGGGCCGGGTTCGACGACATCGGTGGCCACGACGCTGTCGCGTCCCGCCCTTTGACGCAGGGCGCGCACGAGCTCCGTTCCGATCTGGCCGCAGGCGCCGGTGACGAGGATTCTGTGTTTTCCGGGGGCCATGCCGTTCTCCAAGAAGGCTACTTATATCCGAGCCCCCCCTTTTCTGTCAACTTGAGAACGCCGAGTCGTTTCCCTTGATGCTCTCCGATCTCTCCTTTATAATCCTTTCGTCTCCAAGCGGGTGAAGGATCCTTTCGACAAAACCGACTCGGAAGAGCCTTAATCCCGGGACAAGATCGGATCGGCAAAAGAAATGACGGAAGCCGGCGGCCGGAGGCTCAAACGCGGCCCGCTCTCGAAGGAGGGGCAGGACTTCAACGCTCTTTATCGGGACCATCTCCAGGGAGAGTTCTACGGAGCCGATTACTACCGTCCGCCGTCGTCCGATATCGACAGCGCCATCATTTATGACGACAATGAAGACAAGCGGACGGCGTCCGCCTTCGCCGATCTGGTCTTCGGACCGGGCCGCGTCCTGGAAGTGGGGTGCGCGACCGGGCTGCTCATCAAAGCGCTGCGCGGCCGGGGCCTGGAGGCGGAGGGGATCGATTATTCTCCTTGGTGCGTGGACAAAGCCCATCCGGCGGCGCGGGAATGGGTCCGCTGGGGAGATGTGCTCGATCCGGAGTCTTTGGGAAAAGGATACGATCTCGTTCTGGCTCTCGACATTTTCGAGCATTTGCCGCCCGATTTCGTGCCGCGCGCCCTCGCGAATCTGGCCGGAGCCCTCGTCTCGAGAGGATTTCTCTTCACGGTCCTTCCCGCTTACGGGCCGAACGCATTCGGCCCCGAGCTCTATCCTCTTCACCTCGAAGAGTGGCGGCGGGATGCCGCCTTGGGGATTCCCTTCCGGAACATCCCTCTGGACGACAAAGGACGTCCCCATCTCGGCCATTTGACCCATGCCGCCGTTCCGTGGTGGATGGAGCAGTTCCGGAGAGCGGGATTCGTCCGGCTCGGCGGGATCGAGCGCCTGCTGCACGAACGCTTCGATGCGGCTTTCGAACCGCCGCGGCGCTCTTTTTTTCTCTTTGTGAGAGGCGGCTTTCTCGCCGCCCGGTCGGCGGAAAGGCGTTTGCGGCGGAGGATCGACAAGATACCCAACCTTCCCGGCGGTTTTTATGAGTGGGAGCGATGGGGCGAATCCTGGGTGCGTTGGACCGGGGAAAAAGCCCGGGATGTGGTGGAGAGAGGAGAGAAAAAAGAACTTCGGCTCCGGGCGGTCTGCCATCATCCCGGGATCGAGAAATCTCCCGTCCGGGTCGTGTTTTCCGTCGGAGGCCTGGAGCGCTTGACGATCGAACTCTCCGACCGGGACTGGCATGAGGTCCGGCTCCCTCTTCCCGAGCGGCCATTTGTCGAATGGGAGATCTCCTGCTCCCGGACATGGTCTCCGGAGGAAAGTCTCCCCTCCGAACTCCGTCGTCACCTCGGGGTGGCGATCGAGATTCTTCCTTCAACGTTTCGGATTCGAACCTGAAACATCCGTCGTGTGCGGCAGGAGGTATCGGGGCCGCCTTGCCTTCGCCGGCCTAATCTTATAAATTATTCATTCCGCCTGGGGCGGGAAACGCTTTATTTCCGAAGTTTTGGAAGGAGCCTTTCTTATGTCTTTCATACTCAACGGCAAGAACCTGACCATCGAGAAAGTCGTGGATGTGGCCCGGGGAGGCGAGAAGGTCGAGCTCGACCCCGAAGCCGTCTCCCGCATCAAAAAATGCCGCGCTCTTCTCGAGGACAAAATCAAGAAACACGAGATCATGTACGGCGTCAACACCGGCATCGGCGAGCTGGCCGAGGTCGTCCTCACTCAGGAGCAGGTCGAACAATACCAAAAATACATTATTTATAGCCACGCCGCGGGATACGGAAAGCCCCTGCCTGAAGATATCGTCCGGGCGGCCATGCTCAGCCGCCTGAGCGTCCATTGCCACGGCCATTCGGGACTCAGGCTGGAGGTCGTCGAGACCCTCAAGGAGATGCTCAACCGGGGCGTGACGCCGGTCATGTGCGAAAAGGGATCGGTCGGCGCCTGCGGCGACCTGTCGCCCATGTCCCAGATGGCCCTAGTGATCATGGGCGAGGGCGAGGCCTTCTATAAAGGCGAGCGCCTGCCCGGCCGCAAGGCCATGGAAAAAGCGGGCGTCGAGCCCGTGGTCTTCGAGGCCCGGGACGGTCTGGCCCTGATCAACGGCTCGAACGTCATCACCGGCATGGGCACGCTGGCCCTCTACGACGCCGGGCGGTGGCTGACCGCCTCGGAAATCGTGGCGGCCATGACGCTCGAGGTGCTGAACGCCAACATGAAGGCCTATGACGAGAGGCTGCACAAAGCGCGGGGCTACCCCGGGGCGCTCGAATCGGCGGAGAACATCCGGCGCATTACCGAGGGCAGCGAGCTCCTGGCCCAGGGCAAGAAAAAGGTCCAGGACTGCTACAGCCTGCGGAGCACCGGCCAGGTCGTGGGCGCGGCGCGCGACGCCCTGAAATGGGCCCGCTCCATGTTCGAGGTCGAACTCCGCGGCGCGGCCGACAATCCCGTCTTCTTCCCGGATGAGGGGATCGTCCTCACCGGCGCCAATTTCCAGGGCGTGCCCCTGGCCTTCGCCCTCGAGCTTCTGGGAACGTCCGTGACGACGGTCGCCGTTCTGAGCGAGCGGCGGATGAACCGCCTGATGAATCCGCATCTCAGCATGGGTCTGCCCGCTTTCCTGACCAAGGGCGCGGGCATGTTCTCCGGCCTGATGCTGTCCCAGTACACGGCCGGCGCCCTCGTCTGCGAAAACCGCGTCCTCTGCCATCCGGCGGCCACGGGCTCGATACCGGCCGCGGCCGACCAGGAGGATTTCGTCTCCATGGGCATGACCACCGCCCTCAAGACGCGGCAGATCCTGGACAACGCTCAGGCCGTTCTGGCCATCGAGCTCATGGCCGGCGCCCAGGCCCTGGATTTCCGGAAACCTCTCAAGCCAAGCCGGGGCGTCCAGGCGGCCTACGAAGTCGTGCGCAAGCATGTCGCCCGCCTCGAAGAAGACCGGCCCCTCTACGACGACATCAACACCCTGAAAGAAGTCGTCCAGTCGGGCGAGGTCCTTGAGGCGGTCGAAAAGGCCGTGGGCAAACTGCATTGAGACGGGGGATCCTGGCGGCGGCCGGAGGAGCGCTGTGAGCGGAGGGAGGATGGCTTTGGTGACGGGGTCGAGCCGCGGCCTCGGCCGGGCGATCGCTCTTCGCCTGGCCGAAGATCCCGCCGTCGCCGGCGTGGCGGTCCATTATCGCTCCGAACGGAAGGCGGCGCTCGAGGTCGTGCATCTCATCCGGAGCCGCGGCAAACGCAGCACGGCGATTTGGGCCGACCTCTATCAGGAAAAGCACTGTCTGCGCATGCTGGACACCGCCGGCATGCGGCTCGGGACGGTCAACATCCTGGTCAACACCTTCGGCCCTTTTCTCATGAAGCCCTGGAACGAAACCGGCTCGGCCGAGTGGCAGAGGATTTACCGGGGCAATGTCTTGAGCGCCCTGCACTGCCTCCGGGCGGCTCTGCCGGGCATGAAGGCCGGCCGATGGGGGAGAGTGATCAACTTCGGCTATCACCGCGTCGAGCAATGGGCCGCTTTCCCGGGCATCCTGCCCTACGCCGCGGCCAAGGCCGCGCTCCTGCTGCTCACGCGCACCGTCGCGGCGGCCGAAGCCGGGAGCGGCGTCACGGTCAACATGGTTTCACCCGGCCTGATCCGGGGCGGTAGGCTTCCGGAAGGGAAAAAGGTCCGGGCCGGCCTCGTCGGCGAGCCGTCCGACGTCGCCGAGGCGGCGGCGTATCTCGTCTCGGACCGGGCGGCCGGCGTGACGGGGGCGAACCTCATCGTCGCCGGAGCCTGGAAGATGTGACCGGGGCGGAAGGCAACTTTTTTCCGTGAGATGTGTTAGAATAATGGCTTCTTATTGAGAGCGTAGTCGTGATGAGCATAAAAAGCGGAAAAGGGGAAACGGACATGGATTCCCGGACCAAGCGGAAACTCTCCCTGAGATTCGGATTCTGGGCCGGCGCCGCTGCGCTCCTGGCCTTCCTCGCCGCCGGCGGCTGCCGCATCGGGATCCCCGACTACACGCTGACGGTCGTCGTCGAGGATGGGGTCACCGGAACCCCGGAAGCGGGTCAATATGTCTACCAAGAACTGACGACCGTGGACTTCGACTATGAGGCGGTCAATCCGCTCCATTCCGTCGAGGTCATGATCAACGGGATCAAACGCTCGCCCGCCACTGGCTCCGTCGTCCTTTACGGCGACGGCTATGAGCTGCGCGCCCGTCTCATAGATCTCCGCGGCGACTGGAAAATGACCCTGGCCTACAACGACGAAGAAATTCCCGCCCCCGGGGAGTTTACGATCACCCTTTCCGGCCCGGACATCGTCGGCGGGACATTTACCGACAGCCGGGGCTTCACCGGCGTCTGGTCAACGTCCTCCGACACCGTCACTCTGACCTACGACGCCTGGTTCGACTACGTCCTCACCGGGGAGGTGTACGGCATGAAGGGCACGTTCACCGGCGAGGAGCTCACCGGCACCTGGACCGCCGTGCGGCCGGAGTGATTTTTCGGCTCCGGTTCGTTTTTTTTCTTTCCCCCCTTGACAAACCCCCCGGGCGGGCGTATTTTGTTTTTGGTGAACAAAATGGTGAACAAAGTCAATCGGGAGTTGACCCTGAAGCAGAAGCGGGTCCTCCAGGCTCTGGAGGCTTTTATCCTCGACCGCGGCTACGCCCCGACGATCCGCCGCCTAGGCGGGGATCTGGGCATTTCGAGCCCTTCGGCCGTGTTCAAGCACGTCCAGAGTCTGGAGCGCAAGGGCTACTTGACCCGCGAGGCGGGCGAGTTGCGCCTGGCCGGCCGGCCCGCCGGGGGCGGAGGCGAAGTCCGCGTGCCGCTTCTCGGCCCGGTCCCGGCCGGCTGGCCCCGCGAGGCCTTCGACCTTCCGGGCGAGACCGTGGACGTGCCGGAATGGATGGTCGGCCGGCGGGCGGCCAACGTCTTCTGCATCCGTGTCGAGGGCAAGTCGATGATCGACGCCCACATCGACGACGGCGACCGAGTGGTCATCGAGCGCACGGACACGGCCGCCTCGGGGGAGATGGTCGTGGCGCGCCTCGACGACGGCTCGGTCACCCTCAAGCGCCTGCGGCGCGAGAACGGCCGCATCCTGCTCGTTCCCGAGAACCCGGAGTTCGCGCCCGTCGAGGTCCGCGAGCTGCGGGTGCTGGGCCGGGTGATCGGCGTGCTGAGGAAGTACTGACGGGGCGGTCCGCGCCCCGCAACCCGTTTCGTTCCGTTCGCGCCGGCGCCGAAACCGCGCCCCTTCCGTTTTCCCCGCGGGGGGGGCGCGGCGCCGGTGCGGCGGCCGGGGGGCGGAAACCCGGGGTCCGCGGGAAGGGGAGAGAAAGCCGAGATGAGCGAGATCATGAACGCCCGACGGAGATTCATCGCCCACGTCGATATCGACGCCTTCTTCGCCGCCGTGGAGACGCTTCTCGACCCGACGCTCAAGGGCAAGCCGGTCATCGTCGGCGGCCTGCCCCACGAGAGGGGCGTGGCCTCGACCTGCTCCTACGAGGCCCGCCGCTTCGGCGTCCGCTCGGGCATGCCCCTGGCCAAGGCCCACCGGCTCTGCCCCCACGGCGTCTTCGTCCGCGGCAACCATCACGTCTACCGGTCCTTCTCCGAGACGTTCTTCCGCCTCCTGGGCGAATACACGCCCGATGTCGAGGAGGCGTCGCTCGACGAGGCCTACCTCGACTTCACCCGCTGCGGGCATCTCTATCCTTCCTTCTCCCGCGCCGTCCGCGGCCTCAAGGCCCGCATCGAGCGCGACCTGGGTCTCGCCGTCTCGGTCGGTGTCGGGCCGAACAAGATCCTGGCCAAGCTGGCCGCGAAAAAGGCCAAACCCGGCGGGTACTTCGAGGTCGAGCCGGGCGGCGAAGAGGAATTCCTGCGCGGCCTGGACATCGAAGCCCTGCCCGGCATCGGCCCCAAGTCCCAGGTCATCCTGCGCCTGCTCAACGTTCACCGCCTGGGCGACCTGTGGGGCCTGCCCCGCGCCTCGCTCCGGGCGCTCTTTGGCCTGGAGGGCGAGGATCTTTACCTTCAGTCGCGCGGCATCGACGCCCGGCCGGTCGTGACCCGCGTCACGCCCAAATCGGTCTCGCGCGAGACGACCTTCCTCCGCGACATCTGGGACAAGAGGCTGCTGCTGGCGCATCTGGCCTACCTCTGCGACCGACTGACCCTGGCCCTGCGGCAGGGCTGTCTCTACAGCCACGTCATCGAGGTCAAGGCGCGCTATTCCGACTTCCGCACCGAGGCGCGCCGCCGCCTCATGATCACCCCCCGGCAGGATATGGGCGATATCTTCCGCATCGCCCAGGAGCTGTTTCTGCCTCTCTTCGAGGGCTCGCGGCTTTCCCTCCGGCTCGTGGGGGTCAAGGCCTCCGATCTCGTCCGCTCCCGGCCGCTCTCGCTCTTCGAGCCGTATTCCGAGCGCGGGGAACGGCTGGGAGCGGCCATGGACGCGGTGCGGGACAGGTACGGGTTTGGCTCGCTCCTCACGGCGCGGGAGCGGATGCTCAAGCCCCTTTACAGCTTGGAGAGCGAGCGGGGGTTCGTCCTCAAGACGGCCTCGCTGACGAGGTAGGGGCGGGGGAGGGCAAGCGTGTTCGTTCCGCTCCGCATCCATTCGGTGTACAGCCGGGGCCGGGGGGCGGTCACGATCGACGAGGGCGCCTCTTGGGCGGCGCGCGGCCGGCTTCGGGCCGCCGGCCTGGCCGACATCGAGAACCTCCACGGCTGGGCGAAGTGGAAACGGGCGGCCGCCGACCACGGGTTCAAGCCCCTGTTCGGCTGCGAGATCGAGTTCGGCGAAGGCCGTCGCTTCGTGCTCCTGGCAAAGAGCGGCGCGGGGTACGGGCGGCTTGTGGAAACGCTCAACCGCCGAAAGCTCGATACGACCGAAGGGTTGCTCGTCATCTTTCTTCCCCAGGCCGGCGAGAAGAGGAGTCTCGAGGAGATCGGTCTCGGCGAGCTCGCCGCATCCGGCGCTGATTTCTACGTCGGCTGCGACTTTTTCAACTTCCGCGCGGCGCGGCGCTTGGCGCGGCGGCACGGCCGGCCCCTTCTGTGGGCCAACCCCCTGAAGTTCATCATGAGCGCCGATCGCCTGGTGCTCGTGCGGGCCATTGCGGAGAAGATTCCCTTCCCCCCCGAGCGCGACCGGCTGGCCGGAAAGATCGAGCTTTTCGGCCCGGCCCAGGAGGCGCTGGCCGTCAAGTGGCTCGGCGCCGAGGCCAAGGCCGCCCTGGCCCGCACCTTCGAGGCGGCCGAGAAGTGCGAATTTTCTTTCGAGGACGTCGTCCCGCCCCTGCCGGCCGATCTCTTCGCCGTGCCGCTGCGGGAGACGGTCATGAGGCGGCTCCGGGAGCGGCCCGGCCTCGGCTGGCGCGAGCGCGAGCGGGCCGGCCGCGAGCTTGAGGCCGTCGAGAGGTCGGGCTTCGCTCCCTACTTTCTCGTCGTTTACGACGTCGTCGAGTTCGCCCGCCGCCGGGGCATCCTCCACAACCTCAAAGGCTCGGGCGCCTCCTCGTACCTGGCCCATCTGTTGGGCATCTCCCACATCAACCCCCTGGAGTTCGACCTTTACTTCGAGCGCTTCCTCAACAGCGGCCGCGACGACCCGCCGGACATCGACCTCGATTTCGACTCGCGCCGCCGCGACGAGGTTCTGGCTTACGTCCTGGAAAAATACGGAGGCGGCGGGAAGCCGGGGAGCGGCGCGGACGGCGCCGCCCCGCGCACCGGAGCGGCCTTCGTCTGCAGCCTGAAGAACTACCGTGCCCGCTCGGCCCTTTACGAAACGGCCCGGGCCTTCGGCCTTCCGCCCGAGGAGGCTCGCGGCCTGAGCAAGCGGATTCCCTATTTCGCCGAGCCCGAGACGCTCCGGCGCGGCCGCCCGGCGCCGGGCGGCGAGGAAATCTGGCGGCTGGCCGCGGACCTGGGCGGCGTCTACTTCGAGACATCGCTCCACGTGGGGGGAGTCATCCTCACGCCCGCGCCCGTCGACCGCTACCTGCCGCTCGAAAAATCGGCCAAAGGCCTGGTCATGTCCCATTACGACCGGGACGCGGTCGAGGACCTGAAACTCATCAAGCTCGACCTCCTCTCGGTAAGAGGGCTGGCCGCCGTATCCCAGGCCAAAACAAGCCTCGGCCTGCGCGGCATCCCGGCGCACGACCCCAAGGCCGCCGCGCTGCTGCGAAGCGCCCGGACCGTCGGCTGCTTCCAGGTCGAGAGCCCGGCCATGATGAACCTTCTGCGGCGCATGAAGCCGGGGGACGTCCGGGATCTCGTCCAGGCTCTGGCCCTCATCCGGCCCGGCCCGACCGAGAGCGGAATGAAGGAGGCGCTGTTGCGGAGCCGCGAAGGGCGTGCGGTCCGGCGCGACCCGTTCCTGGAACGCCTCCTGCCCGAGACCGACGGCCTCCTCCTTTACGAGGAACAGGTCATGCAGCTCGCCGAGAGGGCGGCCGGGATGCCGCCCGGAGAGGGCGACCTCCTGCGCCGCGGGCTGAAGAGGCGGGGCGGGCCGGACCCGGCGCTCAAGGAGCGTTTTTTCGGCGAGGCCCGCGGCCGGGGATACGCCGCCGAGGAGGTTGAAAAGCTGTGGAGCGTGATGGAGAAATTCTCCTCCTATTCCTTCAACAAGGCCCACAGCGCCTCCTACGCCGCCATGGCCTACCAGGCCGTCTACCTCAAGGCCCACCACCCCGCGGCCTACATGGTCGCCGTGCTCAACGCCGGGGGCGGCTACTACGAGCCGGCCGCGTATGTCGAGGAGGCCAAGCGTCTGGGCATCCCCTTCTTCGGTCCGGACGCGAACCGCAGCCGTTGTGAGTTCGAGGTCGAGGGGGACGGCATCCGTGTCGGGTTTCTGGCCATCAAGGGCCTGGCGCTCAGGACGGCGGAGAGGATCGTCGACGAGAGGCGCAACGGCGACTTTCAATCGCTCGAGGACTTTTTGGGGCGGATCAAGCCCGGCCGGGCCGAGCTCCTGTCGCTCATCCGGGCGGGCGTCTTCGACTCGCTCGAGCCCAAGCGGTCGCACCAAGTGCTGCGCTTCTTTCACGGCCTCGGCGAAGTGGGCGACGTCTCGGACCTCGAGGCCAGGGAGAAGCAGCGCCTGCTCTATGAAAGCCTGGGGTTCCTTCCCCGGGGCGAGCCGCTCGACCTCTACGACGGCCGGAGGCCGCCGCTCCGCATCGGCGACCTCGGCCGCTACGCCGGCCGCGAGGTCGAGCTCATGGTGCGCGTCGTCGACGCCCGGCAGAAGGCGACGGTCGGCGGAGCGCGGAGGTATTTTTACCTGTTCGAGGACGAGACCGGGCTCCTGGAAGGAGTGGGGATCTCGGCCTGCCCCATCGGCGGCTCCCCGCCCGCCTGCCGGGTGCGCGGAGAGGTGCGCGTCTCGAACGGCGGCCCGCCGAAGATGGTCGCCTGCCGTTTCGCGGGCGGAAGGCGTTTTCGCGCGGACGCGGGGGCGGAGATTCTATGACGCATTGTGTGGTGAATTCCAGCCTGAGGGCCAAGGCCCAATGCTCACGCTAAAGGACCAAACAAAACGTCATGTGGAGCCAGGCGCGGATTGACGAGCCGGCGTCCGCGCCGTTATGATGGCCCCATCTTGAACAAGGAGGGCTCCATGGATTCTCTTTCGGTCTTCCCGCGACGGCGCTTGATGAAGCTTCTTCTGGCCGGCCCGATATTGACCGCCGCGGCCTGGGACGCGCTCAAAGCCGAGGCCAACCAAGCCGTCACGGCTCTCAGCCGAAAATATCTTGAGGACGAATCCCCTGACGGCGCCTACTGGGAAGAGCTGCACAATTTTTACGCTTTTGAAAACCGCTTCATCATGATGAACAACGGCACGTGCGGGCCCATGCCCAAGCCGGTGTTTCACGCCCTGATGAAGGCCTTCCAGACCCAGGTGTCGAATCCCTATGACGTCTACGCCTACCAGCCTACGTTCATCGAGGCCGTCCGGCGCAAGCTGGCCGCGTTCATTCACGCCGAGCCGGAAGAGGTGGCGCTGGTCAGCAACACGACCGAGGGCATCAATCTCATCGTCAACGGCCTGGACATGAAAGAGGGTGATGAGGTCCTCGTGACCAGTTTGGAGCACCCGGGCCATATCAACCCCTGGCGGCTGAAGGAAAAAAGGTCGGGCATCAAGGTCCGCCAGGTCGACATGCCCCTGTTTCCGAATTCGGTCGACGAGATCGTCGGCGCCTTCGCCGCCGCCGTCACGCCCCGGACGCGGATGATCAGCATCAGCCACACGGTGTTCATCACCGGCCTGATCATGCCCCTCAAGGAATTGAGCGCTCTGGCTCGCGAAAAGGGGCTGTTCCTCCTCGCCGACAGCGCCCACGGGATCGGAATGCTCGATCTGAACATGAAGGAGGCCGGCGTGGATTTCTTCATGTCCAGCCCCTACAAGTGGCTGGGCGCGCCGACCGGCATCGGCGTGCTTTACGTCCGCAGGGAGGTTCTGGAAAAAGTCTGGCCGACGATCGTTTCCTCGGGCTGGGACAGGGATAAAACGGCGGCCAAGCTCGATCCGCAGGGCCAAAGGGCGGACGCCCTTCTTTTCGCCTTGGACGAGGCCATGAACTTCAACAACCACATCGGCCGAAGGCGGATCGAGAAACGGATCAAGGTTTTGTCGGGACACTTGAAGAAAGAACTTCAAAAAATCCGGGGCGTCAAGCTCCACACTCCCCTTGATGTTTACCTGAGCGCCGGGCTGACCGCTTTTTCGGTCGAGGGCGTGGATGCGGCGCGCATCGTCGACTACCTGCGCGAAAAATACAACCTCGTCGTCCGCACTACGGGGAATCGCGAGGCGGGAACCTACGGCGTCCGGGTTTCGACGCCCATCTACACCTCCTTTAGGGAGGCCGACCTGGTCGTCGAGGGGGTTCGTCACCTCGCCTCGCGCAAGGTGTGAGTCTCCTCGGGAGACAGAGTTCGCGCCGCCGCCTCTCGGCGCGAAAACCGCGCTTCGATCGGCGCGCCGCTCGGGAGGTTTCGCGGGCGGGAGACGGAGCGGACGGCGCCGTTCTCAAAAGAAGGGAAAATACAAGCCCAAAAACAGCGACCGTCCGAAAATCGAAGCGCTGTTGTTGCGGACGGAGTAATCGGCGCTGTACTCGTAGCGCAGGATGTTGCGGGCGTTGAAAAGGTTGGTGACTCCGAAATACAGGATGACCATCCGTCTGCCGAGGGTGAGGTTCCATGTGCCGTTGATGTCGCAGCGGCGGTAAGAGGGATACCTCGAGCTGTAGGGTTCTCCCCACAGCGGGCGATAGAATTCTCCGGTTTCGTCCCAAACGCGCTCCTCAAGGGGTGTATAGGGCCGACCGGTGGCGTAGGAATAGCGGACGCCGAGGGAGCTACGCGACCCCTTGAGGGTGACAATGGCCGTCAGAGAGTGGGAGATTTCATAGGGCGAGGGGGCGAGAACGGAGACGTCGCCCTCCATTCGTTTTGAACTCAGAGAGTTGTACACACCCAGGACATCGAACTTCCGGCCCCGGCGCTTGATGAAAATCTCCACGCCTCGGGCGAATCCCCGTCCGCCGTTGTTCCAGCCCGCTCCGGTCTCGTCCTCCAGGAAGAGGCTTCGGTATTCTTTGCCGTAGGCCGTAAGTCTGAGGCTCGCATCGTCCGTTGAACGGTCGTAGCTCAGGGAGGCGTGGTAGGCCGAACGCGGCCGGAGGCTCCCGTCTTGGGCGAGGGTGAAGTGATCCCCGTACTGGCTGTGGACCCCCGTGGAGATCCGGAGCGTGTCTTTTTTGGTCAGGAGATAGGCCAGCGAAACCCGGGGGTCGGTTTTCCAGCCGGGGCGGCCCAGACTCAGAGACGAGAGCCTCAGGCCGGCGGTGACGTAGAGCTTGTCCAGGGCCCGGAACTTGTCGCTGACATACACCGCTCGACGTCCGGCGCGCACGAGCTCGTCGTCTTCCGTTTCCGCGTCCCAGGACACGTTTTGTCCCCGGCTCATGACGTCAACGCCGGCTTCGAGAAAATGCCTGTCGAGGTCCAGGACAGCTTCAAGACGGCCCTGCCAGGCGCGGTCGCTCAAGGTCGTATCAAACACGCCCTCCTGGCGGTACGAGGCTCCGTAAAATGTCCTGCTCAGCAAAAGACGGGCGAGAAACGTCGAGGAAGGCGTCGAGGTCAGGGAGAGAGCGGCGAAGCCGTTTTCCGAGCCGGCCCGGAAACCGTCCTCCTGGGAGAAGCGATATCGATCGTAAAGGCCCATCAGCCGGACGGTGTGGGCGCGGCCGACGGGAATGACCAGCTTGCCGAAGGAGTTTCCCGTGGCGAAAGACTGGCCGTCGTCTCCGTTGAGGACCGACAAAAGCTCGGAGCGGCCGAAGTTCAGGCTGCCGATCAAGGTCGCGCCGCCGGCCAGCGGGGTGCCCAGGTAGGAGTTCAGACCAAAAACCGACAGTCCCAGACCGCCTTCCCCCTTGAACAGGGCGTCCTTGGCGGTGATGTCCATGACTCCGGACAAGGCGTCGCCGAACTTGGGGGAAAATCCGGAGGTCGAGACGTTGAAATCCTCGACGACCTGGTTGTCGAAAATGCTGAAATAGCTCTCGTGGAGGGACTGGCTGAGAAACGGATGGATGATTTCGACGCCGTCGAAATGGTAGGCGGTTTCGTCGGGCGCGCCGCCGCGGATGAGGAGGCTCGAGGCGTCCGGCGGGGAATTGACGCCCGGGAGAACGTGGGAGGCGTAGAGAGGATCGGCGGCCGTTCCCGGCATCCGGTAGACGTCCATGCGGTCCAGAGTGACGGCGGCCTGCGGTTTGTCTTCCCCCAGGCCGCTGTCGGCCGAAACCACGATTTCGCGTGCCGGAAGCGGCTCGAGCTCGAGGGCCAGGGAAAGGGGCTCTCCGGGAAGAGCTTCGACCTCGATTTTCTTGAAACCGATGAGCCAGGCCACGACCTTGACCCGCGCTCCCGGAGTCGGCCGATTTTCGAGCGCGATGCGGAAGCGGCCGTCGGGGCCGGCCGACACGCCCCGTCCGAGTTCGGGGAGGCTGATGTAAGCGGGCAGGGGAGAGCGCGTTTCCTTGTCGAAGACACGCCCTTCGATAACGGCCCGTTCCTGGCCGCCGATGGCCAAGGACGCCAAGAAAAGAAGGCTGGCCAGGCCGAGGAAAAAGCGGGAGCTCATTGGTCTTTTTGGAGCGCGAGGAGCTCTTGTCGGGCCAGCCCGTAGTCCGGGTTGGCGATCGAGGCTCTCTTCAGACAGTCCATGGCTTTTTCTTTTTCCCCTTTTTGGACGTGGGCTCGGGCCATGAAGGTCAAACACTCCTCGAGGCCCCAGGAAGGTTTGAGGGGGTCGTCGCTCTCATCGTTTTCGAAAAGGGCCTCGGCTCGAGCGAGGACCACGAGGGCGTTGTCCGGGCCGCCGCCGTATTCGGCAGGCCAGTAGAGGAGAGACAAACCCTTGAGAAGGAAGACGCGCGGATTCCGAGGCTCGGCGCTTTCGGCCCGGCCGAAATGGCTGAAGGTTTTCATTCCCAGCTCCATTCCCCTGTCCGGATTGAGGGCGATCTCGTAGCCGAGCAGAGCGGCGTACAGGGCATACGGCTCCCCCCAGCCGGGCTGAAGCTCGAAGAGTTTTTCCAGGTATTTCTTGGCCCGGGCGATGTTCGACGCGGCTTCATCGGCCAGGCCGGAGGCGAACGCGTGGACGGCCAGCCGGTATTCTCCCAGCCCGGCGTAGTAATACAAGTATGTGTTCTGGCGGGCGTTTATGCCCTTGTCCTCGAGCAGGAGGCTGAGGAGCCTGTCGCGGCCGGCCTTCATCGCCTCTTCGTTCCAGGCATTCCAGCCTTCTTGGATCTTGTCGCGGGCCTGCGCGATTTTCGCCGTTTGGTCCGGGATCCGTGAATCCGTCTGCGGCTCGGGCCGCAAGCCCGGCGTCGCGGCCAGGACGGCGGCGGCGACCAGGAAAGGGAAGAAAAGGGAAGCCGATCGTGAATTCATCGTTGACTCCTTTCATGTGCCTGGAATGGATCGGATGATCTTTTCCAGGGTGTTCATGTGTTCGAGGAAGGCCCGGCGCCCCCGTTCGGTGATCAGGCACGTTGTTTTGGGCTTCTTCCCGGCGAACGTCTTGCGGATGCGGATGTATTTTGCGTCCTCGAGGAGGCCCAGGTGGGTGCTGAGGTTCCCGTCCGTTAGGCCCAGCTTGTCCTTGAGATGATTGAAATCCGCCTCTTCCAGGACCATGAGAATGGACATGATTCCCAGCCGGACCTTCTGGGTGAGGACCTTGTCGAGGCGGGTGGACAGATGTTCGGCCACGGGTTATCTCCGGCGGTTGAGGAGCAGGCCGGTGACGATCAGTCCCAGGCCGAAGAGAAGGCTGAGGATGGGACCGGCTTGCTCGATGAAGAACACCGTGGTGACAAATGTCCCGGCCAAGCCCAGGAAGCCCATGACCAGCAGGCTCTTATGGAACATCAGGCCGATCATCAGGTAGCCTGCGGAAACGACGAGCAGGACGAAGGGGGTGATGTATTTTATCGGCAGGTCGGGCAGGAGAAGACAGAGGGCGATAAGGGCGGCCATGAGCAGGATGAGGGGAATCCAAAAAAGCATGAACCAGCCGGTCAGGGAACCCTTGAGTCTTGCGGATCGGGTCGCGGCTTTCCTGCGGATGACGATGATCGAAGCGGCGAAGCCGAAAAGCATCAAAAACGGCCACCACCAGCCGGCTAGGGCTGGGGAGTGCCAATGATGGAAGAGGTGGGAGCCGGCATAGCCCAGGAGAGCGTAGAGACCCCAGATGATGCAAATCCAGCCGCTTCCGCCGTGGGTGATCTCCCTGTGGCTCCGGTCGACAAGATTTTTGATGAGAGCGATGCTCTCCAGGGCGCTTTGTTTTTCCGTCTCGGTCATCTAGACCTCCTTATCACAAAGAACTTTATATTACAAAGTAAATTTAGAATAACTCACCCCGTTTGTCAAGAGGTTTGAAAAATTATTTTAGCCGGCCGTCCCTGCAGGAGGACCGGTGGGCACCGCCGGTGCCCGGCTCGCATTTTGACGGCGGTTTCGATGGGCTCGATGAGGCCGGTCCAAAGATGCTCCGCGGCGGTTGTCTGTTCCCTGCGGCCGTTGTTATAATCC
>JAFGAV010000020.1 GCA_016933515.1 Candidatus Aminicenantota bacterium
GGGGGCAAAAGGAAGCTGTCTCCGGAGAGGCCCGCGAGAGCCGACTGAGAAACCCGGAGCTTCCGCAGCGATTCGAACCGCGGAGGCGCCGAGGCCTCCCTTCCGCCTGTTCATCAAAACCGCATTCTTAGGAGCGGCGTCGCGCCGGCGGCCGGTTGAAATTTGAGGGCGCTTCCTATATAATTTGGCCTCCATTTTGGGGATTTTCTCCACCCCCAACGGCAATGGAATCATGAAAATTCAGGAGAGGAGACGTATTCATGAAAAAGGTCATCATCATGGGAGCGGCCGGCAGAGACTTCCACAACTTCAACGTCGTCTTCCGTGACAACGAGGCCTATCACGTCGTCGCCTTCACCGCGACGCAGATCCCGGACATCGCCGGCCGGAAATACCCGGCCGACCTCGCCGGACGCCTCTATCCCCGCGGCATCCCCATTCATCCCGAGGAGGAGCTCGCGGCCCTCATCAAAAGGCACAAGGCCGAAGAGGTCTTTTTCGCCTACAGCGACGTGCCCCACACCGTCGTCATGAACCGCGCCTCGCTTGTCCAGGCCGCGGGCGCCGATTTCAGCCTCCTGGGCCCGGCGGCGACCATGATCGCCTCCCGCAAGCCCGTCGTCTCCGTGTGCGCCGTGCGCACCGGCTCGGGCAAGAGCCAGACCACCCGCAAGACGGCCCGTCTCCTCAAGGACAAGGGCCGCCGCGTGGCCGTCATCCGCCATCCCATGCCCTACGGCGACCTGGCCGCGCAGAAGGTCCAGCGCTTCGCCGCCTACGAGGACCTCGACCGCCACAAGTGCACGATCGAGGAGCGCGAGGAATACGAGCCCCACATCAGGGAGGGCATCGTGGTCTACGCCGGCGTGGACTACGGAGCCATCCTGGCCGAGGCCGAAAAGGAAGCCGACGTCATCCTCTGGGACGGCGGCAACAACGACTTTCCTTTCTACAAATCCGATCTCGAGATCGTCGTGGCCGACCCGCACCGCGCCGGACACGAGACGTCCTACTACCCCGGCGAGACGAATTTCCGCCGCGCCCGGGTCGTAATCGTCAACAAGATGGACACCGCCCCCAAGGAGAAGATCAAGCAGGTCCTGGCCAACCTCCGCGCTCTCAACCCCAAGGCCAAGATCATCCGGGCCGAGTCCCGGATCTCGGTCGAGGAAGGCGAGAGGATCAAGGGCAAGACCGTCCTCGTCATCGAGGACGGACCGACCGTCACCCACGGCGAGATGACCTTCGGCGCCGGCACCGTAGCCGCCGAAAAGCACGGGGCAAAAACGATCATCGACCCCCGGCCGTTCGCCGTCGGCAGCATCAAGAAGACGTTCGAGAAATACCGCCACCTGGACAAGGTCCTGCCGGCCATGGGCTACGGCGCCCGCCAGGTCAGGGAACTGGCTCAGACGATCGAACGGGCCAAGTGCGACCTCGTCGTCTCCGGAACGCCCATCGATCTCAACCGCCTGATCAAGTCCCGCAAGCCCCTCCTTGCCGTCCGCTACGACCTGGAGGAGATCGGCCATCCCGACCTCAAGGACGTCCTGAAGCCGTTCTGATGAAGCGAAAAATCGCCCTCATCGCCTTCGGCGGCAACGCCCTGCTGCCGGAGAACGCGCGCGGCCTCCAGGAGGAGCAGTTCCGCAACGCCCGGGAAGCCGCCCGGCTCATGGTGTCCGTCGTCCGCAAGGGCTACGAGCTCATCATCGTCCACGGCAACGGGCCCCAGGTGGGAAACCTCCTCATCCAGATGGAGGAGTCGGTGACCAAGATCCCGCCCTTCTCCCTGGACGTGTGCGACGCCATGACCGAGGGCAGCATGGGCTACATGATCGAGAAGGCGATCGTCAACGAGCTGCGCAAGCAGTCGATCGACAAGGAAGTGGCGACGGTCGTCACCCAGGTCGTCGTCGACCGCGACGACCCGGCCTTCGAGAACCCGACCAAGCCCATCGGCCCCTTCTACTCCAAGTACCGCGCCCAGCAGCTGGCCCGGGAAAAGAAATGGAAGATCGTCGAGGACGCCGGCCGCGGCCACCGCCGGGTCGTCCCCTCCCCCCGCCCCATCGACATCGTCCCCAAGTGGGTCCTGCGCGACCTCGTGCTCAACGGGCGGATCGTCATCGCCGCGGGCGGCGGAGGCATTCCCGTCGTCATCAACGGCCGCGGCCTCTTCGCCGGCGTCGAGGCGGTCATCGACAAGGACTACGCCGCCTCCCTTCTCGCCCGCGAGGTGAAGGCCGACCTCTTCGTCATTCTCACCGCCGTCGACCGCGTCTTCTGGGATTTCGGCAAGCCCGGCCAGAAGGCGCTGGACGTTGTGGGCCTCGAGCAGGCCCGGCAGGGGCTCGAGGCGGGGCAGTTCCCGCCGGGCTCCATGGGACCCAAGATCCGGGCGGCGATCGAATTCATCGAAGCCGGGGGCGACGAGGTGCTCATCACTTCGGCCGGTCATCTCAAGGCCGCCCTGCTCGGCCGCTCAGGGACCCGCATCCGGGCCTCGGTCAAGGAGGAACCGTCATGACCAAGGATTTTCTGGCCGTCAGCGACCTGTCGGTCTACGAATTCCACCGCGTTCTCGACCTCGCCCTGGAAGTCAAAGCCAAGCCGCGCCGCTTCCGCCGCGCCCTGGAGGGCAAGGTGCTGTCCATGATTTTCGAGAAACCGTCGCTCCGCACCCGGATGACGTTCGAGGTGGGCATGCTCCAGCTCGGCGGCGAGGCCGTCTATCTCAGCCCCTCCGACATCCAGATGGGGAAAAGGGAAACGCCGGCCGACATCGCCCACAACCTCGAGCGCTGGACGGACGGGATCATGATCCGGACGTTCGCCCACTCGATCGCCGTCGACCTGGCGGCCGCGGCGCGCATCCCGGTCATCAACGCCCTGACCGACATGCTTCATCCCTGCCAGGCCATGGCCGATTTCCTGACCCTCAAGGAAAAGAAAGGCGGCCTGTCCGCGCTCAAGCTGGCCTACGTCGGCGACGGAAACAACGTCTGCCACAGCCTGATCAACGCCGCGGCCCGGGCGGGGACGCGCATGGCCGTGGCCGCGCCCAAGGGCTACGAGCCGGCGGACGAGATCGTCGAGCGCGCCCGCGAGGAGGGCCGGGAGACGGGTTTCGTCCTCGATGTCGTCCGCAATCCGGTCGAGGCCGTCTCGGGCGCCGACGCCGTCTACACCGACGTCTGGGCCTCCATGGGACAGGAATCGGAAAAGAAGAAGCGGGCCCGCCTTTTCGCCCGCTACCGGGTCACGCCCGGCCTCATGGCCAAGGCCAAGCCGGGGGCCGTGTTCATGCACTGCCTGCCCGCCCACCGGGGCGAGGAAGTGTCCGCCGAAGTCCTCGACTCTCCCGCCTCGGTCGTCTTCGACCAGGCCGAAAACCGGCTTCATGTCCAAAAAGCGATTATGCTACTATTGATGGGGAAAGCAAAATAAATGGACCGTGAAACATCCTTGACCCAGGTCGGCGAAGAAGACCTGCGCGTCGTCGAAAACGAACTGGCCTCCTCGCCCGCCCCCGCCTCCCTGCGCGCCCTGGCCGAGAAACTGGCCTATCACAAGACCGCGGGACAGCGGACGCAGGCCGTCAAGAAATACGATCCCCGCTGCCGCTACGAGGTCGGCGATCAGATCCTCAAGGAGTACGACGAATCCCTGACCGTCAGTTCCAAGACGGCCGAGCATTTCGAGGGATCCGTGGTGCTGACCGTGATCGGCAAGACCGCCGACCCCGCCTTCGGATGCGAGATCCTGGAAGTCGACTACAGCGGCGGCGGGACCTTCCGCCGCTACATCGACTACATGAAGAAAAACAACGCCCAGGCGTTCCTGCCCTCCAACGTGGAGGGCGAAAATCTCGAGCCTGAGGCCGTGTCCGAGGCGGACGACCCCCGGACAAGCGAGCTTCCGATCACCGACCGGGACCTCAAAGCCCTGGAGAAAAATCTCAGGACGGCGCTCCTCAAGTCGCCGGATTTCTTCGCTTGGAACGACCTCTGGCAGCTCAGCCGCAACCAGGCCCCCATCCCCGACGAGAAGGTCAAGGAAGCCGAGGCCCGCATTCTCGAGACCGGCCTCCCGGCCTCCACCGAAGAGCTCGTCGAAAAGCTGTTCGGGCTCGAGCCGTCCTCGAGCCTGTTCGACATCCACGCCCTCAGCCTGAACCACGTCCTGGACAAGAAGCACAAGAAAGAGTTTCTCTTCTTGTCCCTCGTCGGCTGGGGCCGCTGGCACCTGAAGAAGCTCCTGAACGCCCTGCCCCTCAACCTCCCGCTGAACGCTCCCCCGGCCCGGGTCCCGTCCCTGGAAAAAGGAATTCTCCTCGAGTCGAGCGCCTCCTCAAGCTTTCCCCTGAAAGTCTATCTCACCTGGAGAGAGATCCTCTCCGGCGGCATCCGCGTCCCCCGCTCCCTGCACAAGGAGCTGAAGCATTCCCGGGAATACGTCCTCACCGAGGCCGAGGAAGGGCGGAGCTATCCCGTCTACTTTTTCCCGAATCTTTCCTGCTTCCTCGGGCTCGCGGACTATTACGCCGCGAACAACATCCCCCAGGGAACGAGCCTCACGCTGGAGCGCAAGGACCCCACCCGTTTCGAGTTCTGGGTGAAAAAATCGAAGAAAAAGCTGGCCGTGCCGCGCCTGGCCTACGACGCCGAGAACGACACCTTCAGCGACACCGGCGAGGATGTTTTCACCTTCGCCCTGCCCAACAAGAGCATCTTCATCGAGCGCGAGGTTCTCTCCCGCCTGTTGACCTTCGATCCCCGGCCCACCGATCTCGATCTGCACGACCTCCTGCTCCTCGTCTTCAATAACTTCAGCCCCCTGCCGGGTTCCAGCTCGCAGCATTTCCTCCGGGCCTTTCACCTGGCCGACATCCTGCGCCGGACGAGCCAGGAAGACGTGGAGGCCGTTCTCCTCAGTTCCGGCCAGTTCCAGAAATCCGAGAAAAAGAAAGGCGTCTTCCTCTACAAATCCGAGGAAGAGGCCGGCGCCGAAGAAGAAGAGAGGGAGAAAAAGGAACGGAAACCGGCGGCCAGGGCGGACGCGGAGCCCGTCTGGGAAGCCGGGGAAGATGAGGGACAAGGCGACGAGCTTCCCATCGGCATGATCGCGGAAGATTTCGGGGCCGAAGAAGAAGAGGCCGAGGAAGAAGTCCTGAGAGTGGTGGAGGCGGAGCCGGCTCCGGTCCCCAAAGCGCGCGGCGCCCGTCCTCCCGTCCGACCGGCGGCCGCTCCACCGCCGGAAAAGCCCGCGGCCGCGGAACGGACGGCCAAGAAGGAAAAGCCGGCCAAAAAGAAAAAGCCCAAGCTCGAGGCCGAGCGCATGCCGCGCCTGCGGAAGAGCGAGCGCAAGGTCATCGAGGAGAAGATCGAGCTCGAGGAATCGGAGATGGAAGCCCTCACGGCCGTCAAAGCCGCCGAGAGCGAGGCGGCCGATGAAATGGCCGTTTTGCGGGCCGAGCCCGGGGCCGAAGCCGCGGAAGCCGCCGAAACTCCGGCCGAGGCTCCTGCCGCGGATGAGGCGAAGAAAGCCCCGGCGTTCGGCGGCCTGTTCGCCGAAAAGCTCAAGGTGGCGCTCAAGAAGAAGCCCGACGATAAAGATAAGGATCAGGTCAAAGACAAGGTTAAAAAGAAAAAGACCTAGAAGGGCCTTCTACGACCTCCCAAGCCATTCCCGCCACTGGCCGAGGCGCGGGAAAAACATGAACATCAGCACGAGCGAGACCGCCGTGAGGATGAAAAAATCCCGTTTGAGTCCCGCCGCGAAAAACAGGACCAACCCCAGAACGGCCGGGACCTCGCTGAGCGTCGTGGTCAGAAGGGAAGCCAGAAAAAGCTTCCGTCCCAGGGCCGTTTCGTCCTCGCCCGGACGCTTTCTGAGGATCACGCCCCGCAACACCCGCAGAAGCACGACCGCCGCGACGGCGGCTCCGTAGAATCCGTAGCGCAGCGCGACCGTCCCTTCGGGCCGGAAAAACACCGCCGTCCCCCTCAGGCCGGCGAAAACCCACTCCACGGCCAAAAGGGTCATCAACAGAGCGGCCAGGGCGGCCGCGGCGACAATCGCCGCGACGCGGTGCCGGGCCGCCAAGCCCCCTCGGTCCGGGACGGTGTTGACGGTGTTCATTCCTTCCTCCTCATTTTGGATTCGTCGCCCTCGGGAACGATTTCCCGCGTCGAGCCCCTGCGCCGCGTCACGCCCATCCGGTCGAGAAGCTCGAGAAGCGGAATGGCGAATTTCCGCGACAGCCCCGTCACGGCCTTGAAGTCGGCCACGGACATTTCCTTTCCTGGCAGGCTCCGGATCTTGGCCACGACCTCCTCGAGCCACTGGGAATGGAGATACAGGCCCTCCCGCCCGCGGACGATCTTCTTCCTCCCGACAAGGACGGTCAGCATCTTGTCCATCGCCCCGGGCGACAGGCGGTGCTCGGCGCGGAACGCGTCCAGGACCGCGGCGCTGTATCCTTCCCTCAGGCAGGCTTCTTCCAGGCGGGCGAGAAGCTTCTCGTCCCGGGGAGCCAGGCAGGGAGCGAAAGACGACAGGCGGAGCCGCTCGTCCTCCTCGACGACGACCGCTTCCTTGAGCAGGGACTTCAAGGCCAGAGAAAATATCTGACGCGGGGCCGAGAACCTCTTCCTCAGCCGGTCGGCGGGCAGCCCCGGGTCGGAGGGGCGGTTGCGGTGATGCCTCTCCAGGGCGTCCTTGATCTTCGTCCTGAGAATCTCGATGCTGCTCCGCAAGATCAGCCACAAAGGCTGGAAAGAGAGGATCAGGATCTCTCCCTCGGCCTCGAGCTCCTGGGCCAGGGCCAGGGCTCTTTCGGGGCTTAAGCCGAGCCGACGTTCGAGATCGCCTTCGGTCACCCCCCGCAGCCTGTATTTCCTCGCCAGGGCCGCCAGGCTGTCCTTCTCCTCCGGCCGCGCGCCGGTCTTCATTTCCGTCTCCGGGGCCCGGAGTCCGCCGGCACGAAAGTCATCCGCCGGAGCATCGGGTCCACGCCGGCCAGAACGACGTTCAGACGGTCGCCCAGCCTGAACATCCGGCCCGTCCTCCGCCCGACGAGCGTGCCGGGGGACTTGAGACGGTAGTAATCCCCGCCCAGATCGGGGAAGGCCAGAAGCCCCTCGACGAAATACCCGTCCGGGGCAAGGACCAAACCCGCCTTGTTGATTTCGACCACGACGGCGGAAATCGTGTCGCCGACCTTCGATTTCATCATCCGGAAGATGCGCCATTCCACGAGATCGTTCTCCGCGGCCGCGGCGTTCCGTTCCTGAAGGGAGCTGTGGAGCGCCGTCGCCGCGAGGTCGCTCTTCCCGGGCTTCCCGCCGGACAGGACGTCCTTGAGGATGCGGTGCACGACCAGGTCGGGATAGCGGCGTATGGGCGATGTGAAGTGGGTGTACGCCCTGCGAGCCAGACCGTAATGGCCTCGGCTCTCGTCGGAATAGACCGCGAGCCGCAGGGCGCGCAGGACCTCGCGGTTGACCAGCCGCTCTTCCGGCCGCCCCTCGGCTTCTTCGAGCACCCTCTGCAAATCCCGGGACGCGACCTTCCGCGGCGGGGGGAGAACGAACCCCAGCCCGAAAAGGACGTCCCTCAGCTTTTCGAGATCGGCCTCTTCAGGGGGCGGATGGATGCGGTGCAGAGAGGGGATCCGCCGCCCCTCGAGGTACGAGGCCACGGCCTCGTTGGCGGCGATCATGAAATCTTCGATCACCTTCTGGGCCTCATTCTGCCGCCCCGCGTCGACCCGGCTCAGCCGGCCCTGCTCATAGACGAGAAGAGGCTCGGGCAGGTCGAAGTCGAGACTGCCTTCCTCCAGCCTCCGCTTCCGCATCGCCCGGGCCAGAACCCTCATGGCCTCGAGGTCCGGCAGAAGAGGCCGGAAGCGCTTCGCTTCCTCGGGATCGCCGTTGAAAATCTTGAACACCGAAGTGTAGGTCAGGCGTGCGGCGGTGCGGATGACCGAGGGCTTGAATTCGGCCCCAAGCACCCGGCCTCCGTCGTCCACTTCCATGAGGACGGAGACCGTTTTTCTTTCCTCGCCGGGCCGCAGGCTGCACAGTCCGTTGGACAGCCTCTCGGGCAGCATGGGCAGGGTCAGGTCCGGGAGATAGACGCTCGTCGCCCGCTCCCGAGCTTCGCGGTCGAGGGCCGATCCGGGGCGCACGAACGACGAAACGTCGGCGATGTGGACGGCGAGGAGCGTGCGTCCGGACCCCAGGGGGCGGACGCCGACAGCGTCGTCGAAATCCTGCGCGGTCTCGCCGTCGATCGTCACCGTGGTCCAGGAGCGGAAGTCGGCGCGCGATCCCCTTTCTTCGGCCGAGACGCCGTCCGGGAACGCCTCCGCCTCGGTCCGGGCTTGGGGAGAAAACTCGCGGGCCAGGCCGTAGCGCCTGACGACCGTCTCGACATCCACGCCCGGATCGTCCGGAAATCCGAGCACCTCCTCCACGCGGCGCGTGTCCCTTCCGGCCGCGACGACCATCCCCTCGCGGACGCCCGGGCCGGGCGCTTCTTGGAGAGCAAATCCTTCGCCGCCGGCCGCCTCGAAAAGGAGAACCGTCGGCCGGCCGCTCCTCAGGGAATAAACACCCAGGACGGTCTCCCGCCCCCGTTCGACGATCCGGGTCACGCGGCCCTCGGGCTTGCCCTCCCGGCCGTGCTTCTTGACCGTGACGCGGACGACGTCGCCCGTCATGGCGCCGCTCGTGGAGGACGCGGGGATGAAGATGTCCCGCCCCCCCCCGCCCCGGGGAGCGACGAATCCGAACCCCCCCTGGGCCTGGCTGAAGCGCCCCTCGACGACCGTGTCCTGGGGAGCGAGCGCGAACCGGTGTCCGGCTTTGCGCACCGTCCCCCGGCCGGCAAGGTCCCGGAGGGATTTCTGCAGGCTCCTCCGCTCCTTGGCGGACAGGCCGAGGCCGGTGAACATCTCCCGGAAGGTCAGACTTCCGGCCGCGCCTTTCAGGATTCGAACGATGCGTTTCTCCATGTCCATGGCCGTACTCAAAAATAAGGATAGCTCACGAAGGGAACCCGGTAGCGCACCCGGAGGTTCTTGAGGAGGCGCGCGCGGACCATGTTCTCAAGCTCCATCCCGGAGGCGGAAGGGGCTTCCCTGCGGACCTGGCGCTCGGCCTTTCGCCGCTCCTCGTCGGGACCGTGCTTCAAGAGAAGCTCTTCGATCTCTTCCTCGAGACGGGCGAAGTCCGCCTCGCGCCCGTCCTCGTTCTCGGCCAGCCGCACGGCGCGGAGGAAAAGGTCTTTGAGACCCGGCGGCTCCGCGGGCGCATCCTCCAGGAAGGCCGCCGCCTCCCGGCGGATCCGTTCTTTCCGGCCCGGCCGCCCCTCCGACGGAGGCCGCCTTCCGACCGCTCGCTCCCGATGCCGGTCGTATGCCTTCCTGACGAAGGCGTCGCAGGAAACGAGCGAGGCTTTCGCCCGCCCCGGGAGCGCGCCGGACGCCGGGCGCCTGAAGGCCGCCTCCAGCCCTTCCAGGACGGAGGCGAGGGGAATGCCCTCTTTTTCCCAGGAGGCCAGGACGTGAAGCTCCCGCGCCGAAAGGATGAACGGCGCGCCGCGGAGCTTCAGGAAAGCCCGGCTCGCGTCGCGGAAATACCGGCTCCTGTCCGTCGGCCTGTTGTCCATGAACCGTTTCTCCCGCTCTCCCGCGTTCCGGCTTTCAGCCCGCGTCGCCGCGGCTTCGCTCGAAAAGAATCCTCAGCCCTTCAAGGACGAGATGAGGCTCGTGAACGCCCAGGGCGGGGACATGGGGCAGAAAGAGCTCCGCGAACCCGCCGGTGACCACCACCTTGGCGTCCGCGCCCAGCTCTTTTTTCATCTCGTCGATGATGTGCGCGATCAGGCCCACCGTGCCGTGAAACAGACCGGACTGCATGCTGGAGGCCGTCGTCCGGCCGATGACCCGGGCCGGCCGGGCGATCTCGACGCGGGGCAGCTTGGCCGTCCTCGAAGACAGCGACTCGGCGGCGATCAGGATGCCCGGGGCGATCGCCCCGCCCAGGTATTCCCCGCCGGCCGATACGGCGTCGAAGGTGACGGCCGTCCCGAAATCGACCACGATGCACGGCCCGCCGTGCTTGTCGTAGGCCGCGACCGAGGCCGTGATGCGGTCCGCGCCGACCTCGAGCGGATTTTCGTACCGGATGGGCATGCCGGTCTTGAGGCCCGGCCCGACGACGACGGGCCGGGTTCCGAACAGCCGCCGGCTCAGCGCCTGAAAGACGGGCGTCAGGGGCGGGACGACGCTCGAGAGGATGACATGGCCGATGCGTTCCCGGTCGATCCCCGCGCCGTCCAAAAGGCCGGTCAGGATGAGACCGTATTCGTCCGCGGTCCTCTCCCGGTCGGAGCGGATTTTCCACTCCCGCACAAGCGTCCGGCCGTCGAAAACGCCGACGCCGACCGTGGTGTTGCCGACGTCCAGAGCCAGCAGCCCTCCCGGAGTGTCATTTTTTTTCATATTGCACGTCCATAATCTCCGCGGCTTTGAGCGCCTTGACGCCCCCGGCGGTGGCCAGCGCCAGTCCCCCGTCCGCCTCCAGGCCGCGAAACAGGCCCGTTTCGCGGCCCCGGCCGTGGACGACCGTCATCTTGCCGCCGGGCGGGACGAACATTCTCTTCTCGTATTCCGTCAGGATGTCCCGCCGTTTTCCTCTCCTCAACAGACCGTACCAGAAATCCAGCCGGGCGAGAAGCCGGTCGATAAGAAGGGATTCGTCGGGCGGCCGTCCGGTCAGCATCCTCACCGACGCCGCCCTCGCTCTCAGATTGAAGGTGAAATCCCCGGGCGCGTGCCGGAGGTTGATCCCGACGCCCACGACGGTGTAATCGAGCTTTGTCCCCGTCCACTGGCTTTCGCACAGGATGCCGCCCAGCTTGCGGTCCGGTTTTCCCGCGGCGATGATGTCGTTGGGCCACTTCAGGCCGCACTCCAGGCCGCAGGACAGGGACAACGCTTCCCGGGCCGCCACACCGGCCGCGAAGGGCAACAGGGAGAGCGCCTCGGCCGGGGGCCTGAAAATGACGGACAGGTAGAGGCCCTGGCCCTTGGGCGAATGCCACGGCCTCCCCCGCGTCCCCCGGCCGGCGGTCTGTTCCCCGGCGACGACGACCACGCCCTCGGATTCGCCCTGCGCCGCCAGGCTGCGGGCCAGGTCGTTCGTGGAGGTGCATCTTTCGAAATTGAGGATCTTGGCGCCGATTTTCATGTTCGTTCCTCCGGGAGGGGACGCCCTCCCGGCCCGGACGCGTCAGGAAGGCTTCTCGCGGCCGAGATGCTCTCTCGTCTTCACTTTTTTGCGCTCGAGCTCGAGCAGCCTCGCCCTGGCCTCCTCCACCACCGCCCGCGGCGCCCGCTCCAGAAAATCTTTGTTCTCCAGGCGGGCGGCGAGCTTGGAGGATTCGAGCTCGATCCGTCCGAGCTCCTTTTCCAGGCGGGCTTGGTCCTGAAGCGGGTCGACGCTCTCTTCCCTGAGAACGGCCAATTCCCAGAATCCGCTCACGCCCCTGAGCCACCGGCCTTCGGCGGCGGCCTCTTCCCGGATTTCGAGGCCGGACAGGCCGGCCAGGGAGAGGATATACTCCCTTCCCTTCTCCACGAGGCTCCGGTCCGCGCCCGGAAGGGGCTTCATCACCAGAGCCAATTTCTCCCCGGGAGGGATCCTGTTTTCCGTCCGGATGCTCCTCACCCGGACGACGATGTCCTGGATCGCTCTCATCTCCGCCTCGGCCTCTTCGTCCCGGGTCTCGGGCCGCGGCGCGGGGAATTCGGCCCGGGCCAGGGTCTCGCCCGCCCCGGGGAGGCGGCTCCAGATTTCCTCGGTGATGAACGGCATGAAAGGATGGAGGAGCCGCAGGATCCGGTCGAGCGTCCGGACCAGGACCGCCGGCGTGGCGCTTCCCTCGGCCTTGAGGTCGGGCTTGGCCAGCTCGATGGCCCAGTCACAGAACTCGTCCCAGAGGAAATGGTAGATGCGGTCGGCGGCCTCGTAGAAGCGATAGCCGCCGAGCGCCTCGTCCAGGTCTCCGACGACCCGGTCGAGGCGGCTGAGGATCCATCGGTCGGCGAGGGTCGAGGGCGCGGCCGCGGCGGCCTTTTCGATCGACACCCCGGCGGCGTTCATCAGGACGAAGCGCGCGGCGTTCCAGATCTTGTTGGCGAAGGCGCGGTAGCCTTCCATCCTCTCCTCGGAGAGCGAGAGGTCCATGCCCGGGACGGCCAGCGCGGCCAGGGTGAAGCGCAGGGCGTCCGTGCCGTACTTGTCGATCATCTCCAGGGGATCGATGACGTTGCCCTCGGACTTGCTCATCTTGCGGCGCTTCATGTCGCGCACGAGGCCGTTGATGAACACCGTGCGGAAGGGGATGCGGCCCATAAACTTGAGGCCCATCATGATCATCCGCGCCACCCAGAAGAAGATGATGTCGAATCCCGTGGACATGAGGTCGGTGGGATAGAACGTCCGCAGGTCGGCCGTGTCCTCTGGCCAGCCCAGGGTGCCGAACGGCCAGAGGGCCGAGCTGAACCAGGTGTCGAGGACGTCTCCGTCCTGCTCGAGCGTTCGGCCGCCGCACCGGCCGCATTGGGAGGGCGCGTCCATGGCGACGTGGATTTCGCCGCAGTCCCGGCAGTGCCAGGCCGGGATGCGGTGGCCCCACCACAGCTGCCGGGAGATGCACCAGTCGTGGATGTTGCGCATCCACTCGAAATAGGTCTTGACCCAGTTGGAGGGGACGAACTCGATCCGTCCGTCCTCGACGGCCCGGACGGCCTCCCGGGCCAGGGGCTCGATGCGGACGAACCACTGCCAGGAGAGGTGGGGCTCGATGACCGTCTTGCACCGGTAGCAGTGGCCGATCGAGTGGACGTAGTCCTCGACCTTGACCAGGAACCCCTGCTCCTTGAGGCGGGCCAGAACCTTCTCCCGGGCTTCGAAGCGGTCCAGTCCCCGGAACTCCGCGCCCGCCGCCTCGGTCATCCGGCCCGAGCCGTCGATGACGATGACCTGCTCCAGGCCGTGCTTGCGGCCCAGATCGAAGTCCACGGGATCGTGGGCCGGGGTGACCTTGACCGCCCCGGTGCCGAACTCCCTCTCCACCCTCTCGTCGGCGACGACGGGGATGAGCCGGCCGACGAGCGGCAGGACGGCCCGCCGTCCGCGCAGGGCGGCGTAGCGGGGGTCGTCGGGATGGACGGCCACGGCCGTGTCGCCCAGCATGGTCTCGGGACGCGTCGTGGCCACGACGACCGATTCCCCGGAGCCCTCGAGGGGATAGCGGAGATGATAGAGCTTGGAGTCGTGTTCGCGGTGCTCGATTTCGATGTCCGACAAAACCGTCCCGCACTGCGGGCAGCGGTTGACGAGATAATAATCCCGGTAGATCAGCCCCTCGTTGTAGAGATCGACGAACACCTTCCGCACGGCCAGGGAAAAGCCCTCGTCCATGGTGAAGCGCTCCCGCGACCAGTCCAGCGAGGCGCCGAGCCTTTTGAGCTGGGAGGTGATGATGCCGCCGTATTTGCGCTTCCATTCCCAGGCCCGTTGGAGGAATTCCTCGCGGCCGAGCTTCTCCCGGCTGAGGCCCTCCCGGGCCAGGGCCTGCTCGATGACGTTGTGGACGGCGATCGAGGCGTGGTCCGTCCCCGGGAGCCAGAGGACGTTGTCGCCCTTCATCCGCCGCCAGCGGACGATGATGTCCGGCAGGGTGAAGCACAGGGCGTGCCCCATGTGGAGGTGGCCGGTGACGTTGGGCGGCGGGAGGACCATGGAGAACTTCGGCTTCGGGGACGAGGCGTCGGCGTTGAAGATTCCTTTTTCGAGCCAGAAGGCGCCCCATCGCTCCTCGACCGGCTTGGGGTCGTAGGCTTTTTCCAGGGGAGGGCGGCCGTTCATCGTTTCGCGCCCCGCGCGGCCGGACGGCCGGCCGGCTGCCGAAGAACGGACTTCCGCATGCGCCCCTCGATCTCGGCGCAGGCCCTGTCCACTTCCCGGCGGACGAGGGCGGCCAGCTCCGGATTTTCGGCCGGCCCGGAAGCGTGCGGGCGGACCGCGGCCTCCGAAGCCTCGGGGAAGCTCCGGATGTCTTGCTTTCGGTCGAGAACGCTTTTCAGGCGGCGGGCGAGGGCCTCCGAATCGAAGGGCTTGCGCACGACCTCCTCATAGTCCAGGCCCGCGGCCTTGCCCGCGTCGAAGGTTTCGAACGTGCCGCGCAGAAAGAAGACCGCGGTTCGATCGCACTCTCTCAGGCCGCGGAGATGGGAAGCGGCGCGGTAGCCGTCCAGCCCGGGCAGGCTGAGTCCGATGAGCAGGGCGTCGGGCCCGATGTCCGGAAGGGCGCGGATCAATTCCTGACCGTTGTCGAAGAAGAACATCTCGAACTCGGACTCCGGAAAGGCAAGCTCGACCGTCTTGCGCACGGAGGGACTGCCGTCGGCCAGGATCACTTTGTAGTTCATGGGAATTCGAATCAAAGAAAAAAATCCTCATCTAAATAGCATTATAAACGCGGGCTGTCAATTCGAAAACAGCGCGACCTGTTCGACGAATCGCTTCTCACGGGCCGGATCGTTTCATTCCCGCGACCCCCCGAATCGATTCGTTGGAGAACCGGATGAATTACTGCCTGGAATCTTCGTCCAAATATATGGATAGATATTCAAATTATTGGCTTTTTCCGTTAAAATTGGAAAAACAAAGAGAACCAATCGTTTTCAAGAAATTCATAATCTTATTTAATTTCAATAATTTATGACATAATATTTAAAAACTTCATGACCTTCTTTGAATGAAAAAAATGGCACGTTTCATGCTTAGATAATCGGATGCATGCGAAAATATGCAGATCGAATTAATCAAAAGGCGGTGATAATAAGAGAAAAAACCTAAGAAAAAGCCTGAAGGTTAGGCCTTGTGAGCAAGGCCTGGGACAAGGAGATCGCAGAGATTAAGGAGGAAATGAGTTGAATCTCAAGAAAACGATTCTGACGGCATTCATCCTCTGCTTGGCCGTTACGTTCAGCTCCGCCGTCGATCAGTACGGCGTTCTGGCCGGCGTGATCAAAGACACCGACGGCAACGCCCTTCCCGGCGTCGAGGTCACGATCCGCGGCACGGCTTTGCAGGGCATCAAGACCGCCGTCTCCAACGAGAGGGGATACTTCAGGATACCCCTTCTTCCCGTCGGCAAGGACTACGAGGCGACTTTCACCCTTCCGGGATTCAAGAGAGTCGTGTGGCCCAAAATCGTCATCGAGCTGGGCAAGACCTTCGACCTGAGCATCACCATGGAGACCACGGCCATCGAGGAGGAAATCACGGTCACGGCCAAGTCCCCGGTGGTCGATATGAAGTCCAGCACGAGCCAGGTCACCCTTTCCAAGGACCTCGTGGAGACGCTGGCCAACGACCGCCAGTACCAGACGATCATGGGGCTCATGCCCGGGGCCATCGACGCCAACAATCCCTTCATGTTCGGCGCCTCGGGCTCGGACAACATGTATCTTTTCGACGGCATGGATTCGACCGACCCCATGACCAAGACCTGGTCGACGGCCATGAATTTCGACAACTTCGAGGAGATGCAGATCGTCATCTCCGGCGCGCCGGCCGAGTACGGCAAGGGCACGGGCGCGGTCATCAACGTCGTGACCAAGGCGGGCGGGAACCGCTTCAGCGGCATCGCCCGGATCACGGTGAGCGACGTCGAATGGAACCCCGAAGCTTACGGCGACCGGTACTTTTTCTCGGACGCCACCCATTTCGTGACGGAAACAAGGCCGTCCCTCAACTTCGGCGGCCCGGTCATCAAGGACCGGCTGTGGTTCTTCGCCTCCTGGGAGCGCCGGAACAAATGGAAGCCCGCCGCCGTGTATCAGAGCTTTGAGGACTGGCAGGACCTCACGCCGACGACCGGCCTCAAGTCCTACTACACCGGCCACTACCTGTCGGGCAAGCTGACTTTCCGGCCCGCCGCCCGGCACACCTTCATGGTCCAGTATGCGGAAGACCCGATCGAAATCCCGCAGCTGTATGAATACCTGGGCTACAACTATGTGTCTCCCGATTCGGATCTGATCCGTTTCCAGGGCGGTTGGAACGTCAATTCGGAATTGACCTCCATCCTCGGCGCCAACACCTACGTCTCCCTGCGCTACAGCCTGAAGAGGAACGAGCTCAACAACGAACCGACGAAGATCGCCCCCTGCTACTACCGGGGCGGCGTGTACTACAACGGCGCGCTCAGCAGCTACTACACCGAGCGCTTCCATGACCAGATCCAGCTCTCGCTGAACCATTTCGCCGAGACGAGCTTCGGCCTGCACGACCTCAAAATCGGCGCCGAAATGCTCGACATCCGCCTGGGCCGCTATTCCATGAGCTACCCCGCCAACGAGTACATCCGGTATGACTACGACGCCGCGGCGACGCCCATGTACCGCTACTCCTATCCCGAGCGGCCCAGGGACCAGTACACGAAGAACAACTACAACCGGCTGTGGACCTTCTACCTCCAGGACAAGTGGGAGGTCATCCCCAACCTGACCCTGAACATCGGTCTGCGGGCCGAGATGGGCCAATGGAAGAACCACGACAAGACCACGATCCTCGACTGGGGCCTGTTCGACATGTTCGCTCCCCGCATCGGCTTCGCCTACAACCTCAAGGGCACGAAGTTCCACGGCAACTGGGGCCGGTTCTATGACCTCTACGGAGACTGGCTCATCCAGAACAACCAGCCCGACGCATTCCAATACCAATACCAGTACTGGCGGGGCGCCTATTACGGACTCCCCACCTGGACGCTCATCAGAACCTATACCACCGGCGGCGCCTCCACGTCGACCTACAATCCGGACATCAAGCCCTCCTTCATGGATGAGATGGGCATCGGCGTCGAGCACATGCTGAGCGACGTCATTTCGGTCGGCCTGGACCTCATGAGCCGTTCCTGGAAGCAGAGGATCGACGATTTCGACTACGGCTATGACGTCGAACCCTACAACAACGAGGATTTGGACGGCATCTGGCACTTCGACAACGCCGAATTCCCCGACTGGGGCTCGCAGTACAAGAGGTACCGGGCGGCGATCATCACTTTCAAGAAGAACCTGGGATCCGACAAGTACCAGTTCATGGCCTCCTACACCCTGTCCGACCTGAAGGGCTATGAAGGCTCCGACGCCGACGGCGGCTGGGGCGACAGCCCGGTGCAGGACTACAACGCGTTCGGCTATCTGGGGAACGACATCCGCCACATGATCAAGTTCACCGGCAACTACTTCCTCCCCTTCGGCTTCAACCTCGGCACGACCTTCTACTGGTTCAGCGGAACGCCCTACACCGAAACGGCCGGCGCTTTCTGGACAGACTCCACCTATCACACCTACCGGCTCGATCCCCAGGGCGAAAGCGGACGCTATCCTTCCACCTGGCGGCTCGACGTCCGGGCGGAGAAGAGATTCACGTTCTTCAACCGGGTCAATCTCTCCCTGTACGTCGACATCTTCAACCTCCTCAACAACCAGATCGAGGTCGCCCGCAGCAACAGCATCGGCAACATCATCCTCGACTCCTTCCAGCTCGGCGGAAACTACACGATCGAAACCCCGAACCTCAACTACGGCAACTACACCCAGTGGTACCCCCCGATGTCGATTTTCCTCGGAGCCAAGATCGAATTCTAAGCTGAAGCACGGCTGATCAAAGCCGAAAAGGGCAGCCTGCAAAGGCTGCCCTTTTTTTTTGCCCCGGCCGGGGCTTTCTTTGGGCGCAGGAAAGACTTATAATAAA
>JAFGAV010000112.1 GCA_016933515.1 Candidatus Aminicenantota bacterium
GGCCCTTATATGACTCTTTGTGTAAAAAAACTTTAATTTTAAGCAATAAAGAATTTGGCTGTTCAAAGCGGCTTTTCCAAGTTGCCCTTGGGCGTCAACAGAATGTCGATCGAGCGCAACAGGGCGTCGAGGTCGAGGGGCTTGACGAAAAAGTGCCCGATCCTTCTCCGTGTGAGTTCGGCGATGTCCACCAGGTCGGGGAAGGCCGATATGAGAATCGCCTCGCCCAAATAGCCCGTTTCCCTGAGGCGGGCCACGAGATCGAGTCCGCTGGTGTCCGGGAGCTTGAGGTCGACAATAACGAGATCCGGCTTGAGAGTCCGGACGCGCTGCATCGCTTCCTTGCCGTCCCGGGCGGCGAAGATTTTGTATTTCTTGTTCAACACGAGCAGGAAGGTTTTCCGGATGGAATCTTCATCCTCGATCACGAGAATTTTTTTGTTGAGCATGGCCCGTAATCCTTTAATCCTCACCGATTTCTGCAATTTTTATGCCAGGGATCCCCGGACGGTTTCCCTGGGTTATCCGCGCCCCGGAGCCCGCCCGGCGGCGGCCGACGTATGGAAAATTGACATGTCGGAACAAAGCTGTTTACGCCGCCGCAGGGGGGACGACCGTCAATTTGTATTCCCGAATTTTCTTGTCGAGCGTCGGCCGGCTGATCTGAAGGATCTGGCAGGACCGCGTTTTGTTGCCTTTAGTCATATTCAGAACGTGCTGGATGTAATTTTTTTCCACTTCCTTCAACGACACGAGCTCCCGGCCGACGATCGGGCTGTCCACGGATTCGAGAGGCAGGTTCTCCTGGAGAACAACGTCGGTCTTGGCCAGGATGATGGCCCGGGTCAGGGCGTTCTCCAGCTCGCGGACGTTCCCCTTCCAGGGCAGGCGAGTCAGAAAATCCATGACGTCTTCCGGGACCTTGCGAACGTTCTTTTTCAATTCGCGGTTGATCTTTTCCAGGAGGTAGGCCACCAGTTCGGGGATGTCTTCGCGGCGCTCGCGGAGAGGCGGAAGGTCGATTTCGACCACCTTAAGGCGGTAATAGAGATCCTCGCGGAATTTTTCCTTCTCGATCAGGGCCTTCAGGCTCTGGTTCGTGGCGGCGATGATGCGCGCCTCGGTCTTCAAAACCTTTTCCCCTCCGACCTTCATGAAGTCCCGCGTTTCGATGACCCGCAGGAGCTTCGACTGGAGACCGGGCGAGACGTCGCCGACCTCGTCCAGGAAGAGCGTGCCCTTGCCCGCGATCTCGAATTTGCCGCGGGTTTCGACCACCGCGTCGGTGAACGCTCCCTTGACGTGGCCGAAGAGTTCGCTTTCCAGAAGCGTGTCGGAAATGGCCGAACAGTTGATGACGATGAACGGCTCGTCCCGGAAGGGGCTGTTGTAATGGATGGCTTTGGCCACCAGTTCCTTGCCCGTGCCGCTCTCTCCCTGAATCAGGACGTTGGCGCGCGAGGAGGCCACCGAACCGATGAGCTTGAAAACCTCGCGTATCTGTGGGGAACGGCCGATGATGTTGTCGATAGTGTATTCTTTCTTTTTCTCTTCGATGAGAAACGTGACCTTGTCTTCGAGCTTTTTGACCTGAACGGCTTTTTGGATCGTCAGATCCAGGGCGACGAAATCCAGCGGCTTGACCAGGTACTCGAAGGCCCCTTGCTGAATGGCCTCCACGGTGGTCTTCATGTCGTCGTAGGCGGTCATGATGAGGACACAGGGCCGCGGCGTGAACCGGCTGATGCGCTTCAGCACCTCCAGACCGTTGAGGTCGGGAAGCCGGATATCGAGCAGGACGAGGTCGGGAAGGGAGCTTTCGATCTCCGCCAGGCCCTTCCCTCCCGTCTCGGCTTGCCGGACTTCAAACCCCTGCCGGCTGAGATGGGAGGCCAGCGTTTTGAGAATGAGCGGGTCGTCGTCGATGATCAGCACGGACTTCATGAGACCTCCTTCACAGGCAGCGTGATCTCCAGAACGGCGCCGCCGTTCCGGGGCTTGACCGTCCGGATGAATCCCCGGTGCTGTTCCAGGATCTTCCTGGCGTTGGGCAGGCCAAGGCCCGCGCCCGTGGGCTTGGTGGTGAAAAACGGTTCGAAAATCGTCTCCTCGATTTCGGGGGGAATTCCGCAGCCGTTGTCGGCGATCCGGATCCGGATCCAGGTCCCCGCCTCGTCTTCGACGCGCTCGAGGTCGAGCTCGACCCGGCCGTTCTCCCCCACGGCTTCCAGAGCGTTGCGCAGGATGTTGGTGAAAACCTCTCTCAGCTTGTCGCCGTCGGCCGGAACCTCCGGCAGGCCGGGCTCGGTGCGGCGGACGACGGTCACGTTTTTCTGCTCGAACGCTTCGCGGAGAGTCTTCAACGACTCATCAAGGATCTGCTCTATGGAAAAGCGGTTGAGGTTCAATTCCGTCACCCGCGTGTAATTGAGGAATCCCTTGATGAACTTCTCGATCTGGGCGATCCCCTCCTGGGATAGGGCCAGATGCTCCCGCTCGACTTCATCCTGCCGATCGCTTTGTGCGAGGCGCTGGATGTTGAGCTTGACCGACGTGAGGGGATTGCGGATTTCGTGGGCGATCGTGGCCGCGATCCGCCCGATGGAGGCCAATTTCTCGGCCTGGATGAGCTTGCGGTTGGCCTCCTCTTTCTCCCTCTGGGTTTCCTGGAGCTGACGGCTCATCTTGTTGAAGCTCCGGCCCAGCTCGCCGATCTCGTCATGGGAACGGACGGCGATGCGATGGGAGAAATCGCCGCGCGAGATCCGGACCGTCCCCTTGGCTAGTTCCTTGATGGGCCGGGAGAGCCTTCCGGCCAGGACGGCGGCCCCGACCGCTCCGAGGAGGACGCCGCCCAGGCCGATGAGAAGGAGCACCACACGGGTCCTCCTGATGGCGTCGTGCATCTCCTCGAGCGAAAGGCCGATCTTGACCGATCCCCACCGCGTGGTCGAGCCTCGGGCGAAGACCGGCCTTTCGATCTCCAGGACGCGGACAGTCCGGCCTCCGACATCCAGCCGGAGCCGGGCGAAGGAAGCGCTGTCCGGCGTGACTGCGGCCGGCAGCCGGCTGCAGCAGGTGATGTCCTCCTGTCGGCTCACCGATTCGCTGTTCACCAAGGGGGCGTTGAACCGGTCGTAGAACACGATATACAACAGGCGGTCGTCGACCAGGTCTTCGATGTTGCTGCGGATCGCTTCCAGATCGTAAAAAAACAGCGGATCGAGGTTGAGATTGGCGATGTTCTGGCACAGCAGCATCCCCCTCTCCTTGGTCTCCTCGAAACTTGAATCCGCCTCCCGCTTCTCGATGACCATCAGGATCGCTCCCAAGAGAGGGACGAGCAGGAGAAGGACGGATGTCATGAAGCGCCGGGCGAGCGTCCGTCGAAAAAGCACCGGATCATCCCCCTTTGCGTATCCAGATTTTTCCCGTGTTCAGGTAGGGAAAACCCAGGGGCGGCACATCCACCCCGCAGATGCGGGGCTGGATGGCCATGCGCCGCGACGGGGTGAACAGGGGCAAGGCGGGCATATCCGCGGCCAAGAGGCGCTCGGCCCGGCGCAGCATTTCGAGGCGTTTCGTCCAGCTGCGCTCGACGTCGGCTTCTTCCAAGAGCCTGTCGAACAACGGATTGGCATACCCGATGAGATTCTGAGTCGATTTGGAAAGGAACAGGGTTCGCAGGAAACTGTCCGCGTCGGGAAACTCCATCCTCTGCTCGATCAAAACCAAATAGGGGCGGCGGCTGCCCAGGACGTCCCGCTCCCTTTTGTAGGACCTCAAGGACAGGCGAAAACCGAGAGCCTTGAGCTGGATCTGAAGCTCCCGGAACAGACGGACATACGCCTCCCGGCGGACATCCCGGACGAACAGCGTCATCGCGGGCAGGGGTTTCGAGTCGGGATAGCCGGCTTTCTCGAGCAGAAGCCGGGCGGCATCGACATCGGCCTCCATGTCCTCGGCGACAGGGAAAAACCCAGGGAGCCGCGGGGGGACGAAATTATGAAGAAGCCGGGGGACGGACTCGCTCGTCGTGGCCGCCCGGGCGATGCGGCCCCGGTCGACGGCCAGGGAGACCGCCCGTCTCACGGCCGGATCGTCGAAGGGGGGGATGTGGCAGCTCAAACCCAGGTGGACCGCTTCGAGGGAACCTTCCTCCTGAATCCGGCAGTCCGAGCCGGCCAGGCTCTCCGAAAAAAAAGGGATGATGTCGATTTCCCCTCTCTTAAAATGATCGAGGGTGTAAAACGGGCTGTACTCGATGGCCTCCAGGTGCGGCCGCCCGCTGAAATAGCGGGGATTTCTCTCCAGCCGGACACCGACGATTTCCAGGCGCGTTCCGCGCAGCCAGTAGGCGAAACGGAACGGCCCGGTTCCGACCGGTCTCCAGAAAAAATCTCTTCCCTGATCCCTCACCAAGTCGCGCGGGAGAATCTTGCAGTAAGACATGCTCAGCAGATAAAGGCCGGAAACATAGGGTTTGGTCCAATGGATCTCAAAGAGATGATCCCGAACCGCCCTGAAGCCCGAGACATGAGACGCCCGTCCCGTCCAGAAATCCCGGGCGCCCTCGACGCGGTTGAGAAAAACCTGCACATAAGTCGAGGCCGCTCCACGGTCCAGGATCCGCTCCAGGGAATATTTCACGTCCGCGCTCGTCAGTTCCCGGCCGCTGTGAAACCGAACGCCCCGGCGGAGATAAAACGCATACGTCTGGCCGTCGGGAGAAATGGTCCAGTATTCGGCCAGCGCGGGAGCCACGTTCAGATCCTTGTCCAGACGGACGAGTCCGTCGTACAACTGCTCCAGAAGAAAGATGTCGGCTTTCGCGGCCGGGTCCAGCGTGAGATTCAGAACGTTGGTGAACGGCTTGATTCTCAATGTCCCGCCCGGCCTGGGCTTTTCTTCCTTGTCCTTCTGACCCGGAACGACGGAAGACGAAAAAGCAAGCCCCCACCAAGCCAGCAAACACAAAATGACTCCCGGATGCTTTTTGTTCATAGGAAACCGGAAGAAAAATCAGCAACCTTTATGCCAATCGACCCCTTCATCCAGGATTCACAACTCATGAAATAACAAACGACTTTGCGGCTCGCATGTAAAAAGAATTTACACAATTCGCCTCGGCTTTTCAACTCATTTCGCCGGCCCGGAGTGATCGGCCGGCTTCGCCGGATCATCCCTGAAAGGCGCGGAAAAGTTCCCGTCCCGACGTCTTCTCGTCCGAATCCGAGGAGCGGCCCGGTGAAACGGGCCGGGAAACGAAGCGTCTAAACGCTCAGTATTTCCCGTCCATCATGAACTCGGAGCTGTCCAGCCAGAAACCGGAATTGGTCAGGGAATCGTGCTGCGCCTGAAGAAGGTCATAGTGGAATTTCTCTTCGTCGCTGATCTTTTCGAACATCTCCCTGGCGGCGGGTTCTTCGGACGCTTGGGCGCAGCCCTTGAAAAAATCGATGGCTTTGAGCTCGAGTTCCATCCCGATGCGCAAGGCTTCGAGATCGCTCTGGCTTTCGGCCCGCTTCATGCGGGCGGCAAGCTCTTGGATGACGGGCGAAGAGCCCTTGAGCTTTTCCCTGTCCACAAGTTTCTTCCAATCCTCGGATTTGAGGACGGAGGAAAAAAGGCGGCTGAAGGCCTCCAGGTGCTTGACTTCTTCCTCGGCCAGGCGAAGAAACATTTTCTTTCCCAGCGCGTTGCGGGTCGTCTCGGCGGCGTGACGGAAAAACGCCTGGCCGTCGATTTCCAGCTTGATGGCCTCTTCGATGAATGTCCTGATCGGGGCGTCGATTTCAGTCATGAATGGTCTCCCTTTCGAATTCGGTGCCGTATCATAATCCAATCGGACGGCCTTGCCAAGCGTTTTGTTCGGGTCCGGCGCTCAGCCCGGCTTTCGAAGGACGTAATAGCCGAAGCCGGCGCGCCCGCCCCCCAGAAAATCCCGGACGGCGTATCCCCGGGCAAAGAGATCCTGGAAGACCCGGCGGCTCACGAGCCTCCAGACCAAAGGAATGCGCCTGACGTTCTCATCGTCGACGTCCGTTTCCCGGAGCATCCGGTTGAAATCCGCGGGTATTGGGACATAGACGGTCTCCGAGCCGATGCCGGACCGGACGTCCCGGACCACTTCGATCACGGCCGGTCCTTCCCTGCCCCGGACCGTTTCTCTTCCTACCTCCAGGGCGCAGAATTCCGCCGGCACGGAGGCATTCTCTCCGCCGTCCTGGGGGGGCCGGGGAGCGTCAAGATCCCAAAACATGAAGAACCGGTCGCTCGGAACGTCGCGCCTGTTGAGAACGCCGCCGAATTCCCCATAGGTTGCCACCCTGTATTCGCGGACCTCCATGCCGAAGTGACGGACGTTGCGCCGCGCGTTGACCGCGGTCAGGGGATCATAAGTGCAAACGATGGCATGGATCCCGAAAATTCCGCGGACGACATCGGCCTGAAATTCCTTAATCCGGACGCCGAGTCCGAAAGACCGGTAGTCCTCCCTGACGCCCGTGTATTGAGAATAAAACCACAGATTTTCGGGAGAGCGGAATCCGAGGCTCTTGTCGCGGATGCCGACGAATCCGTAGGAAAACCCGGCCAGGCGTCCGGCGCCCGCCGCGGGTGCCCCGGCCGGCCCGAGGTCCCTGACCGCGACAAACAGGCTGCCTCCCTCGTGGAGGAAATTCTCGCACATCAGGTTCCGCTCCGAGGTCATTCGGTCCTCGGCGAATCCCCAGATGTCCTGTCGCAGGGCGTCATACTTGGCGTAATCGGACGCGCGGCCGGAGGTCTCGACTTGAAGACGGAATGTCCGGCTTCCGGTTTGGACGACGCGCTCGAATTCGGTTCCGACTTTCATCCCGGCCTCGGACGGACACATTTTAGCTCAACTCTCTCCCGCCGGCAAAACCCGTAAAACGGGAACGAGTCTTTGACAGGTCCGGGCGGCCATGCTATATATAGCTGCTCTCGGAAACAAATCCGATGCCGCAAAATCCGGACCTCAGCAGCGCGCCCTGCATCATCAATCCCCGCGCGGCCAGCTACAAATGGCAGAGGAAATTCTTTCTGCGCCGTTATCTCCAGAGGAAGCTCAAGGGCGCCCCGGCCAAGCCTCCGTTCAGCAAGAACGAAACCATCCGCCGGGCGCGGGAGCTCAGCAAAACCCATCCCTTTCTCGTGGTCGTCGGAGGAGACGGCACGATTTCGGACGTCATCCAGGGGGTTTTCGAGGCCGGAACGTCCGGACGCGTGCGTCTGGGCATCATTCCCCTGGGCAGCGGCAACGCCTTCCGCCGGTCGCTCGGAATCCCCAAGGGCGCCAAGCAGGCCCTTCGACTGCTCAACGAAGGACGGGGGAAGTCCATCGACCTCATCCGGGTGAACAAACGCGTCGCCGCCTTCATCAACATCGGCGCGACGGCCGAATGCGGCTATTACGCCCACAAATACTTCGCTCCCGGCGCCCTGGGCCATTTTCTGTCCATCTGGCCGAACCTTTTTTTCCCCCGTCAACGCGTCGAGGTGGAGATGTGGGACGGGAAAGACAAAAACGGCGTTCCCTTCGAGCGGCTGTCTCTGTCCCTCAACATGTTGGACTGCATCATCACCAAGACCCGGTACTTCGGCTACAACTGGAAGATCGCGCCCTACGCCGTCGTCGACGACGGATATCTGGACATCACGTTTTTCGAGATGCCGGCCCCGGCCTACGTGTCTCTGGCGCCGTTCATCTACACCGGTCTCCTGCAGAGAAAGCTCCGGCACTACAAGGCCAGAAAAATGGTGTTGCGGGGCCTTCGCCTAGCCGTTCAGCACAACGGCGAAGACTTGCCCTACCAGGACACCATAGAATTGGAAGTCCTCCCCAAGGCCCTTCAGGTCATCGTACCGGCCTGAACGCGTCTTCCGGAGCGCATGATGCCGGGCCCGTTTTGATCGGGGGGCGAGGGATTCTGTCGTGTGGAGGAGAGCGATGAAACGTCTTGCCGTTTTTCTGTGCGCCGCCGGCGCTTTGTTGTCCCTGTCGGGCTGCTCCCTGAACGTCAACCTGGACTTGCTGGGGACGGACACGCTTCAGGAAGTCGTCCTCCTGCCCAGCGCGGCCAAGGAAAAAATCCTCATGGTCGACGTCTCGGGAGTGATCACGGCCGGCGGAGACGGAGGATTTCTCCAGCGGGGAAAAGACCCGACGGCCATGGTCTACGCCCAGCTCAGCCTCGCCTCGAAAGACCGGTCGGTGCGGGGCGTCATCCTGAGGCTCGACACCCCGGGCGGAGAAGTCACGGCCTCGGATATGATCCGCCACGAAATCCTCCAATACAAAAAGAAAACCGGCGTGCCCGTCACGGCGTTGATGATGAGCGTGGCCGCGTCCGGCGGATATTACATCGCCTGCGCGGCCGACAGGATCATCGCCCATCCCACGACCCTCACCGGCAGCATCGGGGTGGTGGCCCTCTTTCCCGAGACGGCCGTGCTCCTGGACAAGCTGGGGCTCCGGGTGAACGTCATCAAATCCGGAGATCTCAAGGATGCCGGAAGCGTTTTCCGGAAGATGACCGACGACGAAAGGGCTTTCTTCCGGAGCCTGATCGAAGAAGATTATCGGACCTTCCTCGAGGTCGTGGCGGCCGGCCGAGCGGGACGCCTGACGCCGGAAGACATCCGCGGCCTGGCGGACGGCCGGGTGTTTACGGGGCGGCAGGCCCTGGAGCTCAAGCTGGTCGACGCGGTGGGGTATTTCGACGCCGCGCTCGATGCGGCGCTGGAAATGGCGCGCCTGAAGAGCGCCAAGATCGTGGCCTACACGCATTATCCGAAAACCAAAACGAACATTTACGCCGCCGCTCTCGACGGCGGCTTTTTTCAGGAGCGGCGGGACTGGACGCAAGTCCTGACCGGGCTGAGAAGCGGCCGTTATTACCTCTGGCTTCCTCCGGCCTTCCGGTCGTGAGCGCCGGCCGGGAGATCGTCACGCCGCCGGTTCGACGGCGATGACGTCGTTCCTTTCAGGTCCCCCTTTTTTTCTGCTCCCGCAGTCCCTTGGTGAAAACGGCCAGCAAGAGAGCTTTGTCTTCGGCCGCCATCCCCAGGCGCCCGAAGAGGTCGTAGACCCGGTCGGTGAGCTGGGTGCGGTTTGTCTTATGAATGAATCCCGCCTCTTCGAGTTTGAGGCAGATGCGCGCGATGCACTCCTCCTGCTCGGGACGGGGCAGGGGCCTGCGGAACACGACGGGCGGCTCCTCACGGTTGAAATCGAAAATATGAAACAGCGTGAGCAGCACCGCCGCGGCCAGATTGTAGGACGGTTGGGTTGAGGCCTGGGGAATGACGAAACAGGCGTTGGCCCGCCGAAGCTCCTCCCGGCTCAAGCCCGTCCTTTCGTTCCCGAACAGCAGCCCGACGCGCGTCTCTTCCGGAAGGCTGAACATCCTGCGCACGGCCTCCCGAAGCGACAGGCTGACGAAATCCTTGCGGTAGCGGACGGTCCCGGCGAGGACATAGTCCAGATCGGCCACGGCCGAGGCCGTGTCGGGATAGAATCGGGTCTGTCGCAGGATTTCCCCGGCATGGACGGCCACGGAATAGGATTTTTCCGGTATGCGCTCAAGGCCCGCCAGCCGGAGCTCGCGGAAGCCCGTGTTTTTCATCGCCCGGGCCACCAGCCCGAGGTTGTCCTCGTGGGCGGGACCCGAGAGGACGACGGCCGCGGTCCGGGGAGACGATTTCCTTGAGGCGCGGATCATGATTCCGGGATTATACGCATTTTCTTCCTTCCGTTCCATCATCGGCCGCCCGCCGCGGACCGGACATTCAGGGCGACGGGCGGAAGAAAGCGCTTTTTTTCTCTTGACCTTTTCCGGCCGATTTAATAGAATCTCTATGAAAAAAGAGGCGCAATCTCAATCGTGCTGCTTGAACGGAAGAAAGGGAGGGAATGGATCATGAAAAAAATCGCGCTCGTCAGCGTGTTGTTGAGTGTTCTTTTTTACGCTCCCCAAGCCTTCAGCCAGGTGAGCCTGTTTGAAAAGCCGATTGATTACGCCGTCACCGCCGACCTCCTGTGGCTGGCGGACGGCGACTACGGATTTGAGCTGGCCAGCACCTTGAGCGCAAGATCGTCTTGGGCCGTCCGCTTCGGCTACACCAAGCACCGCGAGGGCCAGGGCGGGCCGGGCGATGCCTATCACGACGGCAAGGGTCGCTGGTATCTCGGTTTTCGCTGGCGGATCTATTACCCGGCCCGGGCGCCCCACCTGGTTTTCGTCAGCACCGGATGGGACAACCGACCTCAGGACAATCTCGTCACGCCCGTCATCGAAGCCGGCACGACATTGAACTTCAAGCCGCTGACCATCACGGCCCTCTACTCCTTGGGATACGAAATCTACGTCCGATCCCGGTCGAGCTGGAGCAGCCGCTGGGTTCACGGTCCGGAAATCCGGGCCGGCATTTGCTTCTGAGCGTCTCAGAACAAACCGGTACTGCCGAATCCCCCCTCGCCGCGGGGCGTATCTCCGAGTTCCTTCACTTCTTCGATCTCCACGGACAGGACGGGCTGAACGAGCAGTTGGGCGATCTTCATCCCCGCTTTGATGCGGAAGATCTCCCGGCCGAGGTTGGCCAGGACGACGCGCACTTCCCCCCGGTAGCCTGCGTCCACGACGCCCGCCAGTCGGTGCACGCCCTCAAGCGACAGGCCGCTCTTGTCCCAGATCAGGCCCACATGCCCCGGGGGGACGGCGAGGCGGATCCCCGTCGGGACGGCTTTGACGTCCCCCGGCGAGAGACTCTCCTCGAGGCAGGAAAAGAGATCCAGCCCGGCATCTCCGGAATGGCCGTAGACCGGAAGCCGGGCCTGCGGACGGATGCGCTGCACCTCAAGTTTCATGCTCACTCTCCCTCGATCCGCACATCCGCGACGTATGAGCGGGCGGCTTCGGCCATGGCCGAAAGCTCGTCCCGCCGGTAAGGCGGAACTTCGAGAAAACGGTTGTCGAGCGTGTTGTGAGGGACGAACGGCTGGATGACGTAGCGCGGCGCCCCGCGGAGCATCCGGGCGATCGCCCGGACATCCTCCAGCCCCACGAGGCCGGGAACGACCGTCGTCCGGAAAAAACACTCCAGGCCGGAACCGCGGAGAATGTCCAGACTTTCGGAAATGGCGGCCGGATTCACCTCCGCGGCCGTCACCTCCCTGTATCTCTCCAGGGGCGCCTTGACATCCATGGCCACGACGTCCACCAGCCCCGCCCGGATGACGTCCTTCAGCCGGTCCGGCCGGGATCCGTTCGTATCGAGTTTGATCTTAAGCTCCCTCTCCTTGATGACCAGGAGCAGCTCCTCGAGGTGGGAGGTGAGAAGCGGCTCGCCGCCCGTGACGCAGACTCCCTCCAGCCATCCGCGTCTCGCATCCAAGAAACCGATGAACGCGTCAAAAAGCAGGGTGGGAAGCGTCTTGGGCCGCAGGACGAGATCGGCATTGTGGCAGTAGGGGCAGCGGAAATTGCATCCCCCCAGGAAAACCGTCGAGGAGATTTGGCCGGGAAAATCCCGGGAAGAAAATTTTTCTAAGCCCTTGATTTCAACCACGCCTCCGCCTCCTCCCGGGACTGGAGCACGGCCTTTACACCCGCCGCGTCCTTGAGGACGAGGATGGGCAGGATCATGCCTCCCTGTTCATCCCTCCGGATGAGGCTCAGGTGTTCCCGGATTTTGATCTTCCCATCCTTGTGGGCCAGGTTGTGCTCTTGCCCCTCCAAGCCCGTCGTCTTGAGATAAGCCTTGAGCTCCTCGCACTCCCGGCAGGCGGGATAGGAGAACAGTTCGTAGGTCATCATTGTCCGACCGAGGCGTAAGGCGTCCGGTCGCTGAATTCCTGCTGCTTGCCGTCGTTCCAGGTCTTGATCGGCCGGAGATAGCCGACGATCCGGGAGTAGACTTCGGTCTCGGAGCCGCATTCCGGGCAACGGGGCGTGTTGCCCTTCAGGTAGCCGTGGCTGAGGCAGACGGAAAACGTGGGCGTGATGCTGAAATACGGGATGCGCGTTTGGGCGATCTTCTGCACGAGCTTGCGGCAGGTCAGGGCGTCCGTGGCCTCGGGCAAAAAGGTGTGGAAGATCGTCCCGCCCGTATACAGGCTCTGGATGTCTTCCTGGTGCTGGAGCGCCTCGAAGACGTCGCGCGTGGCGTCGACGTTGAGCTGGGTGGAATTCGTCAGGTAGGGATGCTTCTCCGTTCCCGCGGTGATGATCCGGGGATACTTTTGCCTGTCCAGGCGGGCCAGGCGGTAGGACGTGGACTCGGCCGGCGTGGCCTCCAGGTTGTAGAGATTGCCGGTCTCTTCCTGGAACGTTCGAAGCGTCTCCCGCATGACGTTCAGGGTTTTCTCGGTAAAGGCCTTGCCTTCCGGAGTCCCGATGCCCTTGCCCAGGAAATTGAGGCAGGACTCATGCATGCCGCAGATGCCGATGGTCGAAAAGTGGTTGTCGAAATGCCCGAGGTAGACCTGGGTGTAGGGCACGATCCCCCGGGCCAGCATGTTGTTGACCATCTCCCGCTTGGTCTCCAGCGATTCCTTGGCCAGGACCATGAGCTCCCGGAGGCGGCCGAAATACTCCTCCTCGGTCTTGGCCGTGTAGCCGATGCGGTTGAGGTTGATGGTCACGACGCCGATCGAGCCCGTCGAATCGCCCGGACCCCACATGCTTCCCGGGCGGCGCAGGAGCTCGCGTTGGTCGAGGTTGAGGCGGCAGCACATGGCCCGGATGTCTCCCGGATTCATGTTGGTGCCGATGTAATTCTGGAAATAGGGGATGCCGTATTTGGCCGTGACTTCAAAGAGAAGCCGGGCGTTGGGACTGTCCCAATCGAATTCCTTGGTGAGGTTGTAGGTCGGGATGGGGAAGGTGAACACCCGGCCCCGGAAATCGCCCTCGACCATGAGCTCCAGGAACGCCCGGTTGATCATGTCCATCTCCGGCTGGTATTCGCCGTAGGTGGAATCAAGCTCTTTCCCTCCGACGACAACCTTCTTGGACTTCATGTCCGGGGGGACGGTCCAGTCGAACGTCAGGTTGGAGAAGGGGGTCTGCCAACCCCAGCGCGAAGGAACGTTCAGGCCGAAAATAAGCTTCTGGATGTCCTGCTTGACGCGCCCGTAGTCCAGGCCGTCGGCGCGGACGAAGGGCGCGAGCAGCGTGTCCACGGAGGAGAAGGCCTGCGCGCCGGCGAATTCGCCCTGCATCGTGCCGATGAAATTGACCATGTGGAGCGTGGCCGTCTCCAGGTGCTTGGCCGGGCAGGAGTGGACCTGAGCGGCGACATGGCCGAATCCCTGGCGCAGCAGCTTGTCCAGGGACCAGCCGGCGCAGTAGCCGACGATGGGATAGGAGAGGTCGTGGATGTGAAAGTCGCCCTCCTGGTGGGCGTTCTTGATCGGCTCGGTGTAGATCTGGTTCAGGGCGAAGTTGGACAGCACTTCGCCTGAGATGCGGGCGTTCAGCCCGGAGAAGCTCATCGTCCCCTCATTGGAGTTTTCGCGGATTTTCCAGTCCTTGTCGTCGATGTAATCGCGGATGAGCCTCTCGAGGTTGATGCCCGTCCGGCGCGCCTCGCGGATGTCCTTGTGCCGGGCGCGGTAGAGGATGTAGGATTTGGCCACCTCGTGGTAGCCCTGTTTCATCAGGACCATCTCCACGATGTCCTGGATCTGTTCCACGGAGGGAATCGTGTATCCGCCGAACTTCTCTTCGAGAATGAACGTGGCGATGTCGGAGACGGTTTTGGCCGCGCCGCCGTTGTTGATTCCCTGCGACACCATGGCCTTGTTCACGGCATTGGTGATTTTGTCCTGGAAAAAATCCACCACCGATCCGTCTCTTTTTTTAATGCGCGACACGATTCCTGCCATGATCCCCTCCTTTCAAGATGACTGATAACAATAACAATCCAAAAAATCGGACACGAAATTTATTCCCTCTTCCAAAAAACATGCTTACATATACTTAGATTGGCATATATCTTGTATATGTTGCATGGCGAAAACACTATATATTGTGTTTTCTGGAACAAATTTATACACCCATTTTTTCGTTTGTCAAGAACTTTTTTTCAGAAATCTCGACCCGGGAAAAAGTGGTTCGGAATTTCGACTCGGCGGCGGAAACTCCGGATTCACGTCTTCGGCGGGCCAGAGGATCGCGGCGAGGCGTCAGAAAACAAGACCCAGAGCTTTCAGTTCCTTCTCGAGATCGGTCGTTCCCCGCGCGTAATGGACCGAAGGAATGCCCAGGGCGCGGGCGGCTTCGATGTTGACCGCCATGTCGTCGATGAAGACGCACTCCCCCGGCGCGGCGCCCGCCCGCCGCAGGGTTTCCCGGTACATGCCCGGCTCGGGCTTCAGGAGTTTGACCTCATAGGACAAAACATAATCGTCAAACACCTTAAGCTCCGGGAATGTGCGCCGCAGAAAAGCGTATCGTTCCGTGTCGGTGTTGGACAGAAGGACCGTTTTAAAACCCGCGGCCTTGAGGCGACGGAGGATCTCCGCGTTTTCGGGGATCAACGTGAAGACATCATTGAAGATCTCGTAGAATGCCTCATAGGTCATTGACAGGCCCAGAGCCGAACAGACCCGCTCTTTGAATTCCGCCGGCGAGACGTCGCCGCGGTCAAACGATCGGACCAGCTCGAGCTTGACGTGCGCCGCTTCGCGGACCCGTTCCTCGGGGATGCCGGCCAGGGCGGCCAGCTTGCGGAAAAAAATTGCGTTGTCGAACCAGACCAAGACCTTGCCCATGTCGAAAATGACGACTCTGATCATCTGGCGCTCTTCCTTGGATGAAAGGGCATTATAAGCATTTCGGGGGCGCTTGGACAGGTTTCATAATCTCGGAATGCCCGGGCGCCGCTCGGGCAGGCCGTAATCAGCAAAGGAAAAAGGACCCCTTGGACTCTGTGCTCAATGCGAGTCTGTGAAGCCTTTCTATCCCTCGGGCCATCGACTTGAATCCCCGCGGAAATTCACATAATGTATCCGTCATGGCGGAAGAGATACGGCCGTCGGCGTCGGAAACCCGCTCCTCTTCCCTGCCCCGGGTGCTCGGGCTTTGGGACATCATCGCCATCATCGTCGGCGGGGTCATCGGCTCGGGCATCTTCATCGTGCCCAAGGACATCGCCGCCGCGGTCGGCTCTCCCCTGCTCATGATGGCCGTCTGGGTCGTGGGCGGTCTGCTCTCCTTCTTCGGCGCCCTGACGTTCGCCGAGATGGGCGCGGCCTATCCGCAGGCCGGGGGGATGTACGTCTTCCTCCGGGAGGCCTACGGGAAGCTCCCCTCGTTCCTTTTCGGCTGGACGCTCTTCCTGGTCATCGACACGGGCGCCCTCGCCACCCTGGCGGTAGCCTTTTCCTCCAAGTATCTGCCGTTTTTCATTCCGTCGCTTGGGGACCCGGCCGGAGGCCTCACGGCGACCGTCTTCGGCCTGAAGCTCCTCGTCACGCCGTCCCAGGCGGTGGCCGTTGCGCTCATCCTCTTTCTGGCCGCGGTCAACATCCTCGGGACCCGGTGGGGGGCGAACCTTCAGAACCTGCTGACGGTCGTCAAGTTCGTCGCCCTGGCCGGGATTTGCGTCGTCGTCTTTCTGTTCGCCGAGGGCTCGACAAGGAATTTCCTCTCCCCGCCGTCCAAGCCTCTCTCCCTGGACCTCATAAGCGCTTTCGGCCTGGGCCTCGTCGCCGTGATGTGGGCTTACAAGGGATGGGAGCAGGCGACCTTCAGCGCCGGCGAGACGAAGCATCCGGAGCGGAACATCCCCCTTGGGCTTTTTGCCGGGACGCTCGTCGTCATCGGCATATACATCGCCGCCAATCTGGCCTATCTTTACGTCTTCCCGGCTCCCGAGATCGCCGCCTCGGACCGCATCGCCTCCCTGGTCATGAACAAGGCCGTGGGCGGCCTGGGCGCGGCGATCATCGCCGCCATCATCCTCTTTTCGATCACCGGCGCGGCCAACCAGAATCTGCTCTGCTCGCCGCGCGTGTATTACGCCATGGCCAAAGACGGGATCTTCATCCCCGCCCTGTCCCGGGTGCACGGCCGCTTCAAAACGCCCCATCTGTCCATTCTGTCCATGAGCGCCTGGAGCGTCGTCCTGATCCTGTTCTTCGGAACGTTCGAGAGGCTGTTCACCTACGTCGTCTTCGGACAGTGGCTGTTCTTCGGGCTGACGGCCGCCGCGGTCTTCATCCTTCGGGCCAAGAAACCCGGCCTCCCGCGGCCCTACAGGACCTTCGGCTACCCGTTGATCCCGGCGGTGTTCATCCTCTCGGCTCTGTTCATCTCGCTCAATTCCCTCGTCCGCCGCCCCCAGGACGCGCTCTTGGGGCTCGGGATCATTTTCCTCGGCCTGCCGGTGTATTTTGTCTTTCTCTTTTTGCGGACCAAGCCGCGGGCTGAGGCACAGACCTGACCTCTGTTTTTTCCGGCCGGCCTGGAATCTCACGCCGCGCCGCGATCATCGCCCCCCTCACCCCGAGTTCCGGCTCCCGTTTATCTTCATTCGGCAGCCGGAGACGTCGTCCACCCCGACACTCTCGCAAACCCTTGGATTTTATTGGAGTGCGGCCTCATGAGACCGCTTTGAAAACGGCGATGCGTCGCCGCGCTCCAAGAAAAACGCGTTCGGCCGACGGCCGATGCTTCAGCGAGCGGCGACGCTTTTCTTAGTTCTTCGCCACTTCCAGGACCACCCGGAACCCGAGATTGTCGAATTGAAATGTCGGCTCGTTCCAGAACCGTTTCGCCGAACGGCAGTTCTCCGCATAAAAGCTCCAGGCGCCTCCCCGCGCGACGCGGATCGTTCCCGATTCCGGGCCCTGAGGATCGACTCCGGCGCCGGTGAGGTAGGCGTCGCTCGCATACACGTCCGCGCACCATTCATAGACATTTCCGTGCATGTCGTGGAGGCCCCACGCGTTCGGCGTCTTGCCGCCGACGGGATGCGTCGTGTCCTTGGAATTTTTGTCGTACCAGGCAAACGCTTTCAAATCGGCCGGCCGGTCTCCGAAATGATAGGCCCCCTTGCTTCCGGCGCGGCAGGCATATTCCCACTCGGCTTCCGTGGGCAGCCGCGGCGTCAGGCCGTCAAGCTTGGCTCTGAGCTTGGAGAGGAAATCTTGGCAATCAAGCCAGCTCACCTGCTCAACCGGGTGTTTCGGGCCCTGGTGGGTGCTCAGGTTGTCCCCCATGAGCGCCTGCCACTGCTCCTGAGTGACTTCGTATTTGCCGATATAGAACGATTTCGTGATCGTCACCTCGTGAACGGGCTGTTCGTCGGCATCGCCGATCGCCGCACCCATGAGAAACGATCCCGCGGGAACGAGGATGAACTCCATCCCCACCCCATCACCCAGATCGACGACGAGAGTCTTCTCCTGAGCCGCCGCCGTCACCGCGGCGATGAGCGCCAGCCCGCAAACCGCTGTCAGAAGCCTTTTTGTGTTCATGCATAGCCCTCCTGGCCTTGATGCTTTATTAATACCTCATCGCTCCTCTCCAGGCAAGAGCAGACTTCCGACTCCTAGCCTGGTCACAAGGGCGCGCTCCGGATCCGGAGACGGTATTCATTAAGCAGGTTCGATTCTGATACAATTTCCCCATGCCCCGCCGCGCCAAAGGCTACTGGTATCCACCCGGCATCCTCTACGACCTGGCGTTTAAGATCATGCTCCGGCGGGTGAGGAGAAAGGTCGCGAGGATCGTCGAGCGCAAGGGGCTCTATCCCTGGCTCGACGTTTGCTCCGGAACAGGCGACCAGCTGCGGACGGCGCACACCGCACAGTCCGCCGGGCGCGCGCGCCGGCGCGGGCGGAGGGATGCGCCGCAGGCTCGAATCGCCCATTCTGATCCCGCTTCCTCTCACCGGTCTGTCCCCGATCCGGAATACGATGCTGTCGGGCGAGGAATGCGGGCGCGGAACCTCGCTATCGGTCTCGACATGCATTTAGGCTTCGTCCGCTACGCGGCGGCGAGGGCTCCCGGCGTGCCCTTTGTCTGCGGCGACGCGGCCCGGCTCCCGTTCAGAGACGAATCCGTAAGGGCGATCAGCATCTCATTCGGCCTCCACGATAAGAATCCCGAGCAGCGAAAAGCGATCGTTCAAGAAGCCCGGAGGGCGCTCGATCCGGACGGAAAGCTCATCGCCGTTGATTTCGAGCGTCCTTGGAACGCCGAGTCCCGTATCGGGGCGCTTTTCTCCTGGGCGATCGAGCGGTCGGCCCCGCGGGAGCACTACCGGAACGGGCGGGAGTTTCTCAGGAGCGGCGGTCTGCGCGGCTTTCTCCGCGCCGGCGGATTCTTGGAGGTCGAACGGCGCGACGTCAAAACGGGCTCGCTCGCCATCGTCGTCGCCCGCCCAGCCGCACGCTGAATGCCCTTGAGTTCGCATCCCCCGCCCTGCGGGGACATGAGATGCTATGAGGCGCAGACGTGCGCCGCGGCCCCATACCAAAGGCTTCCCGCTTAGGTCAAAAGGCAATGTGGCATAAGCTTCTCCCGGCGCTTTGATGATGCTTAAGTTCTCGCCCTCTTGTAAGAAAGCAATATTGCTGGGATCGGCATCTTCCACGTGTAGAGAAAATTCCTTTATGACAAAGTGATCTTGAGCCCCCCTGCCGAACATTTACATATCGATGTCCTTACGGTTTCTTGCATTAAGAATCGCATATCGAAGTTATTACGGCTACCGACACTCTTCGTTTTCCAACGCGGCGTTGGCCCGAGCAGATTGTCTGTTGCGGGATTTTGGCTTAAGATTAATTAGATGAAATCCATGTGCGTCGCGGTCGAGGAAATGGAGGGGGACGTCCGGATTTACGGCTCAGGCTCTCCCGGCGGGAAAGGAGAGGGGCTCATCCGAATCAATCGGCTGACTCTTCCCAAAGTCCGCAGATTGGCGACGCGCATCCTGAGCGCGGAGTTTTACGAACTTTTCCTTAAGGACGCGGAGGCCTTCCGGGCTTCCGCGCGGGCCGTCGTCCGCTCCATTCTAAAGGAGTTCGGCGAGATTCCGATCGGCGTCAGGTCATCGGCGACCAACGAATCGGGCCGCAAATCGGGGAAGGCCGATTCGGTTCACGCCGGGGAGAACGCCACGTTCATGCTGCCCAACAACCACCCCGATCCCGAAGTCCGCCTCTCTCAGGCCGTCCTGGCGGTCGCGCACATCTACGAAGATTTCCGTCGCAAGCAGCCGCCCGGCTCGCAGGAGAAAATGGGCATTGTCCTCAATCCCGTTCCGGGGATTTTTGACGACACAATGGCCGGCCCGGTCTATTATCCCTATATTTCCGGCGTGGCCAGCTCCTTTTTCCCCCATGCCTTGAAAAATCAAAACCCCTGGGAAGGATTCGCCCGAATCGCCTTCGGCCACGGTTATGCCGCCGTCCTGGACGATTTCCCCGTGATCTCCATGGCGACGATCCGCAACCCCATACCCATCGACCTTCTGAGAATCGGGAAAGGCCAGGAATATTTCTACGCTCTGGACATGACCAGGAACGCGGAGCTCAAGGGCGAAGAGCTGGAGACGATGAAAAAACTCCATGTCCGGTTTGCGAACTTTCACAAGATCCGGATGCTGGGGATTCAGCACAACCTCATCACCATCGAGGAACTCGTTCAGAAAGACCACTTCGCCTTCCGGACCAACCTGGTCGAAATTATGGAGACGATCAGTCGCCGCATTGCGCGCCATTTCCAAATCGAATTCGTTTTCAACGTCGATTTCTCGCGCAAATCCGACCGTGAGAGTGCGTTTCACATCGTTCAGCTGACCGAACTTCCTGAATTGGACTATCATGCGCTTTCCGCTCCCGGAAACATCCGCCGGAATTACCTGGATATTTCCAATTCCCAGGGGCACGGCATCGCCGCGAACATCGAACGGGCCGTTGCGGTTTCTCCTTTTCTCTACAGCCCGGAAAAACAGGCGGTCGTCCGCGAAAGGATCAGCCGCATCAACAGCGATATGAGAAAACGGGGTGAACGCTATATCCTCATCGTGCCCGGCCGCCTGGGCAGCAAGAACCCGGAGTGGGGGATTTTCGTTGATTACAGGGATGTCGACCAGGCGGCGGCTATCTTCGAATACGGCGTCGACGTCGCCGGCCGGTCGGAGCCCCTTCCCGAGGAAGGAAGCCTGACAGGCGGAATCTACGGCAGCCATTTTTTGTACGTGCTCCAGGGAGGGTTTGACGAGGATCAGAAGAAACTGGCGACGAGAATGTACGGCACCCAGGGAACCCATTTCCTAACCAACCTCATGGGTCACAACGTCTTCTACGGCTACGTGACCCCGCAGCAGGATGCGTTCGATCCCTGGTTTTTTTCAAGTCCCGACCCGGAAACCGGCATTTCGATTCTGAAATTTCCTGAACCGGTCAGCGTTTACGCCGATTCCCTGAATCAACGCTGCCGTGTCGTATCTGAAAAATGACGAATCGCATTTCCGGCGAACACCCTTTCGTTCCGCGCGTCATCAACCCGGTCAAAATCGAACGGGCCGTTATTTTCGCCGCCGACAGCCAGATCCGCGGCTCCGGGAAGGCATTGGCGGAAAAAATGGCCTGGGTCGAAACGTATGTCCTCCCCGACCCCGAGTCGGTCATGGAAACCTCGTCCGCGAAGCCGACGGCATTTCTCTTTGATGACGCCGGCCTCGCCTTGGTCGACGCGGGCCGGGTTCGTTCCGGGAACAGAAATGCCGTTCTGGTTTTGCTCTCCTATCAGCCTTTTATTCAATGCGCCCCGCCCCAGGCCGCCGCGGAAAAATACCCCTACACGGTTAAAGCCGACCTTGTTTTTGCCGTCGATCGCAACGCCCTCCTCCCGGAAACGATCGTCCTCGCGGCGGTCCGGGCCGCGGAGGACAGGCTCAACATCGAAAAACACTCCGGCCTCAAGCGTTTTATTTTTCATGTCGTCGACGACGAGCCGCGCTGGTTTTCGCAGTTCCTGCCGGTCCTTTATGAGATCATCGGCCAGCGAGCCGATGTGATGATCACCCGGACCTATGAGGAGAGCTTGGAGTTCCTTTTCGGCGAAAGAGAGGACCATTCCGAGACGTGCTGCCGGATCCCCGGGGAGCGCGGGCAGGGAGACGATGTCGTCTGCCTCATCACGGACATTTTTTTCCCCAGGGGGGGGGAATTGCAGGGCGATGCCGGCCGGGATTTGATCCGGCTCGTGAACAGCCGCTATCCGCGCATCCCCGTCATCATCGCCTCCAAGACGGATGAAGCCCTCGAAATGAGCGGGCTGGGATTTGTGCTTCCCAAAGGTGATCCCGGCAGCCTGGAAAAGCTCAGGGAGTATATCCTCCGCTTCACGGGGATGGGGGATTTCTTTCTTTTCGGGGAGGACGGAAGAGAGCTCCGGCGGGCGAGGACCCTCCGCGAGATCTACACTCTTCTTTTGGAGGCCGAGCAGGAAACCCAGGAGGGACGCCGGTTGAGGTCTGCGCTGGAGGCGTATGGAGAGAAGGACAAATTTTCGACGTGGCTCTACATGCACGGCTATCAGGAGCTCGGCGACCGGTTGAGGCCGAAGCGAAGCCAGGGCCGGGAGCTCATCGCTCTCTTAAAAAGCCACCTCCGGGACGAGATATCGCGCATGGAACGGACGCCGCTTGAAATCGCAGGCGCCAAGGTCTTCACCCTGTCCGAACTGCTGGAAGCCCTGCAGGGCTTTACGCCCGGAGTCCTTCAGCCGTATTCCGACAACGATATCCTCTCTTCCTGGCTCGACCACAAGGGGTATCCCGAGGTGGCCGAGGAGCTTCGTCCCCTCCACGGCAGCGGCGAGGCGCTCAAGGACAGCATCACGGGCATCGTCGCCAAATGGAAGGACTTCTACCGGGCCCGAGGGGAAGCCTGATCCGCTGAAAGCACCGTCCCGAGGCGTGTTTTGGTTCGGTTGGCTTTTTATTTGGATTTTGTTAAAATATTTTTTTTGAACAGAGACATCTATGGTCGCCTTCTCACAATCCATCCAATCCAAACCGAAGATCTTGTGCGTCGAAGACGACGTGAATCTTCAAAAAAACGTCTCCTTCATTCTCTGGAAGGAAGGATACGAAGTCCTCTGCGCCCGGACGGGAGAGGAGGCCGTCAAGACAGCCAAGAGCGAAAGACCCGACCTGATCCTTCTCGACCTCGTTCTGCCGGGAATCGACGGACTGAAGGTCTGCAGCATTTTGAAAAAAGATCCCGCCACCGCGGACATTCTGATCATTATGGTCACGGGTAAAAAGAGGATCGAGGATATCGTCCTCGGCCTCAAGGGTTATGCCGACGACTATGTGACCAAACCCTTCGAGCCGCAGCTCCTCCTGGCCCGCATCCAGGCCGTCTTGAGGCGGAAGATCCCCCCTCCGGCCGATCACAAAACCATCATGGAGATCGACGGCATCATGATCAACCGCGGAGCTTACGAGGTATTTTCAGGAGGCCGAAAGGTCCGCCTCTCGAAAACGGAGTTTGATATCCTTGTCTTGCTGGCCGGCAAACCCAACCTGGTCTTCACCAGGAGCCGGATTCTCGACTGCGTGCGCGAGGACAGTTATCCGATAACCGAGCGAGTTGTGGATTACCATATCACCGGGCTTAGGAAGAAGTTGGGCCGGGGAGGGAAACACATCCACACCGTTCGCGGCGTGGGATACAAGTTCAACATCGAGGACAACCCCTCTTAGGGTCCGGCCTCATCCCTCCGGATGGTCGTATCGGCTGCGCGTTCAGGTCATTGCTCCCCCGGTCCTTATCGTTTATGATTTTTCTCATGAGCCGGTGTTTCTTCGTTTCCGATATTCACGGCAGAGCGGATTCCTACCAAAAGCTTTTTCGGACGATCGAGGGGGAGCAGCCCGACGCGGTTTTCTTGGGAGGAGATCTCGGACCCATGGCCTGGGCGGCGGGGCCCCCGCTCCGCCCCGGCGCCGGAAATTTTATCTCCGGATATCTCGTTCCGCATCTTGTCTGCCTGCGAAACGAGCTCGGCCGGCTCTATCCGCGCATCTTTGTGATTTTAGGCAATGACGACTGCCGTTACGAAGAAGCTTCAATTTTATCGGCGGCCGCCTCCGGCCTGTGGGAATACATCGCCGGACGCCGGGTCGAATTCGGAAGCCATCCTCTTTACGGCTATCCCTTCGTCCCGCCCACGCCCTTTCTCCTAAAGGACTGGGAGCGGTACGACGTCTCGCGCTATGTGGATCCGGGATGTGTTTCCCCGGAAGAGGGCGTTCGGTCGGTTCCCGTATCCGAAAGGGAGAAGAAATATGCGACGATGGTCGAAGACCTGGAGCGGCTGGCGGCCGGCCGCGACCTTTCACAAGCAATTTTCCTGTTCCACGCCCCTCCCTACGGCACGAAGCTGGATGTGACTTTCGGGGGAAGAATGTTCGAGCATGTGCCTCTCGACATCCACCTGGGCAGCATCGCCGTCCGGCGGTTCATAGAATCGCATCAGCCGTTTTTGACCCTCCACGGTCATGTTCACGAAGCGGCCGCGATCTCGGGATCCTGGCGGGACCGGATCGGCCGCACGCACTGTTTTACAGCCGCTCACGACGGCCCCGAGCTGGCCTTGGTGGAGTTCGACCTCCAAAAAATCGACGAAGCCGTCCGGCGGATCATCTGACGTCTGCGCAATGCCTGTCGCCGGCCGGGTCGCTCCCGAACGAAAGCCTCCCGTTACGACAAAGAGGGCAATCGACTCATGTGGCCGGCCGGACGCCTGAATCTCAGGAAGTTCCCTTCAGTTTCAACGGACGAGCCGCGTCCGTTGCGGCGTCGATCTTAACCGCATAGCTGCTTCGCTTGGCGATATCCTCGTTCGTGACGAAGTGGACGTCGAGAAGTCCTCGGCTCCGCAATCCCGTTTTTTGATAATTGATTTCGTCCAGGCAGAGGCTCCAGCCCTCGAACCATATCATCAAGTCCTTTTGTTGCCCTGAGGTTCCCCGGAAATGGACAAGGAGATCGATATCGCTCTGGGGACCGGCCGTGGCGTTCTTGACGCTGCCGATGACGTAGAGAGCCTGAACGCCGAAACGTTCGGCGTCGAGAACGGAGGCGATGTATTCGGCCATTTCCAGGCGCCAAGCCCAATGGTTTTCGGGCTTCACCTTGTCGTGCGGACGGAAGAGAGAGGAAAGAGGAGGTTCTACTTCGGGGTTGACCAGGAATCCGACGGCCTTATCGAGGTCGGCGTTCATCAGGATTCTCAAGGACATGCCGCCGGTCGCCCGGGGAATGTCGATAACCCGCAGGACTCCGGCTAGATGGGTGAACTCGGGCAGAATCCCGGGAAGAATATTGGGGGATTCGCGGAAGAACTTTTCCCGGAAGACGGCTCCCGGCTCTTCGGGATAGAGCGGGATGTAGCGGATTTGAGACTCCACCAGGTCCTGGAAAAAATGCGTTCCAAAGGACAAGTCGGGGAGGCAGCCTCCTTTTTTTTGCGCAATCTCAAGGAGCGCGGCCGTATTGGAGATGTCCGAATACGTGACCTTCACTCCGAGCTTGATGTCTCCCCGGCTGCCCCAGCGGCCGGGACCCATCAGGACGAAACGGCGCCGGGGAAGCAGTTTGTTCAACCGGCCCACGGCCCGTCCCACGTCCAACAGGGACGCCTTGCGTTCAAGGTCGTGATAGGCTTGGGGGTCGACGAAAACGACATGGGTGATGTCCGGAAGACTTCCGTCGGAAATGAACCGATTGGCCAGAAAGACGATCCGTTCTTCCGGCAGGTCCCGGGGGATATGGGCCGGTCCGCCTCTCTCCCCATAACTCTGGGGCCTGTACTGAAGAAGATAGAAGCTTCGGCCGTCCGAAGCAAATTCGATGTCCACCGGCGATTGGAGCTTTTCTTCCAGGATATTCATCACCGTCTTCAGTTGGGCGATGAAGGACGATTCGTGGATCAACCCGTCGAAGGTGACCACGGCTTCTTCCTTGCCGAAATCGATCGCCCGGCCCATGGGCCGGCGGAGGCTCTGGCCGTCGAAAAGAGAGATCATCTTTTCTATGGCCGGGATCTTGCCGCCGTAGGAGCGCAAAAGCTCCCGGATTTCAATCGTTTCAAAGGAATTTGTTTTCAGATTGAGAACGTCCATTTTGCGCGGAGCGTAGCGCACGATTTCGTCGGCGGTGATGTTGACCCGGAATCCGACTTGGCCCGGCGCGATGAGGACCGGGTAGTCGTCGCCCATCCGGTCCACGGCCCGCGTCCCCAAGCCGGGCACCAGCCTGAGAAGGCCGTCCTCGCGATTGATTCTGGGGGACCAGCGGAACTCGTTTCGGCTGAAGACCACTCCGGCGAAGGAAGGGAAGAAATATTCGCCCACCCGGCTGCCCACGACCTCCTGAATCATGATGCCCATTTCTTCAGGGAAATCGAGAAGGCCGTGCTCGGCGCGGTAGCCGACCGGGTCAGGTCCATAGGTCGAGGCATAAACTTCCGCCACGGCTTCTTTCAGAGCCTCCAGCCGCTCCTTCTTGCTGCCCTGATTGGCCAGGAAAAGGCTTTTGTATTTTCCCGAAAAGGAAGCCCCCATTCGGTCTTCGAGCAGACTCGAACTGCGGACGATGATGGGCTGATCCTTGAACTCATCGAGGACCATGGACAAACCGTGAATGATGTCCGTCGGAAAACGGGAATTCTTGAACGTCTGAATAAGATGGGGATATTCAAGGCGGACCTGATTGATATCCTTGTATTTCTGCTCTCCTATTTCGTCCAGATTGTTGTGGGAAAGAAAACTCAGAAGTCCGTCCGAAGTGATGTACCAGGTCTTAGGGACTTTGATGTCTCCGAAAGGGGACAGGAGCTCTCTGGAATTCCTCAGGCTGTGTTTGGCCAGAAAAAGGCCCGCGCTCTTCCCACCCAACCGCCCCAGGCTCTCGGCGGGAAAGACGATGTGGTCCAGGATTTCGTGGAAATCTTCGATGTTGACGTTCTCCACGGCGGTGTTGATGTAATGCTGCTGATCGGAGAAAAAGCGCCTGATGAGAGAAACCAGAATGCCTCTTTTGCTCGGCGCGGGAAGCTCGATTCCTTCGGCGGCGATGTGATGGTATTTCCGGATGGCGTCTACGACCTGAACCAGAGAGATGTTTCTGTTCGTCACTTGCAGGAGGAAGTTCAGGCGGTCTTCCTGGATCCACTTCTGGATATTGGTCAAAATCTCGTCGCTCGAGAGATGTTTGGCCGCCAAACGGAAGATTTCGTCGCTGAGCTTGATGTCGAAAGCGGGAGCCGCCGCCGTCGAGGGGCGGTTGTCGTCGTCGCGGTTCTCTTTTTTCGCCTTCAGGCCGGGCACCGACTTCAGGAGGAGTTTTTCCGCTTCCTCGATCCCCCTCCAGCTGAGAAAGTTCAGCATCCGACGCGAGATTCCGAGAAAGAGGTTCCTGTTCGTCCGGCGCAAAAAATTGAGCGCGACCCGCCATTCCTCGAGACGCTGGTCTGAAACCGCCTGCCGCGCGGACTGGAATTCCCGGTAGGCCAGTTTCATTCGGTTGTACAGGAGATAATGGCCTAATCGTTCGGCGATCGTGCTCAGGAGTTTTGTTTCCTCCTTGAGGAAGGGGCCGTCATCGGCGTGGGGCATTTCCTTCGTGTAGTAGACGCTCAGCCTGCCGACTTTCTTTTCCTGAACCTTGATGTCAGAGAATTGGACCCAGGCCGTTTCCTGGAAATGGGGCGACTGGCAGACGTTGCCTTCGAGTTCGATCTTGGCCGTGCAGACGTCGGGATACTGCCATCCCGGAGGGACGGCCTCGATCACGCCCCGGCAGATGTCCTCCAGGTTCGTATCGGGTCTGTTGAGAAGCTCCTCGATGGTGTAAAGGCAGTTCAGCTCCTTGGCCCGCTCGGACAGGAACCAGATGAGGGTGTCGACGTTCTGCGGGCGTTCAGCCATGGCGAATCACTCCCCGGCTTGTCGTCCCGTCCACGATGATCTTTAAAGGTGAGATCAGCCGCACATGGCGGACAAACTCCGTTTCCCGGTCGGCCGGCTGACGAGCGAGCCATTCCCAGTCGACCCGATAGGGGTCGAAGGGGGTAAGGGAAAAATAGAAAACCCGGAAGCTGGTGATGTTATGAAAAAAATGAGACCCCTGGCTGAGCATGGTGCTGGTTTCCGGGAGGGCGACCTCTACGATGACTTTGGCTCCGCTGATCTGGCCGAAATTCACCGGAATCCCGGCTTGCGGGTCTGAAGTCCCCCATCTCCCAAACCCGATCAGGAGGTAGGGCCTCCCGAGTTCCTGAAGGCTCCTGTTCAGTCTTTCAATCTCCAAGGCCACGGCTTCGGAGTGATGGACGTTGAATTTATCGGGCTTGACATAAATGATGTCCAGGACGTCTTCGTGGAAGCCGTTCCCCAGTGCGGATTCCGAGGCCGTCAGAACATCGTCTCCCTTAAGGTCGCAGGGACGGAGCTCGATCTCGGACTCGGAAACGACCATGGGCCGGACTTGGAGAAAACCGAACCGGGCCGGCCGGCCGAGACGTTCGTCGAGAGTCATGGCGAATTCGATCTCCACCATCCTATTCAACGACTCCTCACAGATTGTCAGCAGTCGCCGGAGGAGTTTATTGAGAGGAAGAAGGTCGAACTTGAGGATCGGGGCGAAATCCAGGACCCGCGGTCCGGCCTCGGAGATTCCGTAAACGATTTTATCGTTCTGAGCGCGATAGGTCGAAGCGAGGAACCTCAGCACTCCGTCGCGCTCGGCGTCCGCCAGGCTGAATTTCTTCAGATATTCCGTTTCCTTAATGGGGTTGTATACGGCGGGCGCTTCCATGCTGATAGCCCAGAATTCGGCTTGAGTCCGGCTCAGGAGGTCGTCCAGCGTATTGTAGGGCGGATTGGCCTGAGGATGCGCGGGGGAATAAGACCAGGCGATGCCGTCATCGACGATCGTCTTGCCCAGCCCCAGAGCGAGGTCGATGACGCCCTCCTTGGGTTTGGCGTTGCCGAGGGGGTAGAAGTTGTGAGAACGGGCCACGCCGGAGATGTCCGGGTAGAAGCGCGGGCCGCGCCGCAGGCCTACGACTTCCTGGATGATGACGGCCATTTTTTCGTCCGTCGTGACGTGCCGCGTGGCCCGGATGTAGTTCTTGGCGTCCTTGAAGAAGGTTGAGGCGTAGATGAATTTCACGGCTTCGACCAGCTTCCGGAAGCGCGAGTCGGCGTCCGCCTGGTTGTTGGGGATCATCTTAGTGGCGTAGACGCTGGCGAAGGGTTCGAACATGGCATCCTCCAGAAGACTGGAGGACCGGACGGCCAGGGGCGTCCTTACTTGGCTGATGAGGGCCCGGAGGTCGCCTACGAGCTGCGGAGGGAGGTCGGCTTTTTGGAACGTCAGAGCGATGACTTCGTCCCGGAGCTCGGAGAGGGCGACCTCATAGAGATTGTTCTGCTTCATGAACAGGTCGAAGTATTCGGTGGTGATGACCGTCAGGGTCGGAACGCAGACTTCGATATCCGGCCGGAACGATTCGGCCAACGAGCCGTCGATCAGCCGAAGCATCCGGGCCAGGCCCTGCGCCTTGCCTCCCAATTCGCCCCGGCCTATGGCCGTAAATCGCTCTTTGCCGGAAAAGAACTGGCGGTCGAAGACGGGAATGGACGAAGTCTCGGGCACGGTCAAGCCCATCCGCGGTCTTTGCAGGCCTGCGCCACCCGGGCCACGGCGATGGCGAAAGCCGCCTCCCGCATGGGGATGGACTTGGTCTTGCTGAGCTCGAGGACATCGTGGAAGGCCGAGGTCAATTGGACATCGAGTTTTCCCAAAACCTCATCCTTTCCCCAGTAATAGTTCATCTGGCCCTGGACCTGTTCGAAATAGCTGCAGGTCACGCCTCCCGCATTGGCCAGGATATCGGGGATGACCAGGATGTTCCGCTTGCGGATGATCTCGTCGGCCGCCGAAGTGGTCGGACCGCTCGCTCCCTCGGCAATCAGCCGGACCCGCGGCCGGATCCCTTCCGCGTTGTTTTTGGTGATCTGGTTTTCGAGAGCGGCCGGAATGAGAATGTCCACGTCCTGAGTCAGCCAGGCTTCTCCGGGAAGCACCTCGTAGCCCATTTTTTCGGCTTTATCCTTGTTGATGCTGCCGAAGGGGTCTGTGATATCGATCAAGGCTTTGGCATTGATGCCGGATTCCATTCGATAGGCATAGGAGACTCCGTCCCTTTGATCCCAACAGGACACGCAAACGACCCGCCCTCCAAGCTGCTCGAACAACAGGGCGGCATGCTGGCCCAAATTGCCGAAACCTTGAATGCTGGCTGTCGTCCCGTCGGCGGCCATTTGGAGTTCTTTGAGGGCTTCCCGAAGAGTGAAAACAAGCCCGAAGCCCGCTGCTTCGACCCGGCCCAAAGATCCTCCCATGCCCACCGGCTTGCCCGTTATGAAATCCGGGACCCGCTCGCCTCGGATCGTTTCGTACTCATCGAGCATCCAGAGCATGTGCTGGGAGCCGGTCATGATTTCCGGGGCCGGCACGTCGGTTTTGGGACCGAGGATGCGGGCCAGCTGTCGGACCCATCCCCGGCACAGCCGTTCCTGCTCGCTCGAGCTGAGATAATGGGGGTCGCAGGCGATCCCCCCGCTGCTCCCTCCGAGCGGGATGTCGATCAGGGCGCATTTCCAGGTCATCCGCATGGCCAGGGCGCGGATGGTGTCGATCGTTTCCTGGGGATGAAAACGGATTCCGCCTTTCCCGGGCCCGCGGGCGTCGTTGTGCAGCACGCGGAAGCCGCGAAAAATTTTCGCCGTGCCGTCGTCTCTCCGAAGAGGGATGAGAAATTGGCATTCTTTAAGAGGAAAGCGAAGAAGCTCGCGCGTGGAAAGATCCAGACCGAGCCCTTCCGCCGCTCTGTCGAACTGAGATTGGGCTGAGACAAAGGGATTCAGCTCGTCGTCATGATGCATGAAGTCCTTCCTCTCGCGATTTTCTTAACCATAAGTCGGATATCCCGAAATGTCAAGGCGACTTGAGTCCGGCGCTCTAAAAACGCTCAAAATCATCACAATTCCAAAAATATCCAAATAATCATCTAACAATTTCATTTTATAAGATGAGTGATGGTTTTGAAGTCTATGCCCTATTCCACGACAAAGGAGTTTTCATGAGTTCTTACATCAATGCTTTTTTGGATGAGATCAAGGCCAAAAACCCCGCCCAGCCCGAGTTCCACCAGGCCGTCCTGGAAGTGGCCCATTCGGTCGCGCTGGTGCTGGACCGTCATCCCGAGTACCGCAAGGCCAAGATCTTGGAGCGGATTGCCGAGCCGGAACGGGTCATCATGTTCCGCGTGTCCTGGATGGACGATGCCGGCGAGATTCATGTCAACCGCGGCTACAGGATTCAGATGAACAGCGCCATCGGCCCCTACAAGGGAGGCCTGCGCTTTCATCCCACGGTCAACCTCGGCATATTGAAATTCCTGGCCTTTGAGCAGGTTTTCAAGAACGCCCTGACGACCCTGCCCATGGGCGGGGGCAAGGGCGGCTGCGATTTCGACCCCAAGGGGAAGAGCGACAACGAGGTCATGAGACTCTGCCAAAGCTTCATGAGCGAGCTCTATCGCCATATCGGGCCCGATACGGACGTTCCGGCCGGCGATATCGGCGTGGGCGGCCGGGAAATCGGCTTTCTCTACGGCCAATACCGGAAGCTTAGAAACGAGGTCACGGGCGTGCTGACGGGAAAAGGGTTGGACTGGGGCGGCTCTCTCATCAGGCCTGAAGCTACGGGTTATGGGGCCGTTTATTTTGCAGCGGAGATGCTGAAGACGAGGAATCAAACCCTCGAGGGGAAGAAATGCCTTGTCTCGGGAAGCGGGAATGTCGCCCAGTACACCATCGAGAAAATCAACGAGCTCGGCGGCAAAGCCCTGACTCTGTCCGATTCCAACGGATTCATCTATGACCCCGAAGGAATCGACTCCAAGAAACTTGAGTTTGTCATGGACCTGAAGAACAACCGGCGCGGTCGGATCAAGGAATACGCGGATAAATACAAAGGGGTCGCCTACACCCCCCTGACTCCCGACCTCGATCACAACCCCATCTGGGACATCAAGGCCGACTGCGCTTTTCCGAGCGCCACTCAAAATGAAATCAACGGCAAGGACGCGAAGAACCTGGTCAGGAACGGAGTGTTTGTGATCTCCGAAGGGGCCAATATGCCGACGACGCCGGAAGGAGTGGACGTATTCCTCGACGCCAAGATCCTTTACGCGCCGGGCAAGGCGGCCAATGCGGGCGGTGTGGCGACCTCCGGACTGGAGATGTCGCAAAACAGCGCCCGGCTGAGCTGGACAAGGGAGGAAGTCGACAGCCGGCTCCATCACATCATGAAAAGCATCCATAAAACCTGTGTGGAGGCGGCCGCCGCTTACGGCACTCCGGGAAATTATGTCAACGGCGCGAACATAGGAGGCTTTCTCAAGGTGGCCCGGGCCATGATAGAGCAGGGCCTGGTATAAATATCAAGCGCAGGCCGGAATCTGCTGCGTCACTGAGATCAGCGCGGAGGAATGGTCCGTCGTCAAGCCGCCCTTTGTCATTTCGACAATTCCCCCCGACCCTCGCGGGGGGAACAGATGAGTGATCCGGTCCGGAACTATCGTCAGCGAGACAATTATCGAAGGGGAGGAATAGGGGAAGTGAAATAGCCGCGGATCAATGCCTCTTTTTTGGAGTGCGGCGGCATGACGCCGCTTTGGAGTGCGGCCTCACGAGGCCGCTTTGGATTGCGGCGACGCGGCGCCGCATTCAAAAATGGCAGAACGAGGTAAAGCCGGACCTTGTAGGGCCTCTCCGGGCCGGGTTTCCTGGCGCGCAGGACGAACAGGCCGAGAATCGTCAGGCTGTTGAAGAGGAGCGAGGCGAAGGCCGTGTCGGTCAGCAGGTCGGAGAACGTGCCGCTATCCCCTCCTCCTTTCAATTGCTGGATTATGAAAGATGGCTCTAAGTGGATAAGGGGGACTTTCTGGTCCCCCTTATAACCCCCTCGGAAAGGCATGCATTCCTCCCCGCGGCAAGCCGCGTGGCACCCTTCAAAGGCTTTCGTGTAGCTCAAGGTTATCAAGGAATGAGGGAAAGAGTCAAATTGGATAAGATCACAGGACGAAGAAGGGTCAGGGCTACTGAAGGGCCGCCAGGGCGTCCTGGACATAGCCGGGAAACCGCGCCTTATACGATTTTAGCTTTCCGGAAGACAGCACCGACAGATTGAGCTCTTCCAAAGGCAGGCTCAGCCGCCCCCGCTTTACGAGATATAAAGCGTCCAGGAGAGCCTTTTCGGGCTCGGCGATCTCAAGACCCTTCTCGATCCGGTAGCCGAAGAAGAGATCCGGCCGCAATTGGCGGTACTCTACGGCCGTCCCCTCCAAGGTCGTTTTCTTGGAACGGCGAGTTGTTGCGAGAGTGACGGTATAAGGGATCTGGCTCAGGATCCCGTACCGGGCCAGGACCGATTCGAACGAAAGATAAGAAGGTCGATAAAGAAGGTTCGCCAGGACGGCCGTGTCTGCCGAACGCATCGAAACCCGGTAGATCCCCCGCCGTATCCGCTTCAGGACGCCCTGGGCGGCGAGGCGATGAAGCGTGACCAGCAGCGTCCGGCGACTCTTGTAACCCAGGATCTTCTGAAGGTCGGCCACCGACCAGTAGGGCTTGTCGAAACGGCCCAATTTTTCGACGAGCCGGATGTCAGGGGGTTTTACGCGATCCATTTCTCGACGAGCCTCCATTGTCCTCGCGGGAGGTACTTCCTCAACTCCCTCCTCAGGACGGTTGGCGGGATTCCCGATGCGTCCGCCTCGAGATCGCGGCCGAGCTTCTGGGAGATGAACCAGAGATCGTAGAGGTCGCGGGGCTGGCAGCGGACCTCGAGGGCTTCCCGCTTGTCCTTCTCCATCCGCTCGAGCGTCGCCACCTGGGCCAGGGCCGTCACGTTGGTGACCTCACTCGAAAGGAGTTTCAGCTCGTAGTCCCTTCCCTTTTTCCATGGTGCTTTGCGCAGGGAAACCTCGACCTTCATGGAGAACGGCCGGCCGATATAAGGGACGCGGAATCGAAGGAGAGCGAACAGCGTGAAATGCTTGGCCAGAGCCTCGACGAGAGCGGCGTCAGGCACAGCCTTGGCGGCGGACCGGCAGGCTTTCTCGAAGTCCTCCTCCTTGATCGGGCCAAGCGCGGAGAAATCCAGGTCGTCTGAGAACCTCGGAGAGCCGTACGCCAGTCTAAGGGCCGTCCCCCCCTTGAAAACCAGGGCGTCCCCCATCCGCGACTCAAATAGCGACTTCAAGATGGCCAGCTCGAGCTCTTCGCGGACCACCTGTTCGACGGCGATGCCTATTTCCCGGGAGAGAGATTCGGCTGCGGTTCGGTCCATCTTATAATTCCTTTTTAATTAACATTTATGTTAATTTTATAAGAATGATAATCCAGGGGCGCGGGGAAGTCAAGATTTCCTATTTTATTGATTTCCCGGCGGGGCCGAGGCTATGATGCGGCCATTCCATAGGGGTGGGCCGAGCCGATGCGCTGTCCGCGCTGTCACGTCGAGAACTCCGATAAGCAGCACTTCTGCGGGGAGTGAGGGATAATAAATGCCCGGCGGTCCTGATGGCGGCGTAGAGATCGCCGATATCGCCCGGTTTACCGAAGCGGCTCTCCTTCATGCCAATGCCGGGGTCATCCCCCCGGCTCACAGCTCCGGCGACAGGACCCATCATGGAAAGATCGTGCGGGCGGGGGAATCGCCGGTTGCGTCGGGCGGCCGTAAAACGCCGAAAATCAGCCAGACTTCTGCCTGGTCAAAGATGTGATCTTTATCACTCTGTTTTTTGTCGAATCAATCCGTATTTCTTGAATAACGGTCTCAGCCGCGGATGGCTGAAAAGTTGGTATTCTTCGATGGGTATAATCGCGCACCAGGGGAGAAAATTGTCTCGTTCTTCGCAGGCCCTCTCTAACCAATGATAGGCTTTATCCAGGTCGTTGCGCACA
>JAFGAV010000113.1 GCA_016933515.1 Candidatus Aminicenantota bacterium
CAATTCTTTCCCCCGCGCCTCAAGGCGCCCGGACTCCTCGCGGGCCGCCGACACGGATTCGCGGAGGGAAGCCGCCTCCTTTCCCAGCCGGACGGCCCGGATTTGCTGCCGGACTGAAAGGACGACGGTCGGCAGGAGGACGCCGGCCAGAGCGACGAGAAGAAGGGCCATGAGCGCCCGGAAGAATCTTGTGTTTTTCAGAGGCTCGCTGGCCAGGTTGATGCGAATCCCACGGATGCCGTTCATGACGACAGTCCTATGAGCGGCGCCAGGAAATGCCGCTCTCTCGGCTTCAGGCCGCACGAAGCCGGAGCGTCCAAAAGACGCACGGGGAGCGTCGTCACGGCCTGCAGGCCGTCGGCGATCTCCTGCGCGTCTCCGCCCGTCCCGGCCCGGACCCAGACCGTCTTGACGGTTTTTTTCTCCCGGCCCTCCAGGAAACGCAGAGTTCCGGCAAGTTCTTTTCCGGCGGCGGCCGTCAAGTCCTGGGGGCTGAAGCCTTTTCCGCTCAGGAACGGCTTGAAGCGATAGAGGACCGCCCGGCCGTCGAAAACACCCAGAAGGCCGATCGCGTCCTCCTCGACATTGGCCAGGAGGACGTCCCTTTCCCGGTTCCGGTCGAGAAGGTTCAAAAGCCCCAGCGTAGGAAGGCCGATGTTCCGGAGCTTGATCCCGCTCGAGGCAAAGACCTCTTCATACTCCCGGACGACCGCCGCCCGGGCGAGGGTCACGAACACGCGGCGCGGAGAACCGTCGGCCGCGGCGTCGTAAGACAGCCGGACATCCTCCGGAAGAGAGGGCATCTGCTTCTTCAGCCTCCAGAAAATCAACGCCTGCCTTTCCTCGGGGGATGAGGGGAGGCTTTCGAATGCCAGAACGAAACTTTTCTGGCAGGCTTCGGGCAGCAGGAGCGAGGCTTCGCGGCCGCTCGCCCGAGCCAGCCGGACCGCCTCGGGGACGAGGCGCGCCAGCTCCGCCGCGTTCCTGACGTTGGAGAAATCGAACGAAGGGGCAAGGCACCCGGCGGGCAGGGAAAGGACCGCCCTTCCGGAAACCGCCCGCTTTTCGCCCTTCCCGAGCGACAGGCAGGCCAGGGCGCGCGAGGTCAGCATGAAATGCAGAGGGAGACGCGGTCCCCGCAGAAAAAACTCCTTGAGCGCCCGCCACACGGTCTCCCCCCCCTCACTCCACGAACGTCACCTTGTTCAGCTCTTTGAGGCTGGTCGTTCCCCGGAGCACCTTCTCCAATCCCACTTCGCGGAGGAAAACCATCCCCTCCGCCTTGGCCCGTTTTTTGACTTCGGACAGCGGTTTTCTTTCCAGGATCATTTCCCGAATGACGTCCGAGAGCTCCAGGAGCTCGGCGATGGCCGTTCGGCCGTGGTAACCGGTCATCCCGCACTCGGGACATCCCTTGGCCTCGTAGAACACATGGCGGCGGTACTTTTCGGGGGACAAACCCGAGTCGGCCAGCGCGGCCTCGTCGTATTTGACCGGTTCCTTGCAGTGGGGGCACAGGACCCTCATCAGGCGCTGAGCCAGGATGCAGTTCAGGGCGGAGATGAAGCTGTAAGGGTCGACCTGCATGTGGAGAAACCGGCCGATGACGTCGAAAACGTTGTTGGCGTGAACGGTGGTGAACACCAGGTGGCCGGTGAGAGCCGACTGGATCGCGATCTGGGCCGTCTCCGGGTCGCGGATCTCGCCGACCATGATCTTGTCCGGGTCGTGGCGCAGGATCGAGCGCAACCCGCGGGCAAAAGTCAAACCCTTCTTCTCGTTGACGGGGATCTGGGTCAGGCCGTCGATCTGGTATTCGACCGGGTCCTCGATGGTGATGATCTTGTCCTCGGGGCTCTTGATTTCGGTCAGGGCGGCGTAGAGCGTGGTCGTCTTGCCGCTGCCCGTCGGGCCGGTGACCAGCACCATGCCGTAAGGCTGAAGAATGTACCGCCGGAACTTCTGAAGAGTGTTTTCTGAAAATCCCAACAGGTCGAGCCGCAGCTCGGCGAAGGCCTCGGTGATCATCTCCTTATCCAGGATGCGGATCACGGCGTCCTCGCCGAAGATGCCGGGCATGATCGACAAGCGGAAATCGATCGTTTTGTCCTTGATGCGCAGTCGGAACCGTCCGTCCTGCGGGACGCGGCGCTCGGCGATGTCGAGCTCGGACATGACCTTGAGGCGGGTGATGATCGGCGATTGGAACTTGCTGTTTACGGGCTCCATGGCTTGGCCGAGGACGCCGTCGATGCGGTATTTGACGTGGACGCCCTCTTCCCGCGACTCGATGTGGATGTCGGAAGCCCGCTTCTGGACGGCGGTGAAGATGATGGTGTTGATCAGCTTGATGATCGAGCCGTCCTGGTCGGCCAACTTCTCTATGGAAATGACCTCCTCCTCCCGGCCACCGTCCTTCTCCACAACCTGGGTGATGAATCCTTCTGTGGCCTCCTTGAGGACCTGGAGTGCGGCTTCGCTCTTGCGCAGCGCTTCGTGGATTGCCCGGCGGGAGGCGACGAAAATCTGTGTCTTCCGTCCCAGGAAGGACTCGACGGCGTCGATCGTCTCGATATCCGACGGGTCGGCCATGGCCACGCGGACCGACTCCCCGTCCCGGCCGAAGGGGATGACATTGGCCCGGTAGAGAAACTCCGGAGGGAAGGATTGGACGAGCTCTCGGTCGAGCCCGGCGCGGCTCAAGTCCGCTTCCGGAAGGCCGTGGAACTCGGCCAGCGTTCGGACTTCCGCTTCCTCGGTGAGAAGCGCCGTTTCCTTGTCTTTTTTAGCCATCTCGGATTACCGGGTGATTTTGATGATGTTGAAAATCGGGAGATAGACCGACAGGAGCATGACCGCCACAAGCAGGCCCATGACGATGATCAGCACGGGCTCGATCAGGGTGACGAACGTATCCACCCGGGCCTGGACCGAATCGTCATAGACCTCCGCAACCTCGGCCAGCATGCCCTCCAGATTGGCCGATGTCTCGCCGATGCGGATCATGTCCAGAGCCAGGCCGGGGAAAAACCCGGCCCGGGCCAGGGCGTCCGAGAGACTGTGACCGTTGCGGATGTCCTCGGGAACGGAAGCCGTCTTGACCAGCAGGAACCGGTTGGGTATGGCCCGACTGGCGATGAAGACCGACTGAATGAGGGCGATCCCCGCCTCGAGGAGAAGCCCCAGGGTTCGGGCGAAGAGGGACACGCCCGACTCGAGCCAGATCCTCCGGGCGTAGGGCAGGCCGAGCATGACACGGTCGAGCCAAACACGGTTCGCTTCCTTTCTCTTCAGCCAGACAACCGCGGCGGCGAGAACCAGCGCGATCGGGACGAGGAACAGCAGGGACCGCCGCAGGATGAGCGAAAAACCCGTCAGAATCCGCGTGACGGCCGGCAGGTCCGCCTCGAAATCGGAGTAGAATCCCGAGAACCGGGGGAGGATGAAATTAATGAGAATCATCAGCAGCAAGAAGGAAAAGACGAGGAGGAGGCTGGGATAAACAAGCGCCCGACGGATGCGGGACTTCGTTTTCTCGATGTTGCGGGCATAATCCAGATAACGGTTGATGGTTTGAGGGAGCGCACCGCTCTGCTCGCCGGCCTGGAGCGAGGCCGTGTAGACCGCGGGGAATTTCCTTCCCATGGCCAGAAACGCCTCCGAGAGGGTTTTGCCTCCCCGGACCTCGTCGGCGACCCGGAGCAGGACTTCCAGAAGATTCGGATTTTTCGTCCTGTTGATGATGATCTCCAGACTTTTGAGAACGGGGTATCCCGCCCGGAGAAGATACATGAGTTCCTGATTAAAAAGGATGAAATCCTTTTCCCGGATTTTCCGGTTCAGACGGGAGAAGGAGATGTCGATGCGTTTCCAGTCCTTTTTGACCTTCAGGACGCAAAATCCCCTGGCCTCAAAGTGTTTCCGGCATTCCTCCCGAGAGGGGGCGAGAAGCGTCTCCGTGAGGAGGCGGCCGTCCTCCGTGGCTAAGCGGCAGGCAAACTGAGGCATGAGAATTTTCATGTTAGGCCATCACCCCCGCTTTGTCAAACAGGCGCCGGCTCTTCGCCGCTCCGCGCGGTGATTGCGCGGTTCCCTCGGCGAATTTTTCACTGTTTTTGCGTTGAGAATCACGCTGACACTTTCGAACGAATCGTCAAAGAGCCAGGGCGATGTTGACAAAGCCTGCGGAAAGCCTTAATTTTTAGGCATGAAAAGACGGTTGCGGAGAGGGGGAATGCCGATCGCCCTCTTGATCTTGTCTCCCCTCCTCTGGTCACCGCATCGTCCTCCGGACATAAAGCCTGTTTCCTCGCTGGGAGGGCTCCTGGCCCAGGAAAACGTTCCCGGCCAAAAGCCGGCCTTCGACTACATGAGTTCCTATCTTTCACGAAACACGAATCCCTTGGGGCTTGAACAGGACAAGGAGATTCTGGATCTCAAGCTTCAACCGCCCATCAAGTGGGCCGTGAGAGCGAGCCGTCGGCACGCGCTCAGATAGGATATTTTTTTGCCAAAAGGGTTCAAATTTTTGGACGGCGCCGGATGAAAAAGCGGCTGGCATCGGTCGTTATTCCGGTTGTTCTCATCGCGCTCGTTCTCGGCGGCTGGAACATCTATCAGCGCATCACCTGGAAAGAGCCGACCGACGGCGTCGTTTGGGCGCATCGCCCCAACGGCCTGACGGCCGTCCAGGTCCGGCAGGACGGCCCGGCCTATCTGTCGGGCATCAAAAAGGGCGACATCCTGTTCAAAATGAACGGCAATCCCGTCTCCAACCGCGCGGAACAAGTCAAGCAGATGTGGCTCATCCATCAGGCGGAGCAAAAGGCGATCTATGAAATCGGAAGGGAGGGGCAGCCGCCCCTTTCCCCTTCGTTCTACCTGACCACAAGAGGCACAAATCTGGGTTATTTCTATTTGGCCTTGGTAGGTCTCACCGCCCTTGTCCTGGGAGCCGTCGTTTTCTTCAACACCAAGCCGCCCTCAACCATGCCTTACGTTTACTTCTATCTGAGTTCCCTGTGCCTGTTCGGCCTTTACGTCTTTTCGCCGACCGGCCGGTTGGACGCTCTGGACACCGTCTTCTTCTGGCTGGACAAGGCGGCCTTCATCCTCTTTCCCCCTTTGCTCTTTCACTATTTCAGCCTCTTTCCCCAAAGAAAAAAATTCCTCCGGCGCCGGCCCAACCAGCCCGTGGTGTTTTACGTCCCCGGGATGCTCCTTCTCCTCATCCAGGCGGCCCTTCACCTGCCCTGGCTCCAGCAGACGGACACGGGGCGGATCATGGCCTTCGTCGACCGTTTGGACAAGGTCGAGCTGCTCCACTATTCCCTCTTCGTCCTCCTGACCATCGCCTCGGTGTACCACAGCACCCGCCGCACTTCGAGCGTTCTCGTCAAAAAGCAATACACCTGGATCGCCTACGGGCTGGGGATCGGGGTCATCCCTTTTGTGGCTCTGACCATCGTCCCCTTGCTTCTGGACCGCCTGCCCTCGCGAACGGGCGAGCTGACCATTCTTTTCCAGGCCTTGATCCCCCTGACGATCGCCTACACCCTGTCGCGCTACCGAATCATGGACTTCGAAATCATCATCAAGAAGGCCGCCACGCTGGCCTTCTCCTATTTCGTCATCGCCAGCCTGTACCTCATGGTCAGCTCCCGGATGAAATTCTTTTCCGAGAATCAGAGGACGACGCTCATTCTGGGCGTCCTGGCCATCGCTCTGGGCGCCACCCTGTTCGGCCCCCTGAAGAAACTCTTTCAGTCGATCCTCGACCGGGTCTTCTACCGGCGAAGCTATGCCTACCGCAAGACGCTTCTGTTCATCAGCCAGGAACTGAGCCGGGAGCGCGACCTTCAACAGCTCGGCCGGCGCCTCCTCGAGCTTATGGCCAAAGCCTTATCGCTCAAAGGCATCGCCCTTCTCCTGACCGATGAGAGCCGGCCCAACACTTTCGCCCTCCTGCAGGCCCGGGGCGACTTCTCCCCCCTTCCCTCCCAGCTGACGCTCGATCCCGAGCTGTTTCGGTCCTTCAAAGAGTCCGCCCATCTGTCATACTACACCTTCGCCGGACGCCGCGATCTGCGCTCTCATTATGAAAAGCTCTCGTCGCTTGGTTTTTTCCAATTCATGCCCCTCAAGGTCGAGGACAAGCTCATCGGCTGCCTGGCCATGGGCAAGAAAACGAACTCCGGCTTCCTGACGAGCGAGGACTGGGAGCTTCTGACGACCGTAGCCTATCCCGTGGCCCTGGCCTTGGAGAACGCCTACCTTTACGAACAGGCCGGGGTGAAGGCCATGGAGCTCGAGCGCCTGAAGGACTACAGCGAGAACATCATCGAAAGCCTGACCGTGGGCGTGGCCGTGCTCAACCAAGAGGGGCGGGTCATCGGCTGGAACCGGGTTCTGGAGGAAACCTTCCGCTTGAGGAAAAACGAAGTGCTCAATCACAGCCTGTTCGAAGTTCTGGGCGAGGCCAATTTCGCCGTTCTGTTCCCCTCCGACACGCAGCAGGACTTCCAACTCCTGAGCGAAATTCCGATGCAGGTCGCCACCGGCCAGAACAAGATCTTCGACATCGCCAAGACGCCCCTCCTCGACAACAACCTCAACCCCTACGGCACAATCATCGTTTTCGAGGACATCACCGACAAGATCATGCTCCAGCAGCAACTCATGACCTCCGAGAAGCTGGCCTCGATCGGCCTGCTTTCGGCGGGCGTGGCCCACGAAATCAACACGCCCCTGACGGGCATCTCCAGTTATATCCAAATGCTACAGAAAAGGCTGACCGATCCGCACTTCGCCCAGATCCTGGGGAAAATCGAGGTCCAGACCGACCGCGTGGCCCGCATCATCAAAAATCTTCTCAACTTCGCCCGCAACCCCTCGGAGATCGCCTTCTCCCGCGTCCAGCTCGACGACAGCCTGAAAGAAATCCTGTCCCTGATCGAATACAAGCTCAAGGCCATGAACATCCGCCTGGAGTTCCGGCCGGCGGCCCTGCAGCCCATCTGGGCCCAGGGCGAGCGCCTGCAGCAGGTTTTCATCAACATCATCCTCAACGCCCTGGACGCCATGCCCGGGGGGGGCGAGTTGCGGCTGGAAGTCTCCGAACAGGACGGAGAGGCCGTGGTCCGCATCTCCGACACGGGCATGGGCATAAAAAAAGATCACCTGCCGAGAATTTTCGATCCCTTCTTCACCACGAAGGGGATCGGCAAGGGGACAGGGCTGGGCCTGTCCATCAGCTACGCCATCATCAAGGAGCATGAGGGCCGGATCACCGTCGAGAGCCTCGAGGGGCGGGGAACGACGTTCACCGTCGTTCTTCCCAAGGACCTTGACGCCCGGCGCAAGCGGCCTCCGTCTCCATAGCCCGAGGATCAATCCATGGCCAAGTCAACCGTCATTCACGTCATCGACGACGAACCCGTCATCCACGAAGTTCTGGGACAACTGCTGAGCTCGGAGGGCTACGATGTCGAAATCTCGGCTTCGGGCGAGGACGCCCTTCACAAGCTCGAAGACCAGTCCTTCGACCTGACCCTCCTCGACCTGCTCATGCCCGGGCTGGACGGGCTGACCGTCCTGAAGCGCATCCGCGAAAAGGATCCCCGGGCCACGGTCATCATCATCACCGCTTATGCGTCCGTCGAATCCGCCCTGGAAGCCATGAAGAGCGGCGCCTACGACTACATCCAAAAACCTTTCAAGCACGACGAGCTCCTGATGACCATCCGGCGCGCCCTGGACCACAGGCATCTTCAGGCCGAAAACACGCGCCTTCGCGAGGAGCTGCGGGGCAAATTCAGCTTCACCAACATCATCGGCAAGAGCAAGGCCATGGAGACGGTCTTCGAGCTCGTCAAGACCGCCGCGCCCTCGCGGACGACCATCCTGATCCAGGGCGAGAGCGGAACGGGCAAGGAGCTCGTGGCCCGCTTGATTCATCAGAACAGCGATCGGTCGCATTTCCCCTTCATCATCGTCAACTCCGGGTCTCTTCCCCCCGACCTCCTGGAGAGCCTCCTTTTCGGGCACGTCAAGGGCGCCTTCACCGGGGCCTTCAGCAGCAAGATGGGGCTCTTCGAGGCGGCCGACCGGGGGACGATTTTTTTCGATGAGATCTCCGCCCTGAACATGGAAACCCAAGCCAAGATGCTGCGCGTCCTTCAGGAAAAAGAATTCATGCGCCTGGGGGGGACCAAAACGATCAAGGTCGACGTAAGAATCATCGCCGCCACCAACGTCGACCTGGAGGACATGATCCGGCGCCGGGCTTTCCGGGACGACCTGTTCTACCGTCTGAACGTCATCAAGATCGATCTCCCGCCCCTGAGAGAACGGAAGGAAGACATTCCCCTCCTGGTCAAGCACTTCCTGGAGATCTACAGCCGGGAAAACAACAAGGAAGTCGTGGGCCTGACCAGCGAAGTCCGGGACTTGCTGGAAAAATACCATTGGCCCGGCAACATCCGCGAACTCGAGAACCTCATCGAGCGGGCCGTAGTCTTCACCAAGACCAAGATCATCGACCGCTCCAGCCTGCCGCCCTTTCATCTGGCGGCCCGCGCTCCCCTCGCGGCGGCGGTCCCCGCCGCGGCGGGGACGATGAACTTCAAGGAGCAGCTCCAAGCGTTCCAGCGCCAGGTCATCGTCGACGCTTTGCGCCGCAGCCGGGGGGTTCAGAAGCAGGCGGCCAAACTGCTGGGACTCAAACCCACGACGCTCAATGAGATGATCAAGCGGCTCGGCGTGGACGCGGAAAACATTTCCTAGCGCGTCACCCTCAGCGAGCCGGGAACGATTTTTCGGGGATTGACTTTCAGCTTTCTCAGCCGCCCGGCGAAAGGAACGCTGAACGTCTCTTCCCGGTCATCGACCACGACTTTATGAGCCACGCGGCGGCTTCCCTCCTGCCATTCCAGCCACAGCGGGAAAACGAACACTTCGTCCGTCTGGCGCACGCGAACCTCAAGACGCCGGCCGTCGCCGGTTGCGGTCTCGGACAGGGTCACGCGCGTCTGGGGCAGAGCGTGGGAGTCGAACCAGCCTTTGAAAAACAGGCCCAGATCCCGGCCGGAGGACGCCTCCATGGCCCGGCGAAAATCGGACGTTCGGGCTTCGGTGAAAAGGTGATCGCGGAAAAACGCCTGTAAGCCGGAGAAAAAGGCCTCGGGGCCGATGATGTCTTTGAGGAGGTTGAGGACGACCGCCGTCTTGTTGTAGACGATGGCCTGGAACGCCTCGTAGTTGAGATAGCTCAACCGGGAGCCGAGGGTGATTTGTCCCCAGATCGAAACGTCGTTCGTCCTTTGACAGAATTTTTCCAAAATGCCGGTCAGGGCCCGCTCGCCGTATTTTTCCCCCAGAAACAGGACGGTGGAAAATTGGGCCAGCCCTTCGCTCAGCCACAGGTCATGGTACGAGCGCCAGGTGAGCCCCTGGCCCCACCACTGATGGGCGATTTCGTGAGCGAGGAAATACTCCTTCCACCGCGAAAGATCCACCGGGCTGGACGGATTGGCAGGCAGGCGGGAATCCAGGGAGCGGGGAATTTCGTTGAGGACGATGAAGGAGGCGGGACTGTGGCCGCCCCCGACGGGCCAGAGACGGTGGACGACGGTCAAATTTTCGTAGGGATAGGGACCGAACAGCCGCTCGTAAAAGGCCAGGATCTCCCGGGCGAGGACGGTGCTCACCTTCTTCATGGGAAACACGTCCGCGGAAACAATATAGCGGAGGGGCGGCGGACCGGGGCTCTTCTCTTCCTCGCGGAAGTCGCCGATGATAAAGGACAGGTATTTGACCGGCTTCCGGGTTTCATAGACGTAAACCGCGTGGCCCGCCTTGTCCAGCCCCACAACGCTGGGCGAGCCGCTCAGTGTCGAGCGCTCCACGAGCCTGCCGTTGGCCACGCACAGGTGCTCGGGGGGAACGATGATTTTCTGCCGGGCGGTGAAGAAATCCTCTTCCGTCGGCGCGGGATACCAGGCGGCCGAACGGCTGTAGAGGCTGCTCTCGTATTTGGGGGGGATGAGCACGAATGTTTCGGAGACCTGGGCCAAGGCCAGGACGTCCGCGGTCGGCCGGGGCGGAGGGAGATTCCCTCGGTAGAAGATCTCCAGACTGAAGGGCGTGTCCCGGACGGCGGGCTCAAGAAGATAGACGTACAACAGGTTTCGGTACCCGTCGCGGGTGGTGAACAGCTCCCGGCCGCGATCGTCCTGGACACGGACGATTTCCAGATCCTTGTTCAGGCGGAGCTTGATGTTGTCCAGGGCGTGCCGAGAGGTTTTCAGGAACAGCTTGGCTCGGGCCGAGAGCTGGAAGGTTTTGGGCGAGACGCTGATCTCGATGTCGCAATGCAGAACGTCGAACTTTTCCTGAAGGGAAATGTACATCTTCTTCTGTCCCTCAGGGTCGGGAGGGGAATAGAGGTTGATGAGCTTCTTCCCCCCCTCAGCGAAGAAGTGGACCTCCTCCTCGGCGAAAGGAGAATAAACGTAGGTGAATTCCTGATTTCCGTCCGCCAGGAAATCGAAAACGGCCTCGCGGTCCTGGGGAAGGAAGGAGAGTCGCTCCCGGCTCAGAGAGTTGACCAAGGTGAAAAACCTCGGGGAGTGCTTTTCAAAAAGTCCGGCGGCCCGGGTCCGGACCGCTTCGCTCAAAGCGGGACTCCTTCCCTCCCCGGAAGGCACGATGCGGATGCTGTCCCGGAAAAAAGCGGGGGAAACTCTGCAGAAGGCGTAATGGATCCGCTTGTTGAGCGATCGCGCCTTGGTGGCCAGCTCCAGCTGATGTTTTTCTCTGGGAAGCGAAGGGAAATAATTGACCACGCCCCGGCCCATGACCAACACCGCCGTTTCCAGGCCGGGAATGTTGTCGTAAAAAACAAAAGCGTCGGTGAAAAGAAGGCGGATGTCCTGATGACGGATTTCCACGAGCGAGGCCGCTTCGACCCGGTCGGATGGAATGGACATCTTGTAAAGAAGTCCGAGATCGGTCCTGACCTTTTTTTCGATGATCAAACCGTCCTTCTCCGGACTGAGGAGGAGATCCCATGTTTGGATCAGGGCGGAATGCGCGTTCTCGAAAAGCACCTGAAGGAAAACCCGCGACCGGTCTTCCGCGCCCGTGGAAGACGGAAACAGGAAGAACGAGGCTCTTTCCATGCCCAGATGCTCCCTGAGATCGCGCCGGAAATTCTCTTCCTGCCTCCTCAGAGAGGGTTCGAAGAGTCCGGGGTAAGCCGCTTGATCGGCGGAGTTGAACGCGGCCTGGAGGCCGGCGGCCACATCTTCACTTCTCCGGCCGCTCGTGCCGGGAGAGCCGAAGGACAACTCCAGGCAGAAAGCCAGCAACGCAAACGCTCCGATCGCCGCTCTTTTCATCTGCGACCCGCCTTCGCCAGCCGAACGATTCAATCGAATAGAAATTGTTCAGCCAGATTTGTGCCAAAGAGATGAGAAGATAAAAAGAAAAAATAAAGATTTATAAAGAAAAAAGAAAAAGAAGATGTAAAGGATTTTTACGCGGCTAAAAAACTTCAGAGTCCGTTCGTGCGCTCCTTGCGCCTCTCGGCCTCCCGGCTCTTGCGGAAATTCTCTTCCCACGTAACGAAACTGTGGAAATAAGCGGCGTCTCCTTCGTCGATCCCGCGGGTGATCTCCGTGATGTGCGACGTCGAAGCGCCGAACGCCTCCACGGCGTAGAAGACGGCCTTTTCAGGATCCACGTCGGATCCGCAGGTGTAGATGTCCAACGCGGCGTATCCGTTCTCCGGCCAGGTGTGCGTTGAAATGTGCGAAGCGGAAATGACCACCACGCCGCTGACGCCGTTCGGAGGAAACCGGCTGAACGAGATGGCCCACACCTGGGCGCCCGCCGCTTCCGCGGCCCGCACCAAAATTTGCTGCACTTTCTCCACGCTCCCGATGATCTCCGGGTCGCAGGAAGACGCTTCGACAATGTAATGCCGTCCGATGGTCTTAAAAATCTTTTCAGACATTTCTCACCTCCTTCCTGGAAGCCTTTATTATGCCAGATTTCGAATGATTGTCAACCCAAAAATGGCTCCATGACGATTTGTGTTGTCCTTTAGCGTGAGCATCGGCCCTCAGACTGGAATTCATCACCCAATTCGTCATGGAGCTCCCAAAAATTGACGTTCCTCTCACCCGCCTCATTGCTTTTTCAAGCTTGATTCGATATCATGATTTCCCCGGTTTCGGACCCTTCGGGGCCAGAAACCGACACCATGTGTTTCCAAGGAGTCATCAATGGCCGTCAAAGGTTTCAACCCGTATGAAATGGCCCAAAAACAGTTCGACAAGGTCGCCGATCTTCTTCAACTCGACGCCGCCAGCCGCGAGCTTCTCCGGCAGCCGCTGCGGGAATATCATTTCAGCATACCGGTCCAGATGGACGACGGAAGCGTCCGCGTCTTCCGCGGCTTCCGATGCCAGCACAACGACGCCCGAGGGCCGTGCAAGGGAGGCATCCGCTTCCATCCCCAGGAAACGATCGACACCGTGCGGGCGCTTTCGATGTGGATGACGTGGAAATGCGCCGTGGTGGACATCCCCCTCGGCGGCGGAAAGGGCGGGGTTGTTTGCGACCCCCACGACCTGAGCGCCCGAGAGCAGGAACGCCTCTGTCGGGGCTGGGTGAGGGCGATCGCCAAAGACGTCGGCCCTCTCCGGGACGTCCCGGCTCCGGACGTCATGACCAACCCCCAGCACATGCTGTGGATGCTTGACGAGTTCGAGACCGTTCACGGGGCGAAATATCCGGGCTTCATCACCGGCAAGCCGGTGGGCATGGGCGGTTCGCTGGGGCGGACCGAAGCCACAGGCTACGGCCTGGTGTTCACCCTGCGCGAGGCGCTTCGCGAGCTGGGCATCAAGGTCGAGGCGACCTCGGCCTCCGTCCAGGGCTTCGGGAATGTCGCCCAATACGCCATCGAACTCTACACGAAGCTCGGGGGCAAGGTGCTGAGCGTTTCCTGCTGGGATCAGAGCGACCAGGCCTCATACACCTACCGCAAGAAAACCGGGATCAACCTCAAGGAGCTGTTGATGATCACCGACCGCTTCGGCGGCATCGACAAATCCAAGGCCGAAGCCCTGGGCTATGAAAGGCTTCCTGGAGAGGCCTGGATCGAACAGGACGCGGACATCCTCATCCCGGCCGCCCTGGAAAATCAAATCAACGCCGAGAACGTCAAAAAAATCAAGCCCGGCGTGAAGGTCGTGGCCGAGGGAGCCAACGGACCGACGACGCCGGAGGCGGACGAAGTCCTCAAGCAACGCGGGGTGTTCGTCATTCCGGATTTTTTGGCCAATGCCGGCGGCGTGACCTGCAGCTACTTCGAGCAGGTGCAGTGCAACCAGAATTACTTCTGGCCCCAGGAAGAAGTCCTGGACAAGCTCGATCAGAAGATGACGGCCGCCTTCCTGGCCGTATACGAACTGGCCAAGACGCGCAAACTTTTCATGCGCGACGCGGCTTACGTCATCTCCGTCAGCCGGGTGGCCGGCGCCTGCAAGGACCGCGGCTGGGTCTGAGGCCGGACGGACGGCAGGGAGGAAGTCCGCAAAAGGAGGGGCGATGATGAGTCAGCAGGACCCGTCCAAGACGGCCGACGAGCTGTTCTGCACCCTCCATGAGCGCTCCAAGGAACTGAGCTGCCTGTACACCATCGAGGAGATCCTCAGCAATTTTTCGCTCTCGCTCGAGGAGGTCTTTCACCGCGTCATCGCCGCCATCCCCCCCGGCTGGCAGTTCCCCAAAATCTGCCAGGTCCGCATCGTCTACGGCTCGGAACTCTACGACTCTCCGGATTTCGTGGAAACGCCGTTCGTCCAGAACGCGGACATCCGCGTCCAGGACGCCGTCGTCGGGCGTCTTCTCGTTTGCTACACCGAGCCGACGCCCGAGGCCGATTGCGGCCCTTTTCTCCAGGGCGAGGTCAAGCTCATCCAGACCATCGCCGAGCGGCTGGGTCATTTTATTCTCCATCAGCGGCTCCGGCTGATGTTCGAGGAAATGAGCGGGGAGCGTCGGGAAGAGGCCGCGGCGAAAAAAAGCTGGCGCATCGCGCTCGACCTCCTGAGCAACACCGACCAGAGCCTCTTTCTCCGCATCTCGCGCAAAATGATGAACTACCTGGGCTGGCGCGGCGTCAGCGAGGCGCGCTCCCTTCTTCTCCGTCACGGGGAGAACCAGGACCGGGAAGAGCTGTTCGGCGAGGCCAACTGGCCCCAGGAGAAAACCTCCCTCGACCGCCTCTATAAATTGAGCGAAGAAACGTTCAAGATCGCGGCCGCCAACCTGACGGACGAGGAGATTCTGGGCCGCGTCCAGAAGTGGATCAACGAAGACCGGTCGAGCGACGCGGTCAAGGTCCTGGAAAACATCTATTCCTCGCTCAACGAGGTTCTCGACTCCATGCGGCGTCTCAAGCTTCTTCTGCCCCAGGGGGCGCAGCTTTCGAGAGCCAAGGCCGACAGCGTTCGGGTGGCGCTCATCCGCCGTTTTTTCACCGACCAGCTCGAGTACATCAATATCCTCAAGAAATACGTCGACCTCGAGGATTTTTTCGACATGATGGGCCGGATCATCTTCCCCCCCGACAGCCGCGGCAAACTGGGAGGCAAAAGCGCCGGCCTTTTCCTGGGCAGCCGGGTTCTCTCCCAGGCCGCGCGCCGGGCAAAGGCCTTGGGAACGGTCAAGAAGCCTAAAACGTGGTACATCACCTCCGACGGCGTCATCAACTTCCTCCAGTACAACAACCTGGAAGATGTCATCGAACAGAAATACAAGGACATCGACGAAGTCCGCCTGGAGTATCCCCACCTCGTCCAGGTTTTCAAGAACTGTTCCTTTCCTTCCGAGATCGTCAAGGGCTTGTCGGTGGCCCTCGACGACTTCGGCGAAACGCCGATCATCGTCCGAAGCTCTAGCCTGCTCGAGGACCGGATGGGGACGGCCTTCGCCGGAAAATACAAAAGCCTCTTCCTGGCCAACCAGGGGGACAAGAAAAAGCGCCTGGACGCCCTGTTGGACGCCGTGGCCGAAGTCTACGCCTCGACCTTCAATCCTGACGCCATCCAGTATCGCGCCGAACGGGGGCTGCTCGACTTCCACGAGGAAATGGGCATCATGATCCAAGCCGTGGTGGGTCGGAAGGTCGGCCGGTATTTCTTCCCGGCCTTCGCCGGCGTGGCGTTTTCCAGGAATGAGTTCCGCTGGTCGGCCCGCATCCGCCGCGAGGACGGGTTGCTGCGCCTCGTTCCCGGTTTGGGGACACGGGCCGTGGACCGCTTGAGCGACGACTACCCGGTTCTCGTCGCTCCGGCCCAGCCGAGCCTCAGGGTGAACGTTTCCCAGGAGGAGATGGTCCGCTATTCGCCGAGAAAAATCGACGTCATCGATCTTGAAAACAACTGCTTCACCACCAAAGACATCCGAGAATTGTTGAGGGAGATCGGCCCCGAATACCCTTCGCTGGACAAAATTCTCTCCCTGTACCGCGACGGGCTCCTCAAACCTCCCTTGGGGCTCGTCACCGACTTTGTGAAGGAAGACCTCGTCGTCACTTTCGACGGCCTGATCCATTCCGGGGGATTCATGCCCCAGTTGGTGGCCATCCTGAAAACGCTCGAGTCGGCGCTGGGCGTTCCGGTAGATGTCGAGTTCGCTTTCGACGGCCAAGATTTTTATCTCCTTCAGTGCCGCCCCCAAAGCCAGTCGGCGGAGGAAGCGGCCATGGAGATCCCCGCCGATCTTCCCTCCGATTCCGTTCTCTTCACGGCCAACCGTTTCGTCTCCAACGGCCGCGTGGCCGACATCACGCACATCGTCTATATCGATCCGGACCGCTACGGCGAGATCGCCGCCCTGTCCGACCTGGCGGCCGTCGGCCTGATCGTGGGGAAACTCAATACGATCCTCCCCCGCCGCCGCTTCATTCTCATGGGGCCGGGGCGGTGGGGAAGCCGAGGCGACATCAAACTCGGCGTCCGCGTCACCTACTCGGACATCTCCAACGCGGCGATGCTCATCGAGGTCGCCCGCAAGAAGGGTCACTACGTCCCCGACGTGTCTTTCGGGACGCATTTCTTTCAGGACCTTGTGGAATCGGGCATCCGTTATCTGCCCCTCTATCCCGACGATCCCCAGGTCCAGTTCAACGATCAGTTTCTGAAATCGGCCCCCAACATTCTGCTGCAAATCCTGCCCGCTCACAAAAAACTGGCCGACGCCGTCCGGCTCATCGATGTCGCCCGGACGACCGGGGGAAAAACCCTTCAGGTGCTCATGAACGCCGACCGGGAGAAGGCGATCGCCTATTTCGCCGGGCCCGGCTCAACGCACCGCCCGGCTGGCGCCGCGGGGCTCGCCGCCGGCCGGGATCCGAACGAGCATTCCCGCTGGCGGCGGAGGATGGCCGAACAGATCGCCCGTCTCTGCGACGCTCCGCGGCGAGGCGTGGCCGCCGTTTACCTCCTGGAAGACGCGATCGGCGGCCTGGACGGGCCGGACGCCGAAATCAGCCTGCTCATTCATTTCGAAGGGACCGCGGAGCAGAAGAAAGAACTCCAAGCCTGGCTTGAAGGCTGGAACGCCGCGCTCACGGAAACGAACCTCTTCCGAACGGGCCTCCGGCTCGAACGCCTTTTGGTTTGCCGCTTCGTCGGCCGCGAGGCCGCGGACAAAAAGTCCGCGGCTGCGGCGCTCGGCCTCCCCGAGGAGGCGCTCTTCGAGCTCCCCATTGTCACCAAGGCCCCCCGGGGGCGCAAGCGCGTGAAATCGCCGCCGAACTCTTGACAACACCGATTTTCCTCTGATATATACGACCATTGTTTTTTAAATCTTCCGCAAGTGGAGAGATTCATTCGCCTCCTCCGGTTTGGCCGCCTGACCTTCTTCCCGCCCACCGCCCTTCTTCTCTCCCGTCTTCCAGGGTTGTCACGTCCTTTCCGGGAGGGTCCATCTTGACAAGCGATCAAACAAAAATCCAGGCCATCATCGACAAGCACCACGGGCAGAAGAAAAGCCTCATGGCCATCCTTCAGGACATCCAAGCCGAATTCCGTTACCTTCCGCAGGAGAGCCTGCGCGCCGTGGCCAAGACGCTCGACATCCCGCTCATCGACGTCGTCGGAGTGGCGACGTTCTACCGGGCTTTCAGCCTGAAGCCCCGCGGGCGGCACACCTGCACGGTCTGCCAGGGCACGGCCTGCCACGTCCGGGGCGCTCCCCGGATTCTGGATGAATTCGAGCAGCGGCTGAAAATCAAGGCCGGAGAAACGACCGAGGACAAGAACTTCACCTTGGAAACCGTGGCCTGTCTCGGATGTTGCGCCATCGGGCCCGTGGTCGTCGTAGACGGCGACTACCACGCCCACATGACCGTCCGCAAGGTCGGGACCATCCTGAAAAAATACCGAAAATGAGCCGCCCCATGAAGACCATCGAAAAGCTCAACACAACACGAGACCTCCGAGCCCTGATCGACGAGCAGATCCGTCTCCGCAAGGCGGAGAAGAAAACCGTGTTGACGGTTTCTTCCGGGACCTGCGGCCGAGCCCGCGGATCGGAAAAAGTCATTCACTCTCTGCGGCGCGCCCTCAAGACCCACAAGCTGGAAAACAAGGTCAAGATCAAAGTCACGGGCTGCCACGGCTTCTGCGAGGCCGAACCGAACATCATCATCTTCCCCGACGGCATTTTCTACCAGAAGGTCGCTCCGAAAAACGCCAAAGACATCATCGCCCAAACCATCCTCAAGAAAACCATCCTGCCCGGACTGCTGTACGTCGATCCCCGCACCGGCAAGGCCGAATCCAAAGAGTCGGAGATCGGATTCTACAAGAAACAAAAGCGCATCGTCCTGGGCGACAACGCTCTGATCGACCCCGAAAACATCAACGATTATTTTTCCGTCGGCGGCTACGGCTCCCTGCTCAAAGTCCTGAAAAAGAAAACTCCCGAGGAGGTCATCGATGAAATCAAGGCCTCCGGCCTCCGCGGCCGCGGAGGCGCGGGTTTCCCCACCGGCCTGAAATGGGAGTCGGCCCGCAAGGCCGCTGGCGAGCCGAAATACATCATCTGCAACGCGGACGAGGGCGATCCCGGCGCCTACATGGACCGCAGCCTCATGGAGGGCAATCCCCACCGCGTGCTCGAGGGCATGATGATCGGCGCCTATGCCATCGGGGCCCGGGAGGGGACGGTTTACGTCCGCGACGAGTATCCGCTGGCGGTCAAGCACATCACCGAGGCCCTCGACGACCTTTACCGCCTCGGCCTGCTGGGGGAAAACATCCTGAGCACGGGTTTCGACTTCGACATACGCGTGGCCAAAGGTTCGGGAGCGTTCGTCTGCGGCGAGGAGACGGCCCTCATCGCCTCGATCGAAGGCAAGGTCGGCGAGCCCCGCCAACGGCCGCCTTTCCCCTCGACACGCGGGCTATGGGGCAAGCCGACGTGCATCAACAACGTCGAAACGTGGGGGAATGTCGCGCTCATCATCGACAAGGGAGCCGATTGGTTCGCCTCGATCGGCACGGACAACAGCAAGGGCACAAAAATCTTCTCGCTGGTGGGCAAGATCAACAACACCGGTCTCGTCGAGGTCCCGATGGGGATCACTCTCCGGGAGATCATCTACGACATCGGAGGAGGAATCCCCGGCGACCGGGCGTTCAAAGCCGTCCAAACGGGAGGCCCTTCGGGAGGCTGCCTGCCCAAGGAGATGCTCGACCTGCCCATCGACTATCAGAGTCTGGCCCAGGCCGGTTCGATCATGGGCTCGGGCGGCATGATCGTCATGGACGAGAAGACCTGCATGGTCGACGTGGCCAAGTACTTCCTGAACTTTCTCCGCGACGAGTCTTGCGGCAAGTGCGTTTCCTGCCGCGAGGGCACCCAGCGCATGTGGGAGATCGTCAAAGGCGTCACCGACGGGACGGCCGTTCTGGCCGATCTCGACCTGCTCGAAGAGCTGGCCGCCGCCGTCAAGGACGCTTCGATGTGCGGTCTGGGACAGACGGCCGCCAATCCCGTGCTCTCGACGCTGAAATTCTTTCGCTCCGAGTACGAAAAACACGTCCTCGAAAAGCGCTGCCCGGCCATGGTCTGCAAGGAAATCATTTCCTCGCCCTGCCAATACACCTGCCCCATCGGCCAGGAGGCCTCGACGTATATCGCCCTCATCGCTCAGAAAAAATTCGAGGAGGCCTACCAAGTCATCCGCAAGGACAATCCCCTGCCCTCGGTCTGCGGCCGGGTTTGCAGCCGGACGTGCGAGAGCGCCTGCAAGGCCGGAGAGATCGGCGATCCGATCGCCATCCGGGCCTTGAAACGCTTCGTCATGGACTGGGCCAAGGAAAAGGGACTGGACGTTCCGGTCAAGTTCCCCATGACCAAGACTCAAAAAGTGGCCATCGTCGGCGCCGGGCCGGCGGGCTTGTCCGCCGGATACATGCTGGCCCGCCAGGGCTATCCGGTCCGGATTTTCGAAGCCCTGCCCGTTCCGGGAGGCATGCTGGCCGTGACCATCCCCAGCCACAGGCTGCCCAAGGACATCCTGCAGGAAGACATCGATTACATCATCAAATCCGGAGTGACGCTCAGGACGAACGCCGCCCTCGGCAAGGATTTCACCCTCGACGACCTGTTTGGCCAGGGTTACAAAGCCGTCTTCCTCGCCACGGGCGCCCATAAGCCCATCGAAATCGGCGTCCCCGGCGAAGAAGCGGAAGGAGTTCTGCAGGCCCTGGAATTTCTCAAGGATGTTCATCTCGGCCGCCCGCCCGAGCTCGGAGCGCGTGTCGCGATCGTCGGCGGTGGGAACTCGGCCGTCGACGCCGCGCGGGTGGCCCTGCGCGACAAAAGCGTTAAGAAAGTCACGATCCTCTACCGCCGGACGAGGAAAGAAATGCCCGCCTATCCTGAGGAAGTGGAGGCCGCACTGGAGGAGGGCATCAAAATCGAATTCCTGGCGGCCCCGACGCGCGTCCGCACCAAAGGCGGACGGGTCGTCGGCGTCGAGTGCCAGAAAATGACGCTGGGAGAAAAAGACGCAAGCGGAAGGGCCAAACCCGTGCCCGTTCCCGGATCGGAGTTCCAGGTTCCGGCCGACACCCTGATCCTGGCTTTGAGCGAGAGGGCTTACACGCCCTACCTCAAGGACAGCGACGGCCTGATTCTTTCTCCCGAGTGGGGGACGATCGTCGCCGACCCGGTGACGATGGCCACCACGCGCCCCGGCGTCTTCGCCGGCGGCGACGTGGTGACGGGGCCGTCGAGCGTCGTCGAGGCCATCGCCGCGGGCAAGGCTGCGGCCCAATCGATCGAGGATTATCTCGAAGGCCGGCCCCTGGCCCGAGCCCGCCGCCTCACCCGGCCCTCGCGATACGTCGAGCCGGTCATGCTCAGCGAGGAAGAAATCGAGCGGGCCAAGCGGCCGAAAATGCCCCACCTTCCGCCGGGCAGGAGAAAATCGCTCCACGAGGAAGTCGAGCTGGGGCTCAGCCGGGACGTCGCGGTCCGGGAAGCCCGGCGCTGCCTGCGCTGCGACCTCGAAACCGAGGACGGGAAGAAAGCGACGGGGAAAACGATATGATCACCATCCTCCTCAACAACGTCGAGGTTCAGGTCGAAGAGCACTGGACCGTTCTTGAAGCGGCCAAGTTCTACGGCCTGGAGATTCCCACGCTTTGCCACAACGAGGGCCTGAGCCCTTACGGCGGCTGCCGTCTGTGCCTGGTCGAGATCGGAGAAAAGCCGAAAACCCGTCTCGTCTCGTCCTGCACCTACCGCGTCGAGCCGGGCCTGGTGGTCAGAACGGACACGCGGCGGGTGATCCAAGCCCGAAGGATGATGATCGAACTGATGCTCTCCACGGCGCCCAACTCCAAGATCCTCCAGGATCTCGCCTCGCGCTTCGGCGTCACCCAACAGAGGTTCACGCTCCGCAACGAGGAATGCGTTCTGTGCGGGCTGTGCGTCCGGATGTGCGCCGAGCAGATGGACGGACGGGCCATCGGCTTCCAGAACCGGGGCCACAAGAAAAAAATCTCCACTCCATTCGACATCCAATCCGAGGTGTGCCGGCTGTGCGGCGCCTGCATGTACATCTGCCCCGCCTGCCAGCTTCGCTGCCAGGGGCCCGAACCCGACACCGCCATTTGCAACGCCTGCCTGACCATGGAGCCCACCTGCCTCGAACGCTACGACGAGCTCCAGTGCTGGATGTACGACGCCGGAAGGTGCGGGACGTGCGTCCAGGACGCGCCGGAGACGGGCCGGCCGAAACCGGAATAACGACCCATGGACATCCCAGATCGGTTTAGGAAGAGACAGCAATTTTAAGGAGGTCCCCATGTCTTATACCAAACTCAACCGCAGCGCGGCGACACTGACGAAAAACAGGACGGAAGGTTCGATCAGCCCCTTCAGCGGGATGTGCGTCACCTGCGTCGACGGCTGCATCGGCATGTGCGAGATCGGCAAATCGGCCTACCGGGGCCCGGAGGTCCTCTACCCCCAGCCCTTCGGCATCATCACCGCCGCCTCGGAGAAGGAATATCCTTTCGACCTGTCGCATTTCAGCATCATGGGCACGGCCGCCGGGGCCCACGGCTGCGCGGCCGACTCCGACGTGGCGACCTTCGAGAAAGTCAGCGTCGAGACCGCGATCGGGCGCGACAAATCCATCAAGCTCAAACTGCCCTTCGTCCTGGGAGGCATGGGCTCGACCAACGTGGCCAAACAGAATTGGGCGGGCTTGGGAACGGGCGCCGCCATCTCCGGCGTCGTCCTGACGATCGGCGAGAACGTCTGCGCCATGGACGAGGGCTCGGAAATCAAGAACGGCCGGGTCCTTCGCTCGCCCGACATGGAGATGAGGGTCAAGGCTTTTCAGGACTGGTACGACGGCTACGGCGCGGTCGTCGTCCAGGCCAACGTCGAGGACACGCGCCTCGGCGTCCAGGAATACGCCATCGACAAACTCGGCATCCAGGCCGTAGAACTCAAGTGGGGCCAGGGCGCCAAGGACATCGGCGGCGAGGTCAAAATCAAGAGCTTGAAAAAAGCTCAGGAGCTGCGTCGGCGGGGCTACATCGTTCTGCCCGATCCCGAGGACCCGAACGTCATCAAGGCCTTCGAGAAAGGCAGCTTCAAGGAATTCGAGCGTCATTCCCGGTTGGGCATGGTCGAGGAGGAGAGCTTCATGCGGCGGGTTGAGGAGCTGCGGCGGGCCGGCGCCAAGCACATCTTCCTCAAGACGGGCGCCTATCGACCGGCCGACTTGGCCCGGGCCGTCAAGTTCGCCTCCAAGGCCAAGCTCGACCTCCTGACCGTGGACGGCGCCGGCGGCGGAACGGGCATGAGCCCCTGGCGGATGATGAACGAATGGGGCGTCCCTTCTCTTGAAATCTGGTCGCTGACTTACCGTTACCTGCACACGCTGGCTCAAAGCGGAGATTATGTTCCCGACACGGTTTTCGGCGGCGGCATCACTTTCGAAGACCAAATTTTCAAGGCCCTGAGCTTGGGCGCGCCCTACGTTAAAGCCGTGGGCATGGCCCGCGCCCCTTTGGCCTCGGCCATGGTGGGCAAGACGATCGGCAAGCGGATTACCGAAAGCCAGATTCCGGTCTATGTCGAACGCTTCGGCTCGTCGGTCGAGGAGATTTTCGTCACCTCCCCCGAGCTCAAGCTGTATTACGGCGACCGCTTCAAGGACCTGCCTACGGGAGCGATCGGCGTTTACACCTACTTCAAGCGCCTCAGCCAGGGCTTGCGCCAGCTCATGGCCGGGAACCGCAAGTTCGGCCTGGAATACATCACCCGGGACGACATCGCGTCGCTGACCAAAGAGGCGGCCGATATCTCCGGCATTTCCTACGTTCTGGACGTGGACAAGGACGAGGTCGAGAAGATTCTCAAGAGCTGAACGGCCGTCCCGCGATTCTCCAGGGCTTCTCGTCCTCCGGACGAGGAGCCTTTTTTTATCCGCGCCAGGCGCCGAAGCCCTCTCCAGCTCCCCGATCACCGGGCCTTTTTCTTTAAGCGCCGATGTGTTATAAATGACGGCGATATGAGCGTTCTCATCATCGTCTTCCAGCTCTTCGCTCTGCTGTTCGCCATCACCATCCACGAGGCGGCGCACTCCTGGGCGGCGATGAAAAAGGGCGACCTGACGGCCTACAGCATGGGCCGCGTGTCGCTCAATCCCCTGGTTCATATCGACCTCTTCGGCACGATCATCATGCCCGTCCTGCTGGTCCTGTTCCGAATGCCGGCCTTCGGTTGGGCCAAGCCCGTGCCCGTCAACCCCTTCAACCTGAAAAATCCCCGCCGGGACAACCTCTGGATTTCCTTCGCCGGGCCGGCGGCCAATCTCTTGGCCGCCTTCGGCTGCCTCGTGCTCATCGTCCTTCTCAAATCGCTCAGCCCCGATGCTCAGTCCTTCCTCTCAAACATCGGTCTTTCCCCGCAGCTCTCCGTTCTCAAGCCACTCGGCGGCCTGGTCCTCCTGCTCTTTTATTCCGTGCTGATCAACACCTACTTGGCCGTCTTCAACATGATCCCTGTGCCGCCCCTGGACGGTTCGGGCGTGCTCATGGGGCTGCTCCCCCCTGAGGCGGCCTCCGCATACGAAAAAATCCGCCCCTACGGCTTCCTGATCGTCATCGGCCTGATCTATCTGGGAGTGTTGGGCGTGATCATCCGTCCCATCCAGAATTTCATCATCCGCGTCGTCTTCCTATGACCATGCCCCCCCCGGAGAAAAAAATCGTCTTCAGCGGCGTCAGGCCCACGGGTCCCGCCCACCTGGGAAACTACGTCGGCGCCTTCAGAAGCTGGCTCCGCCTCCAGGACGACTATCGCTGCTTCTATTCGATCGTCTCCTGGCACGCCCTGAGCTCGGAATACGCCGACGCCCGAGCGATCGGAGGCAACATTTTCGAAATGGCCGTGGACCTCCTGAGCCTGGGGCTCGATCCCCAGCGGTGCGTCCTTTTCGTCCAATCCGACGTTCCGGAGCACGCCGAGCTCCATCTCATCCTCTCCATGTTCATCCCCCTGCCCTGGCTGGAGAGGGTCCCCACTTACAAGGAGATGCAGCAGGAGCTGGCCGACAAGGAGCTCAACACCTACGGTTTCCTCGGCTACCCCGTTCTCCAAACCGCGGACATCATCCTCTACAAGGCCGAGCTCGTTCCGGTGGGCGAGGACCAGGAGGCCCACTTGGAGCTCGCCCGTGAAGTGACCCGGCGTTTCAACCGCCTTGTGGCCCCCATTTTCCCCGAGCCGCAGACGCTTCTCACCGAAGTGCCCCGCCTGGCGGGAACCGACGGCCGCAAAATGAGCAAATCCTTCGGCAACGCGATTTACCTCAAGGACTCGCCCGAAGTCGTCCGCGAGAAGATCGCGACCATGGTCACCGACACGCGGCGCAAGCGCCGCACGGACGCGGGGGAACCCGAAGACTGTCCGGCCTTCACCCTTCACAAGGCGTTCGTCGCCCCGGATGTCCGGGAGGAACTCGCCCGCGGATGCCGGACGGCGGGCATCGGCTGCCTGGAATGCAAGCAAGCGGCGATCGACGCTCTGACGAAGTTCCTCCTCCCCTGCCAGGAAAAGCGGCGTGCGTTCGAGAACAACCCGGACTCCGTCCGCGACATTCTGGCCGAGGGCGGACGCCGGGCGCGGGAAGAAGCGCGCCGGACGATGGCTGAGGTTCGGGACCGTCTGGGGTTGTAGATGGAACCGGTTCCCGTTCCGGAGGCGGATGTCTACCAGGTCCGGCTCGAGGTTTTCGAGGGACCGATGGACCTTCTGCTGTTCCTCATCCGCAAGAAGCAGATCGACATCACCGACATCCCCATCTCGGCCATCACCCGAGAATACCTTTCCTACCTGGCGCGCAAGGAGCAGATCAACCTCGACCGGGAAGCGGAATTTCTGCTCATGGCCGCGCTTCTCATATCCATCAAATCGCAGCTCCTCCTGCCCCGCGAACAGCCCCCGGCGGACGAGGAGGATCCGAGGCGGCCGCTCGTCGATCGGCTCCTCGAATACGAGCGGATGAAAAGCGCCAGCCTCCTCCTGCGGGAGAAGGAGGAAGCGCAGCTTCAAACCTGGCGGCGGATGTCCCCGCCGCCCATCGATGTCGCCGACGAGCCGGGACTCATCGAGGTGTCCCTCTTCGACCTGGCCGAGTCTTTTTTTCTCCTCCTCAAGCGCCGGGAGAGCGAGAATTTCCAATACCTCAAGGGAAAGGACGTCTCGCTCGACGAAAAAATGAGGGACATCATCCGCGAACTCGAAGAAAAGCACTATCTCGACTTCCTGGAGTTCCTGGCCAGGCAGGAGAGCCTGGAGGAAGCCCTCATCGCCTTCTTCTGCCTTTTGGAACTCATCAAGGCCGGCGCGGTCATCGCCGTCCAGGAGCGCCTTTTCCACACCATCAAAGTCTGGATGCGAAGAAGCCGGTCCTTCCCCGAAAACCATGGACAACCCGCTTAAAGATATTCTGGAAGCGCTCATCTTCATCTCCGTCGAGCCCCTGTCCATGGACAGGATCAAAGAGGTGCTGAGCGACCGGACCGAGGAGGAACTCCGCCGGGCAATCGAGGAGCTGTCCGCCGAATATCTCCGGGAAGGGCGGGGGCTGCGGCTCCAACAGGTGGGCGGCGGTTTCGTGCTGGCCACGCGGCCGGAGCACGACCCCTGGGTGCGGCGCCTGCTCCAGATCGAGCGCAAGACGAAACTTTCCCACGCCGCGGTGGAAACCCTGTCGGTCGTCGCTTATCATCAGCCCGTCACCCAACCCGAAATCCAGGCCATCCGAGGCGTGGACTCCTCCTACACGATCAAGACCCTGCTCGAGAAAAAGATCGTCAAGATCTGCGGCCGCAAGAAGGCGCCGGGCTCGCCGTTGCTTTACAGGACCACAGACAGGTTCCTGGCCTATTTCGGCCTGAACGATCTCAGCGATCTGCCCTCCGTGGAGGAAGTGGCCAAGATGCTCGAGGAGGGGGACGTCCCCGAGGAGAAACGGAACGGGATGCGGGAAGAAAAAACGGTAGACAGGAAAAAGGACGATACAAAAGAAGAGCCTCAAGAAGACGAACAGGACGAAAACCGGGACGGCTCCTGAGCGGATCGCGTCGCCGGACGACCGCCGCGCGCCTTTGGATTTGACGGGCCGGCCAGGGCCTGGTCGCGGCCGCGGCCCGTCCCCGCCTCTCTTCGAAGGTCTTTCAGGCCCTCCTCAACATCGTCGAGCTCGGCCGACTGCGTTTTCGGGCATCACCTGATCATCCCCGGTTCCCAGACGATGCGCCCGCCGCGGTCGATATAGACATCCCGGCCGCTTCGAACCACCCTGGCCAGGCCGTTGATGAAATAATCCGCGCGCTCAAAACGCAACTCCACGGCCACGGCGCCCTGTTTGTCGACATAGCCCCAGCGCTCGCCCCGGCGGACTGCGGCCAAGCCCTCGTTGAAAGGCAGGGCCTCATCATAGAGGGCCATGATGACCGCTTTCCCCTCGGCGTCGATAAACCCGAATCGTCCCGAGGGCGGCAACCGGACGGCGGCCAGCCCGTCCGAAAAACGCTGCGCCTCCTGGAAAACACGGCCTTGGAAAACAGCCGATCCCCGTTTGTCGATGTAGGACGCTCCGGAAGGCGTCCGGACCACGGCCCGGCCTTCCTGGAATTCCGAGGCGCCCTCAAACCGCGGGGGGATGACAACCCGGCCTTCCCGGTCGATGTGGCCCCAGCGGCCTTGAATCCGGACGGCGGCCAATCCCTCGAAGAAATCGCCCGCTTCTTCAAAACGGGCGGGAATGGCGCGGCGGCCCTGGCCGTCGATGAATCCCCACAATCCCCCGGCCTTCACTCGGGCCAGGCCTTCCTGAAAAAGCCCCGCCTCTTCGACCGCCGGCATGGAAAGCATGCGTCCGGTCCGGTCGATGAAGCCCATCCGCCCCCTCAATCCGACCGCCGCCATCCCTTCGGAAAAGGGGCCGGCCCGTTCAAATCGGGCCGGAATCGCCGTCCGGCCCGAGATGTCGATGTAGCCCCACATCTCTCCCTGTCTCACGGGACAAAGGCCCTCGGAGAAAAATCCGGCTTCCTCATACCGGGCCGGGACGGCTAAGCGGCCCGAGGCGTCGATAAAACCGACCTTGGACAGGACGCGGACTTCCCACAGGCCGCTTACGTTGTCCAGGCGTTTGTCCCGGGCCGAAAGGACAAGACCGGCTCCCAGAACAAGGAAGACCATCGCCGTCAAACGCCTCATGTGTTTCCTCCCTTTCATCGGGGTGTTGACCTCGCCGTGACGCTTTCTCAGGATCAAATCATAGAACATCGCCGCGAAAAGTCCAAGAGCGGCCCCCGGTCCCGGCGCCGATTCCGGCTGGAGGCGAATGCGGTTTTCCTGAGGGGAGCGCTCTCTCCCGCCCCTAAGTTCAGAGTTTATCTACACTTAAGGTTGACAAACTCATTCCCGCGGAGTAGACTAAATCACTATTTTTTGCGAGCGCATTCTCAGTCCATGGAAATCATCGTCGCTCCCAATGCGGGGCTGTGCTACGGCGTCAAACGGGCCTTGAACCTCGTCCGAAAGATCCGCCGCCAACGCACCGGAGCCGTCACCACGCTGGGCGATCTCATACACAATCCCGGCGTCATACAGGAGCTCAAAAGCCAGGGCATCGGTTCCGCCGAAACTCCGGAGGAGATACCGGAAGGCACGGTCATCATCCGCAGCCACGGCGTTTCGCCCGAAGTCTACGACATTCTCGAACGCCGCCGCCTGGACGTTGTGGACGCCACCTGTCCCATCGTGCACAGAATCCAGAAGCGCATCGCGGCCCTGGCGCGCCGCAACATCGAAATCATCCTTGTCGGCGACCGGGAACACCCCGAAATCAGGGGCCTTGTCGGCCACAGCCGGGGCAAAGCGTTGGTCCTGGACACCGAGGAGAGCGCCACCCTCCTGCCGATCGCAAAAAAAAGGGCCGCCCTGGCCCAGTCCACGCTGGATCTCTCTCTCTTTAAAAAGATCGTCGCTGAGATCCTGGAACGAACCGCCGAACTGAGCGCCTTCAACACCATCTGCCAATTCACCCAGGCGCGACAGAAATCGACTTCGGAACTTGCCCGCCGTGTGGAGGCGCTGTTCATCGTGGGCGGCCGTTTGAGCTCCAACACCGCCAAGCTCTACCACATCTCGCGCCGCATCCTGCCCCGGACCCATTTCATCGAGTCGGCGGCTGAAATCCGCCCTGAGATGCTGGAAGGAGTCGAGCGCATCGGCATCTCCGGGGGAGCCTCGACTCCTCCCGAAGCCATAGACAAGGTCGTCCGGACCATCCGCGCCGGCCTTGAACCCAATCCCCGGATGGAGAAGAACGTCCCATGTCCGAAATGACCAAACCCCCTGAAAAAAAGAAAGAAGAAAATCTCGAGAACGAGGACTACGCCAAGCTCCTGGACCGGTACCAGTTCAGCGCCCGGGAGATCGCCTTCGGCTCGATCGTCCACGGCCGCATCGTCCGCCTCACCCCGACCCACATCCTGGTGGATGTCGGCGGCAAGTCCGAAGGCCTGATTCCCGTCGAGGAATTCGACCCGAACGACCTGCGCCGGCTCAAACCCGGCGACACGGTGGACGCCGTCCTGGAGAGAGCCGACCCCAAGGAAGGGGCCCTCATCCTCTCCAAACGCAAGGCCGACACCGAGCACGCCCTGGACAATCTTGAGAAAGCCTTCCACGCCCGGAGCTGGATCACGGGCAAGGTCGTCGAACGGGCCAAAAACGGCTACCTGGTCAACGTCGGCATCCCGACCTTCCTTCCCGATTCCCACGCCGATTTGAGGATGGTTCGTGACCCCTCCACGCTTATCGGAAACGCCTACAAATTCAAAGTCATCAAGTTCGACCGCAAAACCGAAAACGCCGTCCTCTCCCGCAAGCTGTACCTTCAGGAGGAAAGGGAAAAAAAGAAAAAAAAGGTTTTCGGCGCCCTCGCTCAGGGCCAAAGGCTCAAGGGCACGGTGCGCTCCCTCACCAGCTTCGGCGCCTTCGTGGACATCGGCGGGATTGAAGGTCTTCTCCACATCTCGGACATGTCCTGGGGCAAGCTCGGCCATCCTTCAGAAATGCTCGAGGTCGGCCAGGAGGTGGAGGTCGTGGTCCTGGATTTCAACGAAAAAGAGGAGCGCATCTCTCTGGGGGTCAAACAGCTCACTCCCGATCCCTGGTCCGACATCACCGAGAAATATTTTCAGGGGCAAAGGATTCACGGCAAGGTCGTCAGCCTGACCGACTTCGGGGCCTTCGTCGAGCTCGAAAAAGGGGTCGAAGGCCTGGTTCATATCTCCGACCTGAGCTGGTCGCGCAAGCTCGTCCACCCCAAGAAAATTCTTTCCGTCGGGCAGGAGGTCGAGGTGTCCATCCTCGACGTCAATTCCGAATCCAAGCGCATCTCCCTGGGTCTGAAGCAGATCCAGCCTCATCCTCTGGAACTCCTCAAGCAGAAAATCAAGCCGGGAAGCCGGATCAAAGGCCGGATCACGAGCATCACGGATTTCGGAGCCTTCCTCGAGGTCGAGCCCGGCATCGAAGGCCTCATCCACATCTCCGACCTCTCCTGGGAGAAGGTCAAGCACCCTTCCGACAAGCTCAAGGTCGGGGACGAGGCTGAAGTCGTGGTGCTCAACATCGACGTCGAAAAGCAGAAGGTCTCTCTGGGCATCAAGCAGCTCCAGGGCGACATCTGGGAGGATTTTTTCGCCCGCCACAAAACGGGCGACCTGCTCAACGTCAAGATCGTCCGCCTGGCCGACTTCGGCGTGTTCGTTGAAGTCCTGCCCGGCATCGAGGGCGTCGTCTTTCTCTCCGAGCTCGACGAGCGCCGGATCGACAACCCGGCCGAAGCGTTCAGCGCCGGAGAAGAGAAAACGGCCAAGATCATCAAGATGAGCGCCAAAGACAAAAAGCTGTCCCTGAGCTTCCGCCAGGCCCAGGTCGAAATGCAGCGCCTCGACTATCAGAAATTCCTGAACAGTCAGGACGACCGGCTCACCCTGGGCGATCTCATGCGGGACAAGCTGGAGAGCATCAAATCCCAGAAGCTGTCCGCCGCCAAGAAGGAGGCGAAAAGCGATGATTAAAGCCGATTTGATCAACAAGATCTCCAAGGACATGAACATCCCCAAGCAGGAGGCCGAACAGGGCGTCAACCTCTTCTTCACCACCATCCGTGAATCCCTGCTCAAGGGCCAGGAGATCGAGGTTCGGGGTTTCGGCAGTTTTCGCTTCCGGACCCGGCCGGGCCGGACGGGCCGCAACCCGCGCACGGGGGAAACGGTCTCCGTCCCGCCCAAGAAAATCCTGTACTTCAAGCCCAGCAAGCAGCTCAAAACGATGATCAACAAGGCCGGCTGATGGAGTTCCTGACCGCTCCCTGGCGCGAAGAATACATACGCAAGCTCTGCCGCCGGTCCAAAAGCTGCGTCCTGTGCGCGGCTTTAAAAAAAAAGGACGACAAGCGGGCTTACATTCTCCACCGCGGAAACCACAATTTCGTCATCCTCAACAAGTTTCCCTACACGCCGGGACACCTGATGATCGCCCCCTTTCGCCACCTGGACCGCTTCGAGAAGGCCTCCCAGCCGGCGGCGGAGGAACTGGCCGACATGCTGAGAGACTGCCTTCGGATCCTGGAGAGTCGTTACCGGCCTCAGGGCTTCAATGTCGGCATGAATCTTGGGAAATCGGCCGGTGCCGGCGTCACCGACCACTATCACCTCCACATCGTCTGCCGATGGGAAGGGGATTCGAATTTCATGCCCCTCGTGGGCGGAACGAGAGTTTTCATCGAGGACCTCGACACGGCTTACGCCCGCCTGCGGCCTCTGTTTCAGGCCTTGCCTCGGAGGGGAAAGAACGGGGGGAGCCGTCGCGGGCGCTCATAATCCCGACGCCGGATCATCGACGGGGAGTGAAAAATGCATTTCGAGCTGACGGAAGAACAGATCTTGCTCAGGAACATGGCCCGGGATTTCGCCCGGAAGGACATCGCTCCTCATGACGCGGAGCTCGAAGAACGGGAGGAATTCCCGAAGGAGATCTTGCGCCGGTTGGGTGAATTGGGTCTTCTGGGCATGAACGTTCCGTCCGAATTCGGCGGCCAGCCCATCGACTCCCTGTCCCAGATCCTGGTCCTGGAAGAACTGGCCAAGGCCTCGGCGGCCGTGTGCGTCATCGTCAGCGTCCACGTCTCGCTGTTTTGCCACGCCCTGGCCCGCTTCGGCACGGAAGAGCTCAAGAAAAAATACCTTCCCTCTGCGGCGCGCGGAGACATTCTCGGCGCCTTCTCCCTGACCGAACCCAACGCCGGGTCGGACGCCATGGCCATCCGCACCTCGGCCGTCCGACGCAAAGACACGTTCATTCTCAACGGCCGCAAGGCGTGGGTGACGAACGGCCGGAATGCGGGCGCGATCATCCTGTTCACCGCAGCCGCCCACCCTTCCGGCCGGCGGAGGCTCAATGCCTTCGTCGTCGAGCCGGGCTTCCCCGGATTCAAAATGAGCAAAGTCGAGAAAAAGATGGGGTTGCATTCCTCCCCGACCGCCGAGATCACCTTGGAGGACTGCGAGGTTCCGGCCTCGAACCTGCTGGGCGCCGAGGGACAGGGGGGGACCATCGCCCTGAACGGGCTGGACCATTCCCGGGTCGGGATCGCCGCCCAGTCCATCGGACTGGCCCAAAGGGCCCTCGAAGAAGCCGTCCGCTACGCCAAACAGCGCGAGGCCTTCGGAAAAAAGATCGCCGATTTCCAAGCCGTCCAATTCATGCTGGCCGATATCGCCACCCGCACGGAAGCCGCGCGCTTGCTGACTTACCGGGCGGCCCGACTCAAGGATTCCGACCGCCCGTTCACCGCCGAGGCCGCCATGGCCAAGCTTTTCGCCTCCGAGACCGCCAAGCAGGCCGCCGACCAAGCGCTTCAGGTCCACGGCGGTTACGGCTATTCCCGCGAATACGCCGTCGAACGGATCTACCGTGACGCCCGCGTCCTGACGATCTATGAAGGGACTTCGGAAATCCAGAGACTGGTCATCGCCCGCCATCTGTTGAAGGAGACGTGAGCATGCTCAAATCTATGCGCCGCAACTTCAAATCCTTCGCGCCCGCCCTGTGGCTGGTCATCATCACCTTTATCGTCGCCCTGTTCATCTGGGTACAACCCGGCGACCAAGGCGGAGAGGCCGGGGATCTCGGAGACATGGCCGTGGCCCGCGTCGGCCGGGAGACCATCACCGCCGACCAGTACGCTTCCGCCCTGCAACAGGCCATCGCATTCAACGAGGAACGGATCGGCGAGATGAGCAAGGAAATCATCCAGCAGATCAACCTTCCCAACCAGGTCCTCCAGGAGCTCATCAGAATCCGTCTTCTCCTCCAGGCGGCCGAAGAGCGCCGGGTGACGGTGTCCGACCGCGAGTTCCAGGAGCAGGTTCTCAGCCGTTTTCCGGTTTTTCTCGACCAGAAGACCGGCCGTTTCGTGGGGCAAGAGGAATACGAAGACATTCTGACATATTACAAAATCTCGATAGCGGAATTCGAGAAGAGCATCGCCGACGCCATTCTCCTGGAAAAGATCCAGGACCTGCTGACCGCGGGCGTGTCCGTGACGCCGGAAGAAGTGCGGGACCATTACCGACGGGAGAACGAAACCGCCCGCATCGAGTACCTGCTTCTCGAAACGAACACGGTCGAGCTTCCGGAGCCGCCCGGAGAGACGGAAATCGAGGAACATTTCAACCGGCATAAGGAGCGCTTCCGCATCCCGGAGCAACGGTCCGGAACGGCAATCTTTCTCAATCGCGAGGATTTGAAGAAAGAGGTCGAATTCTCCGCCGAAGAAATCGAACAATACTATCGCGACAACCTCGACCAGTTCCAGAATCCCGAGGAAACGCGCTTGAGCCGCATTCACATCCCCTACGGCGGCCGCGCCCGGGAGGATGTCCGCTCCGATCTCGGCCTTCTCAAGGAGCGGCTGGAGAAGGGAGAAGATTTCGGCCTGTTGGCCCAGGCGCATTCCCGGGATTCCAAGGCTTCTCAGGGCGGAGACTGGGGCGCCGTCGAATGGCGCTCGCTCCCCGAAAAGGAACAGGAAGCGATCGCCGGATTGGCAAGCGGTCAGATGTCCGAAATCGTCGAGACGGACGAAGGGATGTCTCTGCTCAAAGTGACACAGAAAACACCGGCCTCGCCCATTCCGCTTGAGGACGCCCGTTCGAGGATCGAAACCGTACTCGAAGACCAAAAGGCGCAATCTCTGGCCGCGGAAAGAATCGGGCGCCTGGCCAAAGAAGCCAAAAAGGACAACAATCTCGGAAAAGCCGCCGAACGGCTCGGCCTCAAAGCGGTAGAGACGGGCGCGCTCAAGGAGGGCGATCCCATGGGCGTGCTGGATCCCTCGGGCGTCGTCAGCCAAGCCCTTTTCCAGCTTGAGGAAAAAGGCCTGTCCGAGGTCCTCTACACCTACCAGGGCGTCGGCCTGGCCCAACTTCTGACCGTCATCCCCTCCCATCCGGCGACTCTGGAGGAAGTGCGCGACGAAGTCCTGGACGAGGTCGTCGAAGCCAAGAAAAAAAGCATCATCCTGGACAGAATCCGGGCGCTCCGCGGACGTCTGGCTGAAGGCCGATGGGACAACATCGGCGCGGAGGCAGCCTTGGAATACAGGACGGTCAACGAACACAAGCGGGGGCAATATCTGAGCACCGTCGGAGAAAGCGAGGAGGTCGACCTGCTGGCCTTTTCCCTGCCTTTGAAAGCGGTCAGCGAACCCGTGGAATTCGAGACCGGATACCTGGTGTTGCGCGTCCTGGAGCGCAAACAGATCACCCCCCAGGAATTCGCCGAGAAGGAATCCGAGGCCCGTTCGGCTCTTCTGGACAACAAGCGCAATCTCTTCCTCGGATCCCTTTTGGCCAAGGACATAAAAGAGAAGGGCGTCCGGGTCGAATACAACAATTTCCTTCAAGTCGTCTCGACCGTCCTGGGCCGTTTCGAAGAAAAGGAAGAATAGAGAGCTGCCCTCGATGACGAAACTGACGCGTGCCGCCCGCAAGGCCGTCCGCGAAAGCCTGAAGCTCAAAACCACCGACCGCTTTCTGCTCATCACGGACACCGGAAGCCTGGAGGTCGCCGAAGCTCTGGCCGGCGCCGCGCGGGCCGCCGGGACCGAGACCACGACCTGTCTCCTCCCCGAATCCCTGAGGCCGGTCGCCGAGCCGACCGAACTCCTGCGGCTTATGGTCCGCCGGGCGACGGCCTTGGCCTACGTCCTCGAATCCCGTTACCAGGAAAAGACGTTCCGGGGCTTTCTCGTCCGCGCCGGGCGGGCCTCGGGGCGCGTGCTCATGATGCCCGGAATGACGCGGGATATGATGGAGCGGCTGGTGGACGTCGACCTCGGCGACATGAAGCGCTTCACCCGCAAGCTGGTGAGGATCCTCAAGGACGCCGACGAGATCACGGTCGAAAATCCGAGAGGAACGCGCATCTCCTTCAGCGTCAAGGCGCGGACGTGGGTTTCCAGCCTGGGCGACTTGGGTCGGCGCGGCAGCCACGGCAACCTCCCCGCCGGAGAATGCTACACCGCGCCCGTCGAGGAAACGTTCACCGGGCGGGTCGTGCTCAGCCTGATCGACGACAAACTCGGCCCCGGCGTCCTTATGTTCAAGCGGGGGCGCCTTGAGCACTGGAGCGGCCGGGGCGTGAAGGCCATCATGGCCCACATCGGCGAAGACAAGACGGGCCGGATCATCGGCGAATTCGGCATCGGCACGAACCGGGGAGCCCGCATCTGCCCCAACATGCTCGAGGCGGAAAAAGCCTTCGGCACGGTCCACTTCGCCATCGGCGATTCTTACGGCCTGGGCCGGAACTCGAGCCGCCATCACTACGACGCCCTGGTGGAGAAAGCCACGATCCGCGTCGGGGAGAGAACCATCGCCCGCAACGGCCGCTTTATGATCTGAATGAGCATCAAGCCCAAGCCGACGGCTTTCCCATGATCACCGTCAGCCTGGTCATCCGGACCGGGCCGCTGCCGGTCAACGGGGCGGGCGCGGCGGCGGCAACCCCCTGAGAGGAACCGCTAGCCGGACAGGAGCTCGAAAAAAAGGGCGCGGACGCGCGCTTCCATGGCCCCGCGGAATTTCTCGATCGTCTCCCTTTCGTCCCCGCCCTGAAAATCCCTGATGTACAGGGGCGGGCCGACGTTGAGCCTCACCCGGGCGGGAATCAGCATCGGCCGGTGCGTGCCCAGGAAGGCCATGGGAGTCACGGCTACGTCCACTCCGGCGCGGACACGAAGGTTATGGGCGATATGCGCCACGCCGCTTTTAAACGGCTCGAGAAAAGGATTGGCATACATCCTCCTCAGGCGTCCTCGTCCCTGGAGGGCGACCACGGCACGGCCGGCGCGCAGATGGCTCTCGACGAGCGCCAGGGATTCGCCTTTCTGGCGGCCCGGCGAAATGTCCACCGGCACCGTTCCGATGCGCCCGATGCGCGAGGAGACGTAGCGGACAAAAGCGGACTTGAGAGGGCCGAGCAGCTTGTTGACCGTCAATCCGAACTCCTTGAAATGGCGCTCGAGGTGGCGGCGGATGACGGCATGGAACTCCGCGGCGTCGAAAAGCTCCCGGTTGGCCGTGAAAAAGATCGGCCGGGGAACCGCCTTGAAAAGAAGAGCCACGTCCTTGAAGCTGCCGATGTGATTGCCCACCAGGACGTTCGGGCCGGAGAGCATGAAATTCCCGGCGCCTCGAACCTCGATTTTTTTGCCCAGGAGAACGACCCGCGTCAGCCTCCTGATGACGGGCCGGAACCGCTCAAGCTCTTCTTCGTATGTGGCCATAAAATCGGTTTCTCTGTCGTTTCTGTTTCTTTAAGATCAATATTTTATGACCTCTCCGCTACCCGTGGCAAGCCCTTACAAGCTCCATGACGCCTTGTGTGCTGAATTCCGGTCTGAGGGCCAATGCTCACGCTAAAGGACCACACAAAACGTTATGGAACCGCCCGTGCAACAATTCCAGATCTTTAAGCGGTCAAAGGGAGCGTCTCGGCGCCTGGCGGGATTCGAATCCCGCATATCGCCTCAACGCTCCCTTTGGCCCTATGCCACTCTGGTCTCGGGGAAAAAATGAGACAGAAAGAAGGTTTGGATTCCGGCCGAAGCGAGCTTCAGGCCTCTCTCCCCCCGCTCCTTGTCAGCCGGACCGACTCGTGCTAGTTTAAGCTCTCTGCCGGGCCTGGAGACGGCCGCATCGAAACGACGAGGAGGACGCCGTGATCACTGTCATCCGCCGCGGAACGGTGTTTGCCCCCCAGCCTTTGGGTGTCAAGGACATCTGGATTTTCGGCGAACGGATCGGTTCGATCGTCGAACCCGGCGCCGTAAACGTCGAGGGCGTGTCCGTCAAAACAATCGACGCCGAAGGGTTTACGGTCGCGCCCGGGATCATCGACCCCCACGTCCACATCCTGGGCGGAGGCGGCGAGGGCGGCCCGGCGACCCGGGCGCCCGAAATCCGCGTCGAGGACATCATCCGCAGCGGCGTGACCACGGTCATCGGCTGCCTGGGGACGGACGGCGTCACGCGGCACGCCTCCTCCCTGCTGGCCAAGGCCCGGGCCCTCGACATCGAGGGCGTCACCGCCTACATTTTCATCGGCTCCTACGAGGTTCCGGTCCGGACGCTGACCGGCAGCGTCCGCTCCGACCTGGCGCTCATCGACAAGATCATCGGAGCGGGCGAGGTTGCCGTGTCGGACCACCGGTCCTCACAGCCGACATTCGAAGAAATCGCACGCCTGGCCGCCGAGTGCCGGGTGGGGGGCCTTCTGGGCGGCAAGGCCGGCGTGCTCCATCTCCATTTGGGAAGCGGCGCGCGGAAGCTGGAGATGCTTTTCCGGCTGACGGCTGAGACCGAGATCCCTCCCACCCAGGTCATCCCCACCCACGCCAACCGCAATCGGGCCCTCCTCGAGGAAGGCCTGCGTTGGATCCAAGGCGGCGGCTGGGCCGATCTCACAGCCGGCACGGAGCCCGAGAAGGAGAGCGACGAAGACGTCAGCGTCGAGACGGCGCTGCGACTGGCGCGGGAGCGGGGCGTTCCGCTCGAGCGGTTCACGGTGAGTTCCGACAGCAACGGCAGCCTGCCGGTGTTCGATTCGCGGGGCGAGCTCACCGGCCTGACCGTAGCCTCCCAGGACGCTCTGCTCTCGACCTTCCGCTCCCTCGTCCGTCGAAACATCCTCTCGCTGGAGGAAACCGTCCGGCTGTTCGCCTTCAACCCCGCCCGTTTTTACAAGCTCGAGCGCAAGGGCGAACTCGCCCCGGGGAAGGACGCGGACCTCATTCTCCTCGACAAGGACCTCGCCCTCAAGGGCGTCATCGCCCGGGGAGCGGAGATGATGTCCGGCGCGCGGCTTCTCGTCCGCGGAACGTTCCGGCCCGCATAGGAGGCGCCTCGAAATGGAAGACCACGGCCAGACGGCCCCCGCCCCGCGCGGGAAAAAAACGCCCTTCGGCGTGGCTCTCCTTCCCCTGATCTTCATGGCCGTCCTTCTCGGCGTGGGCTACGGCGTCTACAAAATCAAGCCCCAGGTCCTGCTCGTCACGGCGGCTTTTTTCACGGGCGCCATCGGCTTTCTCCTCGGCTTCACCTGGCGGGAGATGCAGCAGGGCATCGTGGACAGCATCCATAAGGCCATGCCCGCCATCCTCATCATGCTCTGCGTGGGCATCCTCATCGGCACCTGGATTTCGTGCGGCACGATCCCTCTGGTCATCTACTACGGCCTGAAAATCATCTCCCCCCAATTTTTCCTCGTGACGGCCTGCGTGGTGTGCACTCTGACCGCCATGGCCACCGGCACGTCCTGGGGGACGATCGGCACCCTGGGCGTGGCCTTCATGGGGATCGCCATGGGGCTGGGCATCCCCGCCGGCCCGGCGGCCGGGGCCGTGGTCGCCGGCGCCTACATGGGCGACAAGATGTCGCCCCTGTCCGACATTCCCAATCTGGCCACGGTCGTCTCGGGCGCGAACCTGTTCGATCACATCAAGCACATGATGAAATCCGGCCTGCCGGCCTGGCTCATCGGCCTGGGCGTGTACACGGTTGTCGGGTTGGGCTACGGGCAGGAACACGTCCGTTCCGAGACCGTCACCCTCATCACCGACACGCTGCGCCGGAATTTCCTCGACCGGGGTCTCGGCTTGAACCTGTTGCTTCTGCTCCCGATGGCCATTGTCTTTTTCTTCGCCGTGGCCAAAAAGCCCACCATTCCCGGCATGCTCCTCTCCTCGGCCGCGGCCGCGGTCCTGGCGCTGGTCATTCAGAAGGAATCGCTGGTCGACGTGGCCGCCGCCGTCAATTCCGGCTACAAGGCTTCGACCGGGGTCGATGTCGTGGACGGGCTCATCTCCCGGGGCGGATTGATGAGCATGATGGAAACACAGCTCGTGGCCTTCACCGCCTTCAGCTTCGGCGGGATCATGCAGAGCACGGGAATGCTCCGGGTCATCCTGGACCGCATCGCCTCGTTCTGCCGCCGGGTGTGGAGCCTGGTCCTGACCACGGTGGGGACGGCCGTCGTCTCCGCCCTAGTGACGGGCAGCTCCTACCTGTCGATGATCATCCCCGCCGAGCTCCTGGGCCCGATGTACCGGGAGAAGGGGCTGGCGGCCAAGAATCTCTCCCGGATCGTCGAGGAGAGCGGCGGAATCATCGTGCCCCTCATCCCGTGGAGCATGGCCGGGGTCTACATCACCGGCACGATCGGCGTTCCGACGCTGTCCTATCTTCCGTGGGCCGTTCAGAATTACACCGCGGTCCTGATCCTCATCTTTTTCGGCGCCACGGGCCTGACGATGTCCCGCCGCCGGCGCGAGGACGAAACCCAGGCCGGGAGCTGACGGCCGCCGATCTAGGCTTTTTCTTCCTGCTCTTCTTCCTCGTTCGTCTTCCCGCTGCTCAGGGCCTGTTCGAATTTCTCGCGGGCCTTTTCGTGCTTCGATTTCTCGAGCTCGGCCGTGGCTTCGAACTTGCGCTCGAATCCCTCCCGCCGCTGTTTTTCCTTGCTGAGAAGATCGTCGAGCGAAGACTTCTCCCGGCCGGCCCCTTTTTCCGACCCGACCACGCTTCGGGAGACGGCATCGATCCACAGAGCCGCGCGGCAATGGGGGCAACGGACCTCGAAGACGTGCTTCTCGTCGTCCATAAAGTTCACTTTATCAGAAAAAAGCGGCTTTGGACAGGAGCGACTCCGCCGCTTTTCCCCGCCTTCTGAATGAAGAACCCGTTGGTTCTTCGAGCGGGAGCGGGAGCGGGATACCGGCGGCAAACTGATGCTCCGTCGCCGTTCACGTCAGGTTGTGCCGGCGGAGGAGCTTGAACAGTCCCTGCCGGCTCAATCCGATGCCCCAGGCCGTTTTCGTCTTGTTGAAGCCGTATCGGCTCAACGCCTGCCGCAAAAAACGCTTCTCGAATCCCGCGCGGGCGGTGAAATAGTTGAAACCGTCCGGCTCTCCGTTCTTGGACATCCGGAGGATTCTCTCCGAAAGCCACTCCTGGCCGATGGGATCCCCGGGAGAGGAAAGCGCTAGGCAGCGCTGCACTTCGTTGTGCAGCTCCCGGACGTTTCCCGGCCATTGATAGAGAACGAGCTTGGAGGCGGCCTCCGGGGAAAGAGAGGCCGGCGGGCGGCCTAAAGCCCGGCATCCCAATTCGAAAAAATATTCAAGGAGAGGGAACAGGTCTTCGGGGCGTTTTCTCAACGGGGGGATGTCGATCGTCACCACGGCCAGACGATAATAGAGATCTTCGCGGAACCGGCCCTCGGCGATCTCCGCGGCCAGGTCCCTGTGGGTGGCGCTCAGGAAGCGGACATCCGCCCTTCGCGTCCGGTTCTCCCCCACCCGGCGGAATTCCCTCTCCTGAACGAGCCGCAGCAGCTTGGCCTGGAGCGCCGGGGAAAGGTCTCCGGCCTCGTCCAGGAAAAATGTCCCGCCCTCGGCTTCCTCGACCAGGCCCGGCCGCTCCCTGAGAGCGCCGGTGAACGCGCCGCGGCCGTGGCCGAAGAGCTCGCTCTCGAGGAGGGTCTCGGGGATCGCCCCGCAATTGACGGCCACGAACGGCCTATCGGCCCTCCGCCCGAGATCATGAACGGCCCGGGCGATAAGCTCCTTGCCCGTCCCGCTCTCCCCGAGGATGAGGACCGGCACGTCGCTCGCCGCCACGCGCCGGACGAGAGCGCGGACGCGCCGCATGTCCGGGCTGCGGCCGACGATCCGCGCTTCGAGGTCGATCCCGCCGCGCCCCGGGATCCGGCCGGCTTCGTCCTTCATTCCTTCCATCGGGCTTTTCCTTCCCCGCACTCTCCTTGCTTTCTCCGGCGCCTGGCGGCCGAGTCTCTTTGCTATGGGATAACGCTCCGCCGGCCTCATCTGTCTCAGGTCGAAATCATTCTTCCGGCCGCCGATTCGAACGAGGCGCTCTGTTTCTTGCCACTGTCACAACTTTTCTGCTAGAGTGAAGGCCTCTCGGAAGCATCCGGAAGGGGGCAACCATGAACAAGCGGGCGAAGATCTTTCCCAGCCTTTGTGTCTTCATGCTGCTCTGGGCGTGGGCCGGTCCGGGACCGCTTCGGCCGGCGGCTAAAACCTACTGGCATTTCACCCTTCTGGCCAACATCAACGGCACCGCCGCCCAGGAATGGCTGTGGGCCACGATGGTCGAATTGTCCAAAGAGACGGCGTTCCCCGATGAGGCGCTCCTGGCCGAGGGGATGGGCGGCAAGCTCGAAGGCACGATCTTCGGTCAGGTCCGCGCCGCGGCCTGGAGATCGGAATACACTTACTCCTTCGACACCAAGTGCAAGGGCCGCAAGTCCAAAAAAGAGATTGCCTACAGCCAAAGCCGGAGCGATTCCGTTTTCGTCCACGGTCAGATCGTCAGGCCGCGCGATCCCGCCCACGACATGGAATTCCGCTGGGGGGTGTGCAATCACCGGGTCTTGACGGAGGACGGCCGCTGGCGGGAGCTCGAAGACATGGCCCATGTTTTCGTCGGGCCGATCCGTGTCGAGGGCCGGGAGGCGGAGGAAATGCGCGGCGAGTTCGGAATCGACGGAGTCATTTATGACGACCAAACCCGCCGCGTCAAGCGGTGCGGCGACTCCTGGATCGAGGACTTCGATTCGGTGTTCAAGCATTTCGAGAGTCATTCCCTGAGGGACAGTTTCGAGCCCGGCGCGCGAGACGTGTTCGGCCAGCGTTTTTGGAAATTTCACGGACTCGATGTCCAATGCGTCTATTCGGTCATTCGCTCCCCGGAGCGCGCACACCCGTTTTGGAAGCAGCGGCGGATGCGCTGACCGCGCCGCATTCCTTCCCAAGGCGACGCAATCCCTTCAAAGACGACGAGAGCATCCATGAACCGCCTGGCCAAAGAAAAAAGCCCTTACCTCCTTCAGCATGCCCGCAATCCCGTGGATTGGTATCCGTGGGGAGAAGAAGCGTTCGCTGCGGCGCGCCGGGAGAACAAGCCTGTGTTTCTTTCGATCGGCTACTCGACCTGCCACTGGTGCCACGTCATGGAACGGGAGTCTTTCGCCGACGAGGAGACCGCGCGACGGCTCAATGAGGCTTTCGTGTGCGTCAAAGTCGACCGTGAGGAGCGCCCGGACCTGGACCACCATTATCTGTCCGTCTGCCAGGCATTGACGGGATCAGGCGGTTGGCCTTTGACCCTCCTCCTCACTCCGGACAAAACCCCGTTCTTCGCCTCAACTTATATTCCCAAGGAGAACCGCTGGGGGCGTCAGGGCCTGAAAGAGCTCACCCGTCGGGTCCAAGACGCCTGGAAGTCGGATCCGGAAGGAATCGCCGCCTCTGCGGAGAGAATCCGGGAGTTCATGGCCCGGATGGCCGCGGAGCCGGCGGAGAAGGCCGAACTCGAACTCGACTTTTCCGAGAAAGCCTATGAGGACCTGAAAGCGTCCTTCGACGAGGATTGGGCCGGATTCGGGCCGCCGCCCAAATTCCCTCTCCCACAGCATGCGGTCTTTTTGCTGCGCTACGGCCGGCGGACAGGACGGCGGGAAGCGGAGCTCATGGCCGCCCGGACGCTGGAGGCCATGGCCGACGGGGGGATTTTCGACCATCTCGGAGGAGGTTTCCACCGCTACGCAACCGATCGTGAGTGGCTTGTTCCCCATTTCGAAAAAATGCTGTACGACCAGGCTCTCCTGGCCCCGGCCTACGCCGAGGGCTGGCTGGCGACGGGACAGCCGGCATTCAGGGACACGGCCGAGCGCGTCCTCGAATACATGCTCCGGGACTTGAAACAGCCCGGCGGAGGATTCGCTTCGGCCGAGGACGCCGACTCCGAAGGCGAAGAGGGGAAGTACTATCTTTGGACCGAAAAAGAAATCCGGGAGGCCCTCGAGCCCGAAGAGGCCGTGGCGGCGCTGGACCGTTTCGGCGTCCTGGCCGAAGGCAATTTCGCCGAGCCGGGCAAGGCGCGGGACGGAAGGAATATCCTCCATTCCGCCCGGGGGGGTCCGAGAGCGGGATCGGAATCGAAGAAAGCGCCCGAAGAAAAAGACTCCCGACTCGCCGCCGTCCGCGCCAAGCTCCTGGCAAAACGAAGGATGAGAAGGCCGCCGTTCAAGGACACGAAAATCCTGACCGATTGGAACGGGCTGGCCGTCGCCGCTCTCGCCGTCTGCGGGCGGGCTTTCGACAGGCCGGATTTCCTCCGGGAGGCCGAAGCGGCCGCGGATTTTCTCAGGGCGACGATCGTCCGTCCCGACGGGGGACTCTATCACCGCGCCAAGGACGGAGAGGCCGCCATCCCGGCGTTCGTCGATGATTATGCCTTTCTCATTTGGGGCCTCATCGAAGTCTACCAGTCGACGTTCCGAACGGCCGACCTGGCGGAAAGCGTCCGCCTGGCGCGTCGGGCCGTCGAAGAACTCTGGGATGAAGGCCAAGACGGGTTCGACTTCGCTCCCAAAGACTCCGACGCCATCCCCGGGCGCAAAAAAGAATTCGCCGACGGCGCCCTGCCCTCGGGGAATTCCGTCATGGCCGGCAACCTCCTTTATCTCGCCCGTCTGACCGCCGATCCGACCTGGGAAGATTTTTACAACCGGTTGAGCCGCACTCTCGGCGCCCGGGCGGCCGCCGGACCTCTGTCCATCACTCATTTTCTGAGCGTGCTGGAACTGACGCGGCGGCAGTTCCACGAAGTGGTCGTCGCCGGCCGACCGGGCGCTCCGGATACGAACGCCTTCTTGAACGCCCTGCGCCGGGAATACCTGCCCGGAAAAGTCGTGCTTTTGAGACCCGAAGGGTCTGAGGCCGGGCCTCTTTTCAAGCTGGCTTCCTCTCTCGAGCCCTACCGCTCGGTCGGCGGCCGGGCGGCGGCCTATGTGTGCGCCGGATTTCGCTGCCGGGCTCCGGTCACCTCTCCCGAAAGCCTGATCTCCCTTCTGAAGAGCGGGACAGAAGACTTATCGATCTCATAGGTCTTTTGATGTTGCCGAGGAAGACCGGCCGGGAAGGAGAGGACAAATCAGCGGTTATGGGGAAACAATCCGGATCTTCATGTCAAGGGCCCGCGCCGGCCGCGGAAACGAGGCGAAGCGGCCTGATGGCCCCTATTCAGATGGCTCTATGACAAATTGTGTGGTGAATTTTTAAACTGAGAGCCAAGGGTCTGGGGGAGGGTTGAGGCGCCATAAGCGGTTTAGCCCGGAATCGACGGGTTTCGAAGGGTTCTGGCCTATTCTTGCCGGCCGGCTGAGCACATCTCGCGTCAGCGAGCGTATCGCGAAGCCGACTGAGAAACCCGGAGATTCCGCGGCGTGAAAAACCGCGGCCGGGCGCCGAAGCCCTCCCCCAGGCCCAAGGCTAACCCTAAAGGACCACACAATACATCATGGAGCCGATTCGGATTTGACATCAACGGGGAAGTCCATTACATTAGGCGGTAATTCCCCATGAACACTCTCGCATCCGGGAGCCGCCTCGAAACGGAGGAGTCATGAAAAAGGCCTGGCCCTTGATCGCCCTCGCAGCCGTTCCCTTTGTCCTGCTCCTGGCGGCCCAATCCGAACAGGCCGTCAAAGCCGGCGACGAAGCGTTGGGCACCCGGAGATACGAGGATTACGACACGCCCCGGTTCTGCGGCACCGCCTGTCACACGGACATCTTCCAGCAGTGGACCCAATCCATGATGTCTCAGGCCTACACTCATCACTGGGACGAAATCGAATATTTCCGGCTGGCCGTGCCGCATGCCGAAAAGGATCCGGCCATGGCCCAAGCCCAGGAGGGGTGCAACGGCTGTCACGCTCCGATCGCTTTTCTGGCGGGCGACGTCCCGCCCCCTCGTCCGGAGAAGAACAGCCGGGCCAATGAGTCGGTCTCGTGCGATCTGTGTCACACCGTGACCGGCTTTTCGGGCGACGTTCCCTTCAACTTCAATTGGATCTCGGTCCCCGGGAAAACCAAATACGGACCTCGGGGCGGGGGCGATTCCCCGGAGCACAATCTCCAGCAGTCCGCATTTCTGGCGTCGAGCGAGTTCTGCGGAACATGCCACAACGAAAAAAGCCCCTTCGGGGCCTGGGTCAAGGCCACCCAACTGGAATTCCAGGAGGGACCTTACGCGCGGGAAGGCTTCCGATGTCACGATTGTCACATGACCTATGCCCCGGGCCGGTCGGCCGCCATGGGCAACACCTACCCCGACGTCCGCCAGCATTTGTTCCACGGAGCCCACGACCCGGGTAAAGTCAGAGGCACGGTCGAACTCCGCATCCATCCCGACATCCGCGAGGCGGAGCCGGGAGAAACCGTCAAATTCACCATCGTTCTCTTCAATCAGAAAACCGGGCACAAATTTCCCACCGGGTCCGTCGAAGACCGCATTGTCTGGATGCACGTCGAGGCCCAGGACTCAAAAGGACAGGTCCACCATTTGCCCGTCGACAAAAAGGGTTTTCCCGGCGAGGACACGACGATCGCCGGCGAGGCCCTGGCCTACCAGGACATGGGAATCCCTCTCGGCAAGCCGGATTTCCCCGGAGTCGCCCGGGACGGCGTTCCCGCCGGCGACCGCATTTTCCGCATGGCCTATTTCGACCCGCAGGGGCGCATGACGATCCAGCAATGGAACACCAAATCCTTCGGCGTGGATTACCGCTTCGGCCCCCGGGAATCCAAGATTGAAACCTGCACCTTTTCTCTGCCCGCCTCGCTCCCCCCCGGCCCCCTGACCGTCACCGCCGCCCTGTATTATCAAAAACTGATCAAATCCATCGCCGATTTATTGAACGTCCCGGCCGAAGAGGCCGAGCCTCTCAAAGTCAACGAACATTCCACAACCGTCATGATCCTCGACTAAAGGAATGCCGATGAAAAAAACGCTCCTGACGGTCTTCCTGGGGTTCCTTGTCCTTACGGCCACGGCGGCTTCCGTGTCCGGCATGCCGGCTTTCGGCCGCCGGTACAGCCTGTCCTGCAAGACCTGCCATGCGCCGTTCCCCCGCCTTCTGGCCTACGGGGAGGAGTTCGCCGGGGACGGCTTCGTCATCAAGGACAAGGACTCCCCGCGGTACTTCCAGGACACGGGCGACGACCTCCTGTCCCTGATCCGCAACATCCCCGTCGCCCTCCGCTTCGACGGATTCACGGCCTTCAACAACGCCGCTACGGGGCGGTTCGATTTCAACACTCCTTATGTCCTCAAGCTCCTGTCCGGCGGCGAGCTCTTCAAAAACGTGTCGTATTATTTCTATTTCTTTTTCAGCGAGCGAGGCGAAGTGGCGGGCATCGAAGACGCCTTCATCATGTTCAACAACCTTCTGGGAACAGGCCTGGCCCTCACCATGGGACAGTTCCAGATTTCCGACCCGATGTTCAAAAGGGAGCTCCGCCTGACCCTGGAAGACTACCAGGTCTATCGCGCCCGGCCCGGGCTGTCGGGCATCAACCTGACCTACGACCGGGGCCTGATGCTCACCTTCGGCCTCCCGACCGGGACGGACGTCACGGCGGAGATCCTGAACGGCGCAGGAATCGGTCCGGCCGACGACGACAGGAATTTCGACAACGACGCCTTCAAGAATTTCGCCTTTCACCTCTCGCAGGGTGTGGGAGACAAGATCGGCCTGGGCGCGTTCGGTTTCCTGGGCAAGGAACGGCTCGGGGATTTCCGGAACAGCGTGTGGATGTTCGGCCTCGACGCCACCGTCGCCAGCCCTCCTTTCGAGTTCAACTTCCAGTATCTTGAGCGCCGCGACAACGATCCGTTTTTCGTCGGGGCCGTCGACGACAGCCTGTCCACCCGCGGCGCTTTGGCCGAGATCATCTATCTGCCCCGCGGCGACGACTCGCGCTGGTACGGGGTGGGCCTGGTCAACTGGATCGTCTCCGACGCTCCCGGCCTGGACGTCTTTTCCTTCACCTTCGGAGGGGGCCATCTCCTGCGGCGCAACATGCGGCTCGTCGCCGAGGTCACGTATTACGACCAAAGCCCCTGGGGGCGCTATTTCCGGGTGGCCTCCGGCTTGGTGACCGCTTTTTAGCCGGCCGAGGTTTTGAGCGTCCGAATGCGGCGGGAGACGTTCCGATACTGGGGGTTCCAGCTCTTGACTTCGGAGAACATGCCGAGGGCTTTGTCTTTCTGCTCCATCTCTTCGAACAGGGCGCCCAGTTCATATTTGAGCACATAGGATTTCCGGGAGCCTTCCTTGACTTGGCCTAAGGCCTTGTTGATCCATTCCAGGGCCTGGACATAGTCCTTCCGGGCCCGGTAGCAGAGGCTGATGAGGTTGTAGCAGTCGGCTCGGCGCTTTTCGTCCTCGGCGGCCAGCTTGAATTCCTCGGCCGCCTCCTCGTAGAGATCCTGCTCGTAGAAGGCCATGCCCAGGCTGTAGCGCACCTCCAGGTTGGACGGTTTGAACTTTTGCTCCACGTCCTTCCGGAAATCGCTGATGATGTCCGACAACTCGTTCTCCACGAGGGCCGTCGCCTTCTTCTGCTGTTGGTAGGTCGCGGCCTCGATGAGAGCCAGTTCCTCGACGATGATGTCGGCCAGATCCGGGAAGAGGCCCTCGTCAAAAGCCATGGGCCGGGACAGGCTTTCGAGGCCGTCGAACACATCCACGGAACTGACCTGTTCCTTGACGCTCAGATCGGGCATGGGCCGGGCTTCGGATTTTCGGGACCGCCCCGCTTTCTGCTCCAGGACGGCGGCCTTCTCCACCAGGCGCGGAATGGCCTCCCTGGACGCCGGTCCGGCGACGCTTTTCAGAGATTCGAGCCGATTCCGGACCCCCCGGTCTTCCGGATAGAGAAGCAGAAGGTTTTCCAGAATCCGTTTGGCGTTCAGGGCCAAGCCCTGCTGAAGATAGAGCTCGGCTTTGGACAAATTGATCCGGATCGTCTCCTTGTCCTTGGCCGTCAACCGCGCTCCGCCGTCCTGTTTGGCGCCCGCGGCCGACGGCAGATGTTGTTCTGCTCCGGATTGGGCGAATTCCCGAGCCAGGACCTGGTCGTCGGGACAAAGGTCAATGAGCTCCCTGAGCACGACGAGCGCTTTCTGGCGCATGCCCTTGAGGCGGTATTCCTGCAGGAGAATCCGCAGGGCCGCCTCGAGGTTCGCCTTTTGATTTCGGGATTTGAAAATGACCGAGAGCTTCTCCAGAGCGGGAAGGTAGGCCTCCTTCCCCATGACGAGCTGGCCCAAAAGTCCGATGGCCTTGTCTTCGCGATTTTTACTGAGCAGCGTGTTGACCAGGGGTTCGTAGAGGTCGTACCCCCTGTCGAGCTTGTTGAGCTGGATGAAGGCGTATCCCAACCGGACCCGGGTGTTGATGTCGTTGGGATTGTGATCGTACATGCGGGAGAAGATCTCCTCGGCTTTTCGAAATAGCTTTTCGTCGAGGTACAGCCCACCGATCTGGGAGAGAAGATCCTGATTGTCGGGGTGATGGCGCAGGCTGTCTTCGGCCAGCACGATGGCTTCCGCACGGCGCCCGCGCCGCTTCATCAGCTCAACGTAATTGAGCGCCGTCCGAAGATGCCCTTTCTTCAGCTGGTTGGCCTGGCCGAGGATTTCCTCGGCCTCCTTCAGGTCCTGGCGGTCCAGCTTGATTTCGGCCGCCTCGTTGAGCATGTCCGCGGCCTCATCGATCGAGCCTTCCTTGATGTACAATTCCGCGAGGCGCCTTTTGACCCTGGCGTCCGCGCGGTCGAGCTTGGCCATTTTCTCCAGGACGAATATCAGTCCTTTGACGTGGCGCTCTTTCTCCAGCCGGTCGACGATCTTCTGAAAACCGTTTTTGGCCTCGGAAACGAACCCCAGGAGGGCGTACAACTCGGCCAGCTTGATGGCCGTGGGAACGTCGTCGGGTTTGACCTTGCTGATTTTTCTGTAGCTGGCCAGGGATTGGGAGTACTGCCCTTTGGCTTCGTAGTGGCTGGCGATTTTCAGAAATTGCTCGATGCCCTTGCTCGGTTTGCCGAGCCGGACGTAAAGATCGCCGATGATGTTGGCCAGGTTGACGTCAAGGACGCCGTCTTCCTCGAGCCTTTCGTACTCCTTGACGGCCTCGCGCAATTTCCCCGCCCGGAAGAACTTCTCGGCGCCTTCCAGAATCGTCTGTCTCTCTTTTTTGGAAATCATTTTTTCCACGCCCCGGGCTTCCCGCGGAAACTCGCCCGGTGGAGCGGCGTTCGGCCCTGCCGCTCCAGAACCCGGAAGTGTTCCCGCGTCCCGTACCCCTTGTGACGCGCCAACCCCAGTCCCTCGAAAAGGCGATCCAAGCTGTCCATCATTCCGTCGCGAAGCACCTTGGCCACGATCGAAGCCGCGGCGATGGTCAGGCTCCGACGATCGCCCTGCTTCACTCGCTGCTGAAGATAATGTACTCCTTTCAGCTCGAAACCGTCAACCAAGACCACATCGGGACGTCGCGACAGGGCGGCCACGGCCCTTTTCATGGCCGTGAGCGACGCCCGGTGGACGTTCAGCCCGTCCACCTCCCGGCTCGTCGCCGCTCCCAGCCCGACGGCCTGGGCCTCCCTGAGGATGAGTCGGCAGAGGATTCGCCTTTTGGCCGGACGAAGGGCCTTGGAATCGTCGACCTCCGAAAGCCAGGGCGGGAACATCCCCTCGATCCATTCGCGGGGAAACATCACGGCCGCCGCCACGACGGGACCGAAAAGAGAGCCTCGTCCGGCCTCGTCCACTCCGGCGATTCCCTCGAAATGCCTCCGCGAATACTCGCGTTCGATCGAAAAATCAGGCACCTTTTCTCGACCGCTCCGGCCGGCCCGAAGACTGGCGCCTCAGCCCGAAGCCCGGCGCCCTCAGGACCGGTCTTCCTTCAGCCGGGCGGCCTTGCCCTTGAGCTTCCTCAGGTAATACAGCTTGGCCCGTCTCACCTTCCCGCGTTTGACGACATCCACTTTCTTCACCGCCAGGGAGTGGAGGGGAAAGATTTTCTCGACGCCCACGCCGAAGGAAATTTTGCGCACGGTGAACGTCTCGCCCAGGCCCGAACCCCGGCGGGCGATGACGTCGCCCTGGAAAACCTGGATGCGCTCCTTGTTTTCGGCTTCCTTGATGATGATGTGAACCTTGACCGTGTCGCCGACTTTGAAGGGGGTAATGTCCTTCCTGAGACTCTTGTCTTCATAAGCCGTCATGATGTTCATGGCGTTTTCCTCTCTTTGCGTTCCTTGTCCATCCGTTCCAACAGTTTTCTGTCCTCGGGGCTGAGGTCGGCCTTCGCCAAGAGGTCCGGCCTCTTGAGCCGCGTTTTTTCCAGGGCCTTTTTCCTCCTCCAGGACGAAATCTTCCCGTGATTGCCGGAAAAGAGGACCTCGGGGGTCTTCATTCCCCGAAACTCCCTCGGCCGCGTGTAATGGGGAAAATCGAGGAGCCCGCGGCTGAAGGAATCCCGCGCCACCGATTCCTCCTTGCCCACCACTCCGGGGACGAATCTCGAAACGGCGTCCACGATGACCACGGCCGCCGGCTCCCCTCCGGTCAGGACGTAATCCCCGATGGACACTTCCTCGGCGGCCAAGAAGCGGCTCACCCTCTCATCCACGCCCTCATAACGGCCGCAAATGAGAAGAATCCGCGGGAACCGGGCCCATTCCTCGGCCAGGCGCTGGTCGAATCGGCGACCCTGGGGGGAGAGCAGATAGGCGGGCGCGTCCGAGCCGCCCCTCAGGCTTTCGACGGCGGCGAAAATCGGCTCGGGCTTGAACACCATGCCCTCGTCTCCGCCGAAAGGACGGTCGTCCACCTGCCGGTGCTTGCCGGTCGCGTAGTCGCGCAGGTTGTGCACGTTCACCTGGATCAACCCTCTCTCCACGGCCTTGCGGATGATCCCTCCCGAGAACACCGAGGCGAACATCTCGGGAAAGATGGTGATTATATCAAATCTCATTCAGGTCCAAAAGACCGTCCGGAGGATCCACCCGGATCCGTCCCTCCTCAGGGCGGATCTCACGGCAGATGCGGGCCGAGAGGGGGATCAGGACTTCTTTCCCCTCTCGCTCCACGACCAGCAAGCCGGATTCCCCGACCGGGACGACGGCCGTCACCGCGCCCAGATCCTCTCCGGACAGGGTGACGACCCGGCAGCCGATGAGCTGGCCGGCGAAAAAGGCGTCCTCGCCGGGCGGAGGGAGGTTGCTTACGGAAAGAAGGATCTCGCTTCCTCTCATTGCTTCGGCCGCCACCGAACTGTCGACGCCCTCGAGCTTCAGGAACCCGCTTCCCCGCTCACGGCGGACGGACCGCACCGCGAACCGTTCCACGTTTCCCGCGCGCCGGAGAAAAAGGAACGGGACGCCTTCCAGCCTGAAATCCGGGAACAGTTTGAATTTCATCTCCCCGCCGGCCCCATGACTCCTCAAGATCCGGCCGACGGGGTGGAGAACGTCAGCCTTTTTCAATGATCTCCAGGTTGAATCTCCGCTTGAGTTTCATGCCCGCGGCGCCGAGTATGATCCGAATGGCCCGGGCCGTACGGCCTTGCTTGCCGATCACCTTGCCCAGGTCTTCGGGGGCGACTTTGAGCTCCAGGATGGTGGTCTGCTCCCCTTCGAGCTGGGACACCAGCACCTTCTCCGGATTGTCCACGAGCGCTTTGGCGATGAGTTCAACAAGTTCTTTCACGGCGACCTCCTTTCGTCGGTGTCGGACTCACTTGGATGATTGGAATCGTTTTTCCGCTTTGTGCAGGAGCGATTGAACCGTGCGGGACGCACGCGCGCCCCTGGCCAGCCACATTTTGGCCTTGTCGAGGTCGAGCTTGATTTCAGCCGGCTCGACAAGGGGATTGTAATGCCCGATCGTATCCTTGGCTTTGCTCTCCCTGGGTTTCTTGGAATCCATGACCACGATTCTGTAGGCGGGCTTGCCTTTGGCTCCGAACCGCATCAGTCGCATAGCTAACATCTTCGATCTTCTCTCGGCTTGGATTTTTGTGAGAGAGAATTTTATCCGAATCCTCCGTCAAAGTCAACTTGGAGGCGGCTTTATGACGTTTTGTGTGGTCCTTTCGCGTGAGCATTGGCCCTCAGACCGGAATTCACCACACCATTCGTCATAGAGCCCTTGGGGGCCGTTCCTCCCTGCCGGAGCCGGCCGACGGCCCGCCGCGGGCTATCCCGACTTGAAAAAACCCGAAGACATCATTTTCTTGAAACCGGGCTTTTTGATCATGCGCTTCATCTCCGCGAACTGCTTGAGGAGCTGGTTGACTTCCTGGATCGGCCGCCCGCTGCCCCGGGCGATGCGCTTGCGGCGGCTGCCGTCGATGATCCTCTCATCATTGCGTTCGCGGGGGGTCATGGATCTGATGATCGCCTCAAAATGAGACACTCTTCGGTCGTCCACCTGCGCCCGGGCCAACGCCTTGAAGGGACCGGATCCGGGCAGGTGACCGAGGAGTCCCGAAAGGGAGCCCATTTTTTTGAGTTGCAGGAGCTGCTTGAGAAAATCCTCCAGCGTGAACTCCTCCCGGCGGAGGCGTCGGGCCAATTCCTCGGATTCCTTGAGGTCGGCCTCTCCCTCGGCTTTTTCGATGAGCGTCAGCAGGTCGCCCATGCCCAGAATGCGGGAGGCCATACGGTCGGGATGGAACACTTCGAGCTTGTCGGAATTTTCCCCCACTCCCATGAACTTGACGGGCAAACCGGTGACCGAGACGATCGACAGAGCCGCTCCGCCGCGGGCGTCGCCGTCGAGCTTGGTTAGGATGATCGAGGTCAGGCCGATGCGCTCAAAGAACGCCTTGGCGCTTTTGACCGCATCCTGTCCGGTCAGGGCGTCGCCGACGTAGACGACCTCCGCGGGATTGAGAACGTCCCGAACCATGCGAAGCTCCTCCATGAGCTCTTCGTCGATATGGAGGCGGCCGGCCGTATCCACGATGAGAGGGTCATAGGCCCTGTCGCGGGCGAAACGGACGACCTCCCTGAGGGCCTTTTCGGAAGATGCCGGCCGTCCCTCGGCAGCCTCATAAAAAGCCGCTTTGACCTGGCCGGCGATCTGTCTGATTTGCTCCTGGGCCGCCGGCCTTTTCATGTCGAAAGACACAAGAAGGGGGTTGCGACCGAGTCCCTGAACATATCGGGCCAGCTTGCCGCAGGTGGTCGTCTTGCCGCTTCCCTGGAGCCCGACGAGCATGAAGACCGACGGAGGGGCGGCGGCGAAGTTCAGCGGCTTGGTTTTGGATCCCAGCATGACGGTCAATTCGTCCCGGACGATTTTGATGACCTGCTGGGCGGGCGTCAGACTGTCCAGGACGTCCCGGTTGAGCGATCGGGCCCTGATTCTCTCCTCAAAATCCCTGACAACCTTATAGTTGACGTCGGCCTCAAGGAGGGCCAGTCGGAGCATCCGCAGAGCTTCGGCCATGTTCTTTTCCGTGATCTTGGCCTCGCCCCGAAGATATTTCAGGACTTTCTGCAGACGTTCCGACAGCTGATCGAACATCGGCGTTGTCCGTCAGTCGTCGACGCCCAGGCTCGTGCCCACGCAGCGGGCCACTTTGAGGAGGGGATGGTTGACCGGCACGGTTTTCATGCGGCCGGCCACCTCCTCCAGGGGAACGGACACGATGTCCTCTCCCCGGAGAGCCGCCATGCGGCCGAATTCCCCCCGGCCGATCATCTCCGCCGCCGCCACTCCAAAACGGGTCGCCAGAATGCGGTCGAAGGGCGTCGGAGTCCCGCTGCGCTGAAGATGTCCGAGGATCGTGACCCGCGTTTCCAGTCCCGTCTTCTCCTCGATCTCTTCGGTCAGCTTGGTGCCGATGCCTCCCAGCCGGGGCCGTCCCCGGCTGGCGGGCGTCTCTTTCTGAAACACGACTTCCCCGCCCCTCGGTTTGGCCCCCTCGGCCACGCAGACGATGCTGAACTTCCGTCCGATCCGCCTGCGGAACCTGAATTTTTCGCAGACCGTCTCCAGGTCAAAATCGAGTTCGGGAATGAGGATGACATCCGCGCCCCCGGCCACTCCCGCTCCCAGGGCCAGCCAGCCGGCGTACCGCCCCATAACCTCCACGACCATCACCCGATGGTGGGATTGCGCCGTGGTGTGAATCCGATCGATGGCCTCGGCTGCCACCGAGACGGCGGAATCGTAGCCGAATGTGACGTCCGTTCCCCACAGGTCGTTGTCGATGGTCTTGGGCACGCCCACGACCTTGAGCCCTTTGTCCCTCAGCGCCTGGGCGATGGTCATCGATCCGTCGCCGCCCAGGCAACAAACCGCCTCCAACCCGGCCGCTTCCATATTGGCCAAGGCCCGGCCGGAGAGGTCGCGGGAGACGACTTCACCGCCCTCGGTCACTGGATAATGAAACGGGTCGGCCTTGTTGGACGTTCCCAAGATCGTCCCCCCAATCTGAAGAATGCCCGACACGTCGTCATAAGACAGGGGACGAAAACGGTTTTCGACCAGCCCCTCGAAACCGTCTTCAATGCCGAAAACCTCGATGTCGAACCGGCTGATCAGGGACTTGGTCACGGCCCGGATCACGGCGTTCAGGCCCGGGCAGTCGCCTCCTCCCGTCAGGATGCCGATTCTTTTTCTTCGAATGCCCATGATCGATCCTTTTCAAAATTCAAGGAAATTACGATACAGGATTTCCGGCTTTATGTAAACTCGAACCGGGCAAAAATCAATCCGCCCCGTCCTCTTTGGAGGACAATCCGGCCTGATTTTCCTTGACAACACCTACCCTCATGGTTAAGGTATTACTGCCTTTTCAGGTGGTGCCAATGAACAAGCCAGCGATAAATTACGACGAGATTCTTAAGCTCATCGCTCTCCTCGAAGAAAAAAAGCTGTCACATTTTGAGCTCGAAGTGGACGGTTTCAAGATCCGGATGAGCAAGAACACTTCATCGGTCCCGACGTCGGAAACCAGGTCCGTCCCGCCCGCGAACGCCGCGCCCTCAGGGTCCGTTCCCGAAGCCGCGGAGGCCGTTTCCCAGGGCCTGGAGCCCAACCTTCACTTCGTCACCTCGCCCATGGTCGGCACGTTTTACCGCGCCCCCAACCCCACCTCCCCGCCCTTCGTCGAAGCGGGCGAGCCCGTGAAAAAAAAGCAGATGCTCTGCATCATTGAGGCCATGAAGCTCATGAACGAAATTGAATGCGACGTGGACGGCGTCGTCAAGGAAATTTTCGTCGAGAACGCCAAGCCCGTCGAGTTCGGCCAGAAATTGTTCTCCATTCTGAAGACCGGCTGACCTGATGTTCTCCAAGATCCTGATCGCCAACCGCGGGGAAATCGCCCTGCGCATCATCCGTGCCGCCCGGGAGCTGGGCTTCAAGACCGTGGCCGTTTATTCCGAAGCGGACAAGACCGCCCTGCATACGCTGCTGGCCCATGAAAAGATCTGCATCGGTCCGGCCAAGGCGTCCGACAGCTATCTCAATATCCCCAACCTGTTGAGCGCCGCGGAAATCACCAAGGCCGACGCCATTCATCCCGGCTACGGTTTCCTTTCGGAAAACGCCCGCTTCGCCGAGATCTGCGAGACTTCGGGCATCGTTTTCATCGGTCCGCCGGCTTCGGCCATCCGCCTCTTGGGCGACAAGAACCGGGCCCGTCAGGAAATGAAAAAAGCCCGCGTGCCCGTCATTCCCGGCGGGGAGAAAATCCTCCAGGACATGGAGGAAGCCAAGAAGCTCGCCCGCCAGTTCGGATTCCCCGTCATTCTCAAGGCGGCCTCCGGAGGCGGCGGCAAGGGGATGCGCATCGCCCACAACCCGGCCCAGCTCGAGGAGCAGTTTCCCATCGCCCAGAACGAGGCCAAATCCGCCTTCGGCGACGCGTCTCTCTATATGGAGAAGTTCCTGTCCAGCGCGCGGCACATCGAGATCCAGGTGGCGGCCGATAAAAACGGCCGGGTGCACGCCTTCGGCGAAAGAGAGTGCTCCGTCCAGCGCAAATACCAGAAACTCATCGAGGAAACCCCCTCCACGATGGTCGACCCCCGCCTGAGGCGGAAAATGATCGCCGCCGCCGAGGAGGCGGCCCGCTATCTCGGTTATCAGAGCTTGGGAACCTTCGAATTTCTCGTCGACGAGAAGAAAAACTTCTTTTTCATGGAAGCCAACACCCGCGTCCAGGTCGAACATCCCATCACCGAGGCCGTTTACAACATCGACCTTCTGAAAATGCAGCTCCGCATGGCGGCCGGGGAAAAGCTCAATGTCCCCGAAGACATGGAGATGCGCGGCCACGCCATCGAATGCCGCATCAACGCCGAAGACCCGGAGACGTTCGTCCCTTCTCCGGGGAAAATCGATTTCCTGGTCTTTCCGGGGGGAGAGGGCATCCGGGTGGATTCCGCCGCCTACTGCGGCTGTGAGATCCCTCCCCATTACGACTCGCTTCTGGCCAAAATCATCGCCCTCGCGCCCACACGCCAGGCAGCCATCAAGAAGATGATCACCGCCCTGGAGATGACGACCATCGTCGGCGTCAAGACCAATCTGCCCCTCCACCTGAAAATCCTCTCCGACCGGGAGTTCCAAACCGGCAGCTACGACACTCGCTTCATGGAAAGGTTCCTGTCCCGCAAAGAAACGGAAGCCCGGGAACAGACCCCCGGCGAGCGGGGCGCGTGATCGGTTCCTGGACGGCGCGTCAGCGCAGGAGATAAAGCTTCACTTCGTAGGAGCCTTCGTTGTCCCCCACGACGAGCTCATTGATTCCCAGATAGAAACGGCCGCGGCTGGGAATGGTCACCTCTGCGCGGCTGCCGACGGGGAAAACAGTCACGATCTCGTCCCGGACTTCTCGTCCCGTCTGGGGATCGGCGTGGGAGGACAGGAAGAGGACGATCCGACCCACCAAGGCTCCGATATTGAGGTCGGGGAGAGGCTGTTGGACGGTTCTCAAAGCGTATCCGTCCGGACCGCAGATCGCCGTGGGATTGCCTTTTTGAAGGGAGATGGCGCCGGAGGCCAGGACGTAAAATCTTTGGCCCTCGGACACATCCAGGCCCGTATCCGTCCAGGGGACGTCGCCCCGCACGGTGAGAAGATGGAGCGATTCGAAGTCGGCCGGAGCCGGATCGGCGGCCTCGAGTTCGATGTCCCTCTCTTCCGGGGCCGGGAAGATCCCTTCCTCGGGCTCCTCGGCTTCCGGAACGGATTCCTCTCCTTCCCCCCCATGGAGGGGCGGAGGAGGAATCAACCTCGGGTCGGACGAAGAGCAGCCGGAAAAGCAGGGAAGAATCCAAATCGCCAACAGCGCGGCGGCGAGCCGCCTCGAACGGGAAGGATCCCGAAAACTCACCATGGGCGTATTTTATCAGCTCCCTCCCCCTCCGGCAACTTCCGGTGAATCCGAAACCGGCAGGGACGGATGAGATCGCGGCCTCGTCTCGGACGTCTCTTTACCATGATGATCTTAGACGGCGCCGGAGGGGTCAACGCTTTGCGTCGGAAACCGTATTAAGATATGATAAACGTCAGAAAGGCTGAATCATGCCCTCTCCAAAAAGCTTCTTCCAGCGCAGAAAAAAGGCGCTCCTCGCCGCCGGCGCGCTTGTTTTTTTGGCGATCGTCTTCCTCTTCAACCTCCGCTCTCAGAGAGAGAGTCCCGTCAAGGTCACCGTGGAGACCGTCTCCTCCCGAAACCTGACCTCGATCATCTCCGCCTCGGGCGAAGTCCGGCCCCGCAAAAGCGTCAACATCAGCGCTCATGTGCCGGGACGCATCGTCCGCATCGGCGTTCGGGAGGGCCAGCCGGTCCGGAAAGGCGATTTCCTTCTGAAATTGGATTCCACGCAGTATGAGGCCAACGCAGACCGTGACCGGGCGATCATTCGCTTTTATAAAACCGAGCTTGAGAAGACCCGCGTCAAAAAAGACCAGGACCGGGCGGTCTACGAGCGCCAGAAACAACTGTTTTCCGGCCAGCTCGTCTCCCGGGAACAGATGGAAGCGGCCAAGGTTCAATATGACATCTCCCAGGCCCAGTACAATTCGATCCTTCATCAGATCGAGCAGTCCGAAGCCTCTCTGCGCGTCACGCTCGATTCCCTGAGCAAAACGGTCTTCGAGGCGCCCCTGGACGGGATCGTCACCAGCCTCCGGGTCGAGGAGGGCGAGGTGGCCATCATCGGCACGATGAACAATCCGGGCACCGTCCTCATGACCCTCGCCGATCTGTCCATCATGGAAGTCGAAGTTCAGGTCGACGAAACCGACGTCATCGATGTCCGGGTCGGCCAGACGGCCGAAGTGCACGTCGACGCTCTTCCCGGACGGGTGCTCCCCGGGAGGGTGACGGAAGTGGGCAGTTCCGCCCTGCGGCCTTTGGGAACCGCCGCCTCCTCCACTCAGGAGTCCAAGGACTTCAAGGTCGTCGTCACCCTGGACGATCCGCCGCCCAATCTCAGGCCCGGCCTGTCCGCTTCGGCCGACATCATTACCGCCGAGAAAACCGGTGTTCTGGCCGTCCCCATTTCGGCGCTCGTGCTTCAGGAGCGGAAAGACGACGCGGCCGACCGAACCACCCGGGCCCAGGCCGAGGTCGAGGGCGTGTTCGCGGTCGGGAAGGACGGGCGGGTGAAGTTCGCGCCGGTTGTGAAGGGCATCACCGGCGACCTGATGATCGAAATCGTCTCGGGTCTCGAGGATGGGGCCGAAATTGTGGTCGGTCCCTACAGCGCTCTTCGCCAGCTTCGGGACGGGACCCTGATCAAGCCGGAGCCCCCCTCCGAAAAAACCCTTCCATGATCGGGAAAAACGGCGGGGACGGCGACCTCATCCGGGTCGAGGGATTGTGGAAGATCTATGAGCTCGGGAAGCAACGCGTCCCCGCTCTGCGCGACGTCAGCTTCTCCATTCCCCGAAACGAAATCGTGGCCATCATGGGTCCCTCAGGATCGGGGAAATCCACGCTCCTCAACCTCCTCGGTTGCCTCGACACGCCCACGAAGGGGCGGTACCGCCTGAACGGCAAGTTGGTCAGCGACCTTTCCGAAATCGAACTGGCCGACATCCGCAACAGAGAAATCGGCTTCGTTTTCCAGGTGTTCAATCTCCTGCCGCGGGCCACGGCCTTCCGCAACGTGGAGCTGCCTCTCATTTACCGGGGCTCGCCCAAGAGCGAACGGGAGGAGCGGACCCGAAAGGCCTTGGCGATGGTCGATATGACCGACCGGCAGGGACACCGCCCGGCCGAACTCTCGGGCGGGGAACGGCAGAGGGTGGCGATCGCCCGGGCCCTGGTCAACGAACCGTCGCTTCTCCTGGCCGACGAGCCGACGGGGAACCTGGACTCTCGGACGGGGGAAGAAATCCTGAGCCTCTTTCACAAGCTCCACCGCGAGGGGAACACCATCATCGTCGTCACGCACGACACGGACGTGGCCCATCAGACGCAGCGCATCATCCACATCCGAGACGGGCAAGTCGAAAAAGACGAGCGGAGGTGAGGAATGAACCTGCCGTCCAGAATTCAGGGAGTTTTTTTCGAGCCCCGGACGACCCTGCGCGCCGTCGCCGCCAAGCCGGTCTGGACGGACGTCCTGGCGGTGACGCTCATCGCCCTGGCCGTCTACACGATTTTCATTATGCCCTACGCCTCCCGGGAAGCCTTCAGCCACTACCAGGCTCAGGGGCAGGAGGCGCCGGATCTGAGCCGCATGCCCAAGTGGCTGCTGGTCATTCCCGTCCTCATCGGGCTTTTTTCGATGACGGCTGTCGTTTTTTTCTCGAGCGGAGTCGTCTATCTTATGGGCCGCCTGTTTTCCCCGCATGGGGAGTTCAAGGCCGTTCTGGCCGTCTATCTGCATGCCGGGCTGGTGGACGCCCTTCTGGGGAACGCCGTCCGTCTGGCCGTGGCCCTCACGAAAAAGTCGGCCCTGGTGGTCACGGGACCGGCGATGTTTTTCCCCGAAATCCCGCCGCGCTCTTTCCTCTTCCTGGCCCTCGGGTCTTTCGATTTCTTCCGCCTGTGGGCGTTCGGCATTCTGGCCTGCGGCCTGGCTGCCGTTTTCAAAGTCGAAATGAAAAAGGCTTTTCTGATTGCGTTCCTTTCCTGGCTTGCTCTGGCCTCGATTTCCGTCGGCCTGGGCGGTCTGAGCATGGCCGTCGCTCGGCGCTAGGCGCAACCCGCCGGCGCCGAACGGCTCATGTCCTCTCGGGGCGAAAAGAATTCAAGAGAGCCGGACGCCGAATTCACAATGAGGCCGGCGATGGACTTGGGGTTCAACCGGCACGTTGACACGTCCGCCCGGGCCGACTACATTGAGAGCATGGAAGACATCCCGTCCCAGGGAAGCCTGAGCGATCATCCGCTGCCCCGGCTCCTCCACCTCTTGTGGCGGCAAAAAAAGACGGGCCGTCTCAGCGTCACCGGGCCGCGAGAGGAAGTCCGGTTGAGCCTGATGAGAGGGCTTCTCGCCCTGGATCGGGAAGCGCTGGACGAAAAACGCTTTCTGAAGCATCTCGGCGACCGGGGGCTGTTGACTCCCGCCCGGAAACGGCGCCTGCGAAGCCTGGCGAGCGGCAAAACCCGGCCTCTCCTCCAGCGTCTTGCCCAGAAGGGCGTTCTCGACTCCGCCCTCCTGTGGCGCGAACTCGAGGCCCATTTCCAAAACCGTCTCGTCGGGATGTTCGAATGGCCCGACGGCCGGTTCGATTTCTCTTCGTCCTCAACCTTGGATCTTGATCTGCTGCTGGCCGGGATGCCCACTTCCGACCTGATCCTGTCGGGCATCAGGCGCATGGCGCGACTGGAAGCCGTCGACAAATGGCTCGCGCGGGACCAGTTGCTCTGGCAGGCCTTTTCGCCGGCGCATCCGGGCCCCGCGGTTCTCGAACCGCACGAACGTTACATCCTTCATCAGCTTTCCGAAGGACGGACCGTGGCGGACATTCTGTCCCTCAGCCATCTGTCGCGGCCCGAAACGTCCAAGGCCCTTTTTGCCCTGGCCTGCACGGGTCTGGCCGGCCCGTCCGTCTCCCGTCCTCATTCCAGGACGCCCTCTGATTTTTCCTTTTCCAATTACGAAAAAATTCTGAGCCATTTCAAAAACAAGGCCGGCATCATTTACCGCTACGTCTCCAAAGAAGTCGGCCCCGTGGCCATGAGCATCATGCGCCAAGCCCTGGAAGAGGTCAATGCCTGGCTGGGGCCGGGATTGCCCAAAGTGACCCTCGATTCCGACGGCTGCCCGGACGTCAAGGCCCTGCTGCGCGGCCACGCCGGACTGTTCCGCGAAGATGACTCCAAAAACCTTTTCCGCATCCTGGACGAAATCCTGGCTGCGGAAGTCCTCATGGTCAAACGAACCCTGGGCGGCGAACACGAGTCCGCCTTGGTGAGAGCCCTGGAACGATGAACGGACCTCCGATCTCCCGCCGCCAGCTTCTGGGACTGCTTGCGTTCCTGTCTCTTTTGGCCGCCGGGGTCCTGGTGACGCTTGGACGCTAGCGCCAAATTCGCCCTCATCATTCTCGGCCCGACGGCCGTAGGGAAAAGCGGTCTCGCTCTCTTTCTGGCCCGCCGGTTCGGGGGGGAGATCGTCAACGCCGATTCCATGCAAGTCTACAGGGGATTCGACATCGGCACGGACAAACCGGAGGCTTCGGACAGGGCGGATGTCCCCCACCACCTTCTGGATATGCTCGATCCCGAAATCCAGTTTACGGCCGCGGATTTCGCCCGCCTGGCCTCCGCCGCCGTGAGGGACATCGACTCCCGGGGGCGGCTTCCCATCGTCGTCGGAGGAACAGGGCTTTACCTCAAGGCTTTGACGGACGGCCTTTTCCCGGGTCCGGGGAGCGATCGTCTTGTTCGGCGCAGGCTCGAAGAAGAGGCGCACGTCCGGGGAGTGGAAAGCCTTCACCGCCGCCTGGCGGACGTCGATCCCGAATCCGCCCTCCGGATCTCGCCCCGGGACAAAATCCGCATCCTCCGCGCCCTGGAAGTCTTCTCCCTGACCGGAATCCCCCTGTCGCTGCATTTCAGGAAGACCGAGCCGCCTCTGAAGGATTTTCAGCTGGTTCGAATTGGTTTACAATTGGAACGGCGGGAGCTTGTGAGGAGGATCGAACTCCGCGTGGACAGAATGTTCGAACGAGGCATCGTCCAGGAAGCGAAGGCCTTGCTGCAGCAAGGTTTCAAACGGGAGGCCCCTCCGTTTCGGGCTCTCGGCTACCGGCACGTGCTTGTGGCTCTCGAAGGTTCGATCACCGCCGCGGAGGCCGCGGCCTTGACCAAGCGGGACACACGCCGGTATGCCAAGCGCCAAATGACCTGGTTTCGGAAAATGAAGGACATCGTTTGGTTCCAAGCCGACGACCGTCAGGCCGCGGCCGAGTACGTAAAGGCACGTTTGAACTGATGGACCGCGCCATTCTGATCCACGTGTCCCTTTCGGCGCGGGAAAAGGCCGAAGCCGATTCTTCTCTCGACGAACTGGCCGGCTTGACCCGGGCCGTAGGTGCGGCAGTCGTCCACCGGTTGAGGCAAAACCGGATCCGGCCCAGCCCGCGGACCTTCATCGGCGAAGGGAAAGTCCGGGAGTTGGCTCTCCTGGCCGAGGAACTCCGGGCCGACCTCATCGTCTTCGACCGCAACCTGACTCCCGTACAGCAGCGCAGCCTGGAGGATTCCCTGCCCGCCCGGGTCGTCGACCGAACTCAACTCATTCTGGACATCTTCGCCCGTAGGGCGGCTTCCCGCGAGGGAAAGCTCCAAGTCGAGTTGGCTCGTCTGATGTACCGGCTTCCCCGGTTGACGGGCAAGGGCAAGACGTTCTCCCAGCCGGGCGCCGGGATCCGGACCCGGGGCCCCGGAGAGCAGAAGCTCGAGGAGGACCGGCGCCGCATCCAGAGCCGCATCACCGGAATCAAGCGGCAAATCCGGAGCCTCGGCCTGCGGCGGGCCGGACAGCGATCGAGCCGCCGGAAATCCCCCATGCCCGTCGTGTCCCTGGTGGGTTACACCAGCGCCGGCAAATCCACGCTGTTCAACGCCCTCTCCCGGGAACGCGCCTTCACCTCGCCCATGCTTTTCGCCACGCTCGATCCCGTCCTCAGGCGCGTTTCTTTCCCGGACGGCCTCTATTTTCTGCTGAGCGATACGGTCGGCTTCCTCCGCAACCTCCCCGTAGAGCTCGTCACCGCTTTCCGCGCCACGTTGGAGGAAATCCGCGAGTCGGACTGCATTTGCCACGTCATCGACCTCGCCTCTCCCCGGAGCGGAGAGCAGGCCGAGGCTGTGGAGAACGTTTTGGCCGACATCGGCGCCGGCGACATCCCTCTCGTGCGTGTCTTCAACAAGATCGACCTCCTTCCCGGACGCGAGGGGCTCCTGTCCCCCGGAGAGAGGCCGGGCGCCGCCGGCCGGGCCTATGTTTCGGCCAAGACGGGCGAAGGCATCCCCGACTTGAAACGCCTCTTGCGGGGAATCCTTTTCCAGGACCGGCGCCTGTTCCGCTTCAGGCTGCCGGGCGACCGCCGCGCCCTGCTTCCCGAAATCGCCGAACGGGGAGTCATCCTCAAGACGGCGGAAAGCCCGGACCATGTCGATCTGACCCTCATGGCCCGGCCGGAGTCGGTCAGGGACCTTCTTCCCGAGTTTGCCGAAGGAGAACCGCTATGTTGAAAAAAACCGCCGCCCTGTTTCTGGCCCTCGCTCTCAGCGGGGCCTGCGCCACCTGGCAAGCCCCTCTCCCCACATTCCACGTCGACAATCTCCCTCCCGGATCGGTCACCGCCCTGACGCTCGAAGAGCGCATCATTCTCGAGGAAGCCTGGTCGCGGATCCGACGTGGAGACGCCAAGGGCGCCGAGAAGCTCTTTTTCCGCCTCGGGGCCGACAACTCCTTTTACGAAGCGGGCCTGGGATACGTGGCCCTTCTCCGGGAACAGGATCAGGCGGCCGAAACGCTTTTGCTCGAATCCCTGAACGTATACCCGGAGATGACCGTCAGCCGCATCGGCCTGGCCCAGCTCTACCAAAAAACGGGCCGCATCGACGCCGCCTTCAACGAATATTTGGAGGTCTTGAAGATCGACCCTGAGAACGCCTGGGCCCTCAGGGAAAGCGAGGCCATCCGCGAGCGCCAGACGGAAATTCTCCTGCGCGAAGGCGTGGCGCACTTCGAACAGGGCTCGATCGAGGAAAGCAAGGAAGCCTTCAACAAGGCCCTTCACTACTCCCCGAAATCCCTGGAAGCGCATCTCAATCTCGGCCGGCTTTACATGAAAGAGAACCAGCCCAACAACGCTCTCGTGCATCTGGACGCCGCGGCGGCCGCGGCCCCGAAAAACCAGGAGATCCTGAGGGAATACGCCGAGGCGCTTCTCCAAGCCGGACAATTCGGCCGAAGCCTGGAAGTGTTCGAGAAACTGCTGGACCTCGATCCCAAGAACAAGGACATTCTCGCGCAGGCGGAAAAGCTGAAGAACCGGCTGGGCATTTTCGAGCTGCCGAGCCAGTATGACCTGATTCCCGCCGCGGCCGCCGTCACGCGGGAGGACATGGCCGCCTTGATCGCGGTCAAGCTCAAGGATTTTCTGGAGGATCCCGGAACCCGCCCTCCGGTCATCATCGACATCGCCACGTCTTGGGCGTCCCGGCTCATCCTCAAGGTCGCTTCCTTGGGATTGATGGAGGTCTATCCCAACCACACGTTCGAACCCAAGCGGATCCTGTCGCGCGCCGAGACGGCCGAAATGGTCATGAACCTCGTGAATCACCTCAAGCGCCGCGGCGGGCGGCCGTTCATCCGCCAGTTTCCTCCGGAAATGATCCGGATTTCCGACGTTTCGACCGAAAACATTCATTATCAATCCATCGTCGAAGTCGTCTCCCTGCAGCTCATGGATCTCGACCCGGAAAAATCGTTCCGCCCCGACCAGCCCGTTTCGGGCCGTGACGCCGTCCGCATCCTCGACCTGATCCTCGCTCTCTTGAACTAGCCGGATCGGATATGAGCGATCCCGCTTCCCCGCCCCGAGCCGGCTTGTGGACCGCGCCCAATCTCTTGAGCCTCGCCCGCATCCTTCTCGTCCCCGTCTTTCTGTGGGTCCTGACGTCCGGGAGGCCGCAGGCGGCGTTTTTCGTCTTTTCCGCCGCGGCCGCCACGGATTTTCTCGACGGATTGGCCGCCCGCCTTCTCAGGCAGAAATCGCGTTTGGGGCTTTTCCTCGATCCCGCGGCCGACAAGCTGCTGATGACCGCCGCCTTCATCGCCTGCGCCTGGCCGGGCGTCTGCCGGCCCAACGCCCTCCCCCCGGCGTTGACAGTGGTCGTCGTTTCCCGGGACCTGGCCATCGTCCTCGGCGCCTGGATTCTTTACCGGGCGGCGGCCGTCAAAAGCTTCGCGCCCTCCCTGTGGGGAAAAATCAGCACGATCTGCCAAATGGCCTGTCTTTTTTCGGTCCTGCTGTTCAACGCCCTGAATGTGAAGCCGGCCGGCTTTCTGGCGGCCGCATACGTCCTGACTCTGGCAACCACGCTCCTGTCGGCGGGACACTACTTCTGGGAGGGATTCGTCAAAGTGCTGGCCCGTCGGCCGACGTCCCGGGGAGGGGCTACTTCACGCTCCGGTCGATGAATCCCTTGCGGAGCGTCATCCACGCGATCTTCAAATCCAGCGCCAGGGACCAATTCTGCATGTAATAGAAATCGAACTCCAGCCGCTTCTCGATCGAGGTGTCCTGGCGCAAGCCGTGGACCTGAGCCCAGCCGGTGATGCCGGACTTCACCTTGTGGCGGAGCATGTACTTGGGGATCTTTTCGCGGAAATCCCTGACGAAAAAGGGGCGCTCCGGCCGGGGCCCGATAAGGCTCATCTGGCCGCGCAGGACATTGACCAGCTGCGGAAATTCGTCGATGCTGTACCTGCGCAGAAAGCGTCCGACGCGCGTCATCCGCTTGTCCCCGGGCTGGCACATGACCGGGCCGCTGTTTTTCTCCGCGTCGCTGACCATGGTTCGAAACTTGATGAGATCGAAGGCTCTGCCGTCCAGTCCGACGCGCTCCTGCTTGTAAAACACGGACCCCCGGGACGTCAGCTTGACAAGAAGGCTCACCACGAGAAACAGGGGCGAGAGCAGGAGGAGCAGCACCCCGGAGACGACCAGGTCGATCGCTCGCTTGACCGCCAGTTTTCCTCCCCGCAGGGACACCTCATCGATGGAAATGACCGGGATGCCGTCCAGATCCTGGATGTTGGACTTCAGCGTCAGGAGCTGGAAGAGATCCGGAATGAGGCGCACGCGGACGGTGTGTTTGTGAACGACCTTGAGCGTCTCCAGAATCTGTGCATAATTGCCTAAGTCCAGGGCGACATACACCTCTTGAATGTCCCCCGCCTCGAGGACCGCCGCCAGGGATTCGAGGGGACCGAGGACCCGGACGCCGACGCCGTCGATATCGACGGTCTCTCCCGCGGGCACCTCGTCGTCGAGGAAGCCCTTCAGGACATAGCCCAGGTCTTTATATTGAATGATTTTTTGGGCGACGGTGCGTCCCATCTCGCCCGCGCCGACGATGATCACGTTCTGGAGATTCAGCCCCCGGGCGTAGCGACGCTTTAAAAGGAAATAAATCTGGTTGCGCAGGAAGGAAATGAGCAGAATGACCGACGCGAAGTACACCGCCAGAAAACCGTGGGAGAGCTTGAAACTGATTCGGAACAGAGGGGAGGTTCCGGTGCTGTAGGCGTAGAGGTAGTTCAGGACGGCCTGGACGAGGAGGATTGTGATCCCGGCGTTGAGGGAGATGAGAATGAAATCGTCGAATTTGGTCCGCTTCAGGCGCGAACGATAAAATCCCTGAAGGTAAAAGATGAAAAGGTGCAATCCCAGAAACAGGGGAAAGACCAGGATGTAATCGGACAGGGGCGGAATCCCCTTGGCCGGATCCACGGGGATGATGTAGGCGTAAAAGCGGAAGGCGTAAGAATAAAAATAGGCGGCCAACACCCCCAGGACGTCGCCCACGAGAAACAGGCCGATCAGCCGGATGCGCTTTTGGGTGATCACGAACGCCCCGCCTGCTCAACCCATGCCCGGCGGATGAGCCGGGACATGCGGTTCTTGAAGATCGTCCGGGAAAATTTCATGGCAAAGTTCCGCGCGGTGTTTTTATTAAAGGGGAGCCGTTCCAAATTGTCAAGGGCCCGCTCGAGACCGGAAACGGTCGGCGCATCGTACAGAATCCCCGTCATTCCCTGAAGAACCGTTTCCGCCGCCCCGCCCCGCCCGTAGGCCACGACCGGAATCCCGCACGCCTGCGCTTCCAGGGTCGCGATGCCGAAATCTTCTTCCCAAGGCTGGAGAAGCGCCCGGGCGCTCCGGTAGGCGCGGAGCAGCTCTTCCGGAGACAGGTTCCCGAGAAAACGGATGTTGGGCCGGGCCGCCTTTTTCAGCCTCTTCAGGTCGGGACCCCGCCCGACGACGCGCAGCTCCCGCCCCGACCGGTTGAACACTTCGATCGCCAGGTCGATCCTCTTGTAGGGCACGAGGGCCGAGACGATGAGGAAGTGATCTTCGGTCTTCTCGGGGCCGGGACGGAAGAAATCGGCGTCCACCGGCGGCGGGACGACCTCCGCCCGGCGGCGGTAATACTTGGCGATGCGGCGGGCGACGTTCTTCGAATTGGCCACAAAGAGGTCCGTCCGGGCCGAAGAAGACTCATCCCAAAGACGAAGGAAGTGGACGACGGGCGGAACGGCCCACCGGGAAAGGGGCCCCATCCGGGACGGGGAAAAATAGGTGTGATACTCGTTCCAGGCGTAACGCATCGGGGAATGGACATAGCTCACGTGGAGGGCGTCCGGACGGGGAATGATTCCTTTGGCCGCGCAGTGCGAGCTCGAGACGACGAGGTCGTAGTCCTGAAGGTCGAAGAGCTCGACGGCCAGGGGATAGAGCGGCAGGTAAGAACGGTATTTCGTCCGGGCAAGGGGCATCCTCTGGAGAAAACTGGTGTGGATTTTCCTCTTCTCGATGTCGGGAACCTGGCTGCCGCGGACGTGAAACAGAGTGTAGACGGGCGCGCCGGGAAACATTTCGGCCAGGGCTTCGAGGACCTTCTCCCCTCCCCTTTGTCCCGTCAGCCAGTCGTGAACCAGGGCGACTTTTTCGGGCGCTTTCATCGCTGGAGATTATATGCCGTTTCGATCTCTTGATACAACGTCCCGGTCAGCTCCAACATCCGGTCGAGGTCGAAGTGCGCCGGGACGGATTTCCGCGCTGCGGCCGCCAAGCGGCGCCTCCGGGCGGGATCGTCCAGGAGCCCGTTGACGGCCCGTTCCAGCGCCGCGGAGTCGGCCGGAGGCACGAGGAGGCCGTTCTCGCCGTCCCGGATGACCTCGCGGGTGCCCTCGATGTCCGTGGCCACGATCGGACAGCCGGCCCGAGCCGCCTCGCCCAGCACATAAGGCAATCCTTCCCAGAGCGAAGGAAGGGCGAAAACGTCAAACCGGCCCAGGATGCCGGTTGCGTCCGCCCGCTCGCCGAGAAAAATCACGGCGTCGCCGACTCCCAGGCGGCGGGCCTCCGCTTCGAGTTCCCGTCTTAAGGGTCCGCCACCGGCGATGACGACCCGGGTGCGGGGATGGGCCTTGACGATCCCGGGGACGGCTCGCAAAAGATGGATCAGGCCTTTTTGCCTGTGGAGTCTGGCCACCGTGCCGACGACGAAGTCCGTCCGTCCCAGACCGAGCTCCTTCGCGAGGCGGCCGGGCGTCCCGGCGGGGGGGGCGGATTGAAAATCGATGCCGTTTTTTATCAGCCGGAGCGTTCCGGCCGGCGCCAGCCTCAGAGCCGCAGCCTTATCGAGGTCGGCCTGCGAGACGCAGACGACGGCGTCCGTCGAACGCGACATCCACCGCTCCAGAATCATGAAAAGCCGTCTCAGGAAGACGTTGCCGTAATGAAGGTAATGGATTCCGTGCAGAGTGTGAACGACTCCGGCCCCCGTCCCGCGGGCGGCCATCCGCCCGTAAAAGCCGGCCACGCCGCCGTGAGTGTGGACGATGTCGAACGGGCGTTCCCGGATGAGCCGGCGCATGGCGCGGACGGGCCTCAGGCTCAACCTCTTCTCCAGGGGGAGCGCCACGTGCTCGATCCCCCGCCGCTCCAGCTCCCGGACGAGGGGCCCGCCGGCCGCGGAACAGACGGAGACTTGGAATTTTCTCTTGTCCAATCCCGCGGCCAAGAGGAGAACGGTCCGTTGGCCTCCGCCCAGAAACGGTTTGTCGATGACCTCCAGGACGCGGATGATGTTCCTCCGGCCCTCGGATTCCCCGGTCCGGAGCAGGCGGAGAAGCGCCCGGCCGAACGTCTTGGCCCGTGAATCCCTCCGCCGGAAGATCGCAGCCGCCCGGGCCTCAAATCCCAGGTAGGCCCGAAGCAGCCTCTGCGACAGCCGCGAGGCGTGCCGGCCGTAGAATCGGAGCTGGCTTCTCCGGTATTCGAGGCGGCTCCGGAGCGGAACGGCGGAGGCCGAGGCGCCGCCGGAGTGAAAAACGCGGGCCGGGGGGAAGAACAGCACCTTGTAATTCGCCTGCCGGATCCGATAGCAGAGATCGATGTCCTCGAAGTACAGAAAAAACCCTTCATCGAATCCGCCGCTCTTCTCCAGCGCCTCGCGCCGCACGATCAGACAGGCCCCGCTTGCCCAAGCGACCGAGCGCGGACGGCGCGTCGATTTCAGCCGGACCTTCCACACGGCGTTCAAGACGGTTTTCTGAACGAGCTCCTTGAAAAAATGAACCCGCCCGCCGAAAGACACCTGAAAGGATCTCGGTCCGGCGAGCAGCGCCGGTCCCGCCGCTCCGATGTCCGGACGAGCCTCCATCGCCCGCACGAGAACATCGAGGGCGCCCGGGAGCACCCGCGTGTCGGGATTGAGAAACAGAACGTGTCGTCCCCGGCTTTTTTGGATTCCCAGGTTGTTGGCCGCGGCGAAACCCGTGTTCCTCGTGTTGCGGACGAGCCGGACATTCGGAAAACTCCCGGCCACCATGTCCGCGCTTCCGTCGTCCGAGGCGTTGTCCACGACGAGGATGTCCCATTCCCGGCCGGCTCTCTCCCTTTCCAGGGAGGACAGGCAATCGGACAGGCAGTCTCGGGAGTTGTGGCTGACGACGATCACCGACAGTTCAACGGCCACGGCGGCTCTCCTCGAGGACGCTTCGGAAAATCCCTTCCATCTTTCGGGCCTGCGTTTCCGCCCGGAATTCCCTTGCCACCGACTTCCGGGCGTTTCCGACGACGCGGGCAACCTCCGCTTTTTTCCTGGAAAAAAAATCGACAAGCGCCCCGGCCAGGGCTTCGGGACGGTTCGACTCGACGAGGAAGCCGTTGACGCCGTGCCGGATGATCTCGGGCACGCCTCCCGTCGCCACGGCCAGGACGGGAATCCCGGCGGCCTGAGCCTCGACGATCGTCCGGCCGAAGGATTCGACCCGGGACGCCGAAACAAGAAGGCTCATGAGCGGCAGAACGGAGAACACGTCCGCGAACGAGCCGGCGAATCGGACGTCGCCCTCGACGTCCCGCCGGACGGCCGTTTCCCGAAGCCGGCCGAGGAAACGCCCGCCGGCGGCCGGACCGACGAACAACACTTTCAATCCCTTTACCCTCCCGCGGACCAGGGCCAGGGCCTCGACCATTTCAGCCTGCCCTTTCGCCGGAGCGAGCCTGCCGACCACGCCTACGACCCTGTCCGGGACGCGCAGCCCAAGTTTTTTCCTCAAGGCGGGATCGGGCGCGGGCTTCGTGCGGGGAATGAGAATTCCGTTGTGAACGACATCAACCCCCGGCGCCGGTCTGAACGCCGCGCCGGTGGCCAGGGAATTGACTACGACTCTCCGCGACAGGCGGCGGATAACCCGGACGAAAAGCCGGTTGCCCAGAAAGAAGCGGAGCAGAGGGCGCGGACCCGAAAGGATCTCATGAATGATCCAGACGTGGGGCCGTCCGGCGAGCCGCGCCGCCAACGCGCCGCCCACGGCGGCCGCCGAATTCGAGCACACGAGATCGATGCCGCGCCTTCGGATCAGGCGCCGCAGCCGGAAAACGGACCGGATGTTCCACAGCCAGGCCGGCGGCTGCCTCCAAGCGGTTCCGGGAGCCGAAAGCCACCATTTCATGGGGACGACAACCGAGGGAATGTTCAAGGCCTCGGCTTCCTTGCGGAGAGGACCGCTTCGCGGGACGACAAGGAGAGGCCGGAAAACACGCCGATCCAGAGACCGCAGAAGATCGAGCAGCATGCGCTCGGCGCCGTTGAGCTCGGCGGTATGGGATACGAAAAGCACCCTCGCCGGCATATCTCAGACCACGCTCCTGTAGAATTCCAGGGTTTGCCGGGCGGTTTCCGCCCACCGGAAGCGGCGGGCCCGTTGCGCGCCCCTGCTGGAGAGGTCGCGTCTCAGGGAGTCGTCCTCGAGAAGCCGGAGGACGGCATCGGTGAGGGACGCGGCGTCCTGGGGGTCGAAAAGGAGCGCCGCATCGCCGGCGACTTCGGGCAGGGCCGAAACCGAAGAGACGGCTGCGGGAAGCCCGGCGGCCATGGCCTCCAGAAGCGGAAGCCCGAAGCCCTCGCACAGGGAGGGAAGAACAAAAGCGGTCGCCAGGCGATAGAAGCCCTTCAACTCCATCTGCGGGACGTAGCCCGGCATGAGGACCGACGTCTCGAGTCCGAGGCGCCTCACCGCGGCCTTGACGTTGTCGAAATCTCCGCCCGCGCGCCCGGCGAGGACCAGGACGGCCTCCGGCCGACGGTTGAGGACGCCCGGCCAGCTCTCCACGAGCCGCGGCAGGTTTTTCCTCGGCTCAAAAGCGCCGACGAACAGGACGAACGTCTCCGGGAGGGCGTATCGGCGCCGCAGTCCTTCCAGGTCCTCCGGGGACGGCGGCTCGAAAAATCCCGGGTCGACCCCGAGCGGAACGGCGCGGACGGCGGTTTCGTCCGCGCCCAACCGCTCCAGAATCACCCGGCGGGAATACTCGGAAATCGTGATCACACCGTCGGCCCGGGCTACCGCCGCGGCGGCCCGTCGGGAAAACTCCCGTCGCGCTTCCGCGTCGGCAAGCTCGGGGTGCTCGAGGAAAAAAAGGTCGCAGACGGTCACGATCTTCCGTCCCCGTGTGGGAAGAAAGAGCGGCACCGGAGAATGCGTCACGTCCAACCGCGTTCCGAAAAAGGAATCGAGCGTCGGCCTTCCGAACCTGTACCAGAGGGCATTCACCAGGCGCACGGGCAGCCGGACGTCCCGAAAGCGCTGCCTGGCGAATCCGGGAAGCTTGCTCCGGGGAAAACGGTCCTTCCACGACGAGGAAAACAGAAAATACTCGTTTTCCCGGTCGACGGCGGCCAGCTCGCGGAGAAGGTTTCTGAAGTAAACGCCGACGCCCGTCTCTTCCTTGAGAAACGGCCGGAGGTCGAAGCCGATGCGCATGGACCCCAAATGTATGCGCAACCCCTTGAAAAGTCAACGCGGTCCGGGCTCTATAACGCATTGTGTGGTGAATTCCAGTCTGAGGCCCAATGCTCACGCTGAAGGACCACCCAAAACGTCAGGAAGCCCGCGGTCCGACGGCCCGTCTTGCCTGCGCCTGCGGAGTCTGTTAAGATGATTTCCAATCGACGGGTTTGAGGATTCCCATGGACGCATTCGAAAAAATCTCCAAACGCATTGACTCCTATCGGGACGAAATGATCGAAGCCCAGGTCCGGCTCTGCTCCCACCCGGCCGTCGCCCCCTCGTCCGGAGGCGAGGGGGAGGCCCGAAAAGCGGAATACCTCCTGGGGCTGCTGAAAACGATCGGGTTCCAGGACATCTCCCTGGTCAAGGCGCCGGACCCCGACGCGCCGTCCGGCTTTCGGCCGAACATCCTGGCCTGGTTCAAGGGCCGCAGCGCCGCCCGCACGGTGTGGGTCATGACCCACATGGACGTCGTTCCTCCCGGCGACCTGGCGCTGTGGCGGGGAGATCCGTTCAAAGCCTGGATCGAGGAAGGACGGATCTACGGCCGAGGAACCGAGGACAACCAGCAGGACATGGTGGCCTCCCTGTTCGCCGTCAAGGCCCTGTCCGAGGAAGGTCTCATTCCCCCGAACGACATCGCCGTCGCCCTGGTGGCCGACGAGGAGACGGGCAGCGAAAAAGGCATCGGCTATGTTCTCGCCCATTCCAATCCGTTCAGGAAAAACGACCTCATCCTCGTCCCGGACGCCGGAAGCCCGGACGGTTCGATGATCGAAGTGGCCGAGAAGAGCATTCTGTGGCTGAAGTTCAAGACGCAGGGCAAGCAGACCCACGGCTCGACCCCCGAAAAGGGCAACAACAGCTTCCGGGCGGCGAGCTCTCTCGTCGTCGACCTGGGGAAGCTCTACCGGCTTTTCCCCGAGTCGAACAGGATCTTCGACCCGCCCACATCAACGTTCGAACCGACCAAGAAAGAAGCCAACGTCCCCAACATCAACACCATTCCCGGCGATGACGTGTTCTACATGGACAGCCGCATCCTGCCCGCCACCGACGTGGAGGACGTCCTGAAAGCGGTCCGGCGCCTGACGCGGCGTGTGGAGAAGACATTCGAAGTCAAAATCCAAATCGAGGAAGTGCAAAACGCCCCTGCCGCCCCGCCGACGAGCGTCCGGGCGCCCGTGGTGCAGGCTCTCAAGAAGGCGGTCAAGGCGGTCTACGGCGTCACGGGCCGGGCCCAGGGAATCGGAGGCGGAACGGTGGCGGCACTGTTCCGCCGGGCCGGCTTCGAGGCCGCTTGTTGGTCGAAGCTCGACGACACCCTCCACCAGCCCAACGAATATTGCGTCATCGACAACTTGATGGGCGATTCCAAAGTCTTCGCCCACGTCTTTCTTCAGGAATGACTGGCTGGCGGCCGAGACGGTAAAATCCTGAACCGGCGCAGGGTCTTCTGGGCGACGGAGATCGTATTGAGGTGGATGGCGACCACGTCCTCCACGTCGGCCGCATAGCCGCCGGCCAGAACCACAGTCAAAGGGATGCCGAGGCGCCGGGCGTTTTCAATCACGATCCTGTCTCTCTCGCGCAGCCCCTCCCGGGTCACCTTCAAGCCGCCCAGCTGGTCGCCCACAAAGGGATCGGCGCCGGCCAGGTAGAAAACGATGTCGGGCGCGAATTCCCGGTACAAACGCGGAAAATAGGCGTTCATGGCCGACAAATATTCCTCGTCCCCGTCTCCGGACCACAGGCCGACATCCACGGTGCTCGGCGGCTTCTCGGCCGGGTAGACGTCCATCTGATGAATGGAGAACGTGAACACGAATCCCTGGCGGGAAAAGATTGAAGCCGTGCCGTTCCCCTGATGGAGATCGCAGTCGACGATCATGGCTTTTTGAATTTTCCTCTCGACCTTGAGCTTGAGGCAGGACACGGCCACGTCGTTGAGCAGGCAGAATCCCTCGCCGTGGTCGGGGAAGGCGTGGTGGAAACCGCCGCCCAAATGAACGGCCAGGCCGCACCGCAGGGCCTGCTCGGCGGCGATGACCGTGCCGCCGACGCTCAAGAAGGCGAAACGGACAAGGTCCGGAGAAAAGGGAAGCTCGAGAGCCGTCGCCTCGGCGTGGGACAGGCCTCCCGTCTTGAGCTTGCGGAGGTATTTGGGCGTATGGACCAAGAGGAGATCTTTTTCCGTCGCCGGACGCGGCTTCAAAAAATCCTCCCGCCGGGCGCCGCGGGAGGCCAGCCTCTCGTAGACCATGCGGTATTTTTTCACCGGAAAGACATGCTTGGCCGTGGGCCACATCCAGTACTCGGGGCTGTAGACATAGCTCAGCCTTTGTCGTCCGAGAGGAAGGAGGAAGGACAGGATGTTCGGCATGTCGGCAAAGGACCCCTACCATACCAGAAAACCGGTCCGAGGTAAACGGAAGTCCGGCTCCATGACGTTTTGTGCGGTCCTTCAGCGTGAGCATTGGCCCTCAGACTGGAATCCACCACACAATGCGTCATAGAGCCCGGAAGTCCTCGCCGCCGTGAGCGCCCGGCGAAGACATCCCCATCGAGGAGGCGGACCGGCAGGAACGCGTTGCTGGGAACGAGCGGGGGGAGGCGGAGATTGCGGGTCCGGGATGAGGTCGCTCGGAAGGCTCTGCCCGTGAAAGAGGACGGCCGTCCGCGGGCGGAGCGGAGATGCGGGAAGCGACGGAAAAAAGCTTGAAATCGGCGGACGAAAATCACTATGATAGACGCTCATGGCAAATCCCATGCCTCCCAAGGAGACCGTCCCATGAAACTTTTCACCCGAATGGCCGGGAGCTTCGTCGCCGGCGAGACGGCCGAAGAAGCGCTCAAACAGGTTCGCAAGCTCAAGGACAAAGGCATTATGGTCACTCTCGACATCCTGGGCGAGAGCGTCACGGACCGCGCCCAGGCGGACAAGGCCGTCCAGGATTACCTCGATCTCTTGGACATTCTGAAAGAGAACAAGGAAGACTGTCACGTCTCCCTGAAACTGACCCAAATGGGGCTGGACATCGAAGAGGAATACTGCTACCGAAACATGGTCAGGATCGTCTCCAAGGCCAAGGAGAGCGGCCGTTTCGTCCGCATCGACATGGAAGGCTCGGATGTGACCCAGAAGACCCTGGACATCTTCTACCGCTTGAGGAAAGAGTTCGACAACGTCGGCATCGCCGTCCAGGCCTACCTCCACCGCACGGCGAAGGATGTGGACGACATCATCAAGGCCAAGGGCAAGATCCGGCTTTGCAAGGGCGCCTACAAGGAGCCGGCCAAGGTGGCCATCAAGAAGATGAAGGACATCCGCGAAAACTTCATCAAGCTGACGGAAACGCTTCTTCGGGAAAGCGACTATCCCGCAATCGGCTCCCACGACGGCAAAATCATCGAATGGACCAAGGCATACGTCGAGGAGAACAAGATTCCCCGCGACGCCTTCGAATTCCAGCTCCTCTACGGCCTGCGGAACAAGACCCAGCAGAAGCTCGCCGCCGACGGCTGGCGCGTCCGCGCCTACGTGCCCTTCGGCACGCATTGGTTTCCCTACTTTTTCCGCCGCCTGCGGGAGCGCAAGGAAAACGTCTTCGTCGTTTTGAAGAACATGTTCCGCTGAGGGAACGGGTCCTCGTCCCCTTTTCCCTCCATCCTGAGGGAGAAAACCTCCGGCTTCCGCCGGCAAAAAAGAAAGGAGAATCCGGCGATGAACGATCCGCGACGCTTCAACCGGCGGGAATTCCTCAGGAGGTCCGCCGCGGCCGCAGCGGCGGGTCTGGCCGGCGGCCTGGCCGGACAGTCGGCGTTCGCCGAAGCGGATCCGGTCGGCGAAGCCGCGCGGAAGGTCGGGCGGCTGCCGCGCCGCAAGCTGGGCCCGAGCGGACGCGAGGTGAGCGTTCTCATCGGCGCCGGAGACCTGGCCCCGGCGCCGGCCGAAGCGGCCATCCTGTGCGGCGTCAACTTCTGGCACAAGGCCAACCGTTGGGCGCGGAACGGGGCTCCGGAAGCCGTCCTGAAAAACCGGGAGGCGCATTACTGTCAGGTGACCGTGGACCGCGTCGGTGGAAACCATGAAGTCGGCCGGATCGACGAGCAGGCGCATTACGATTTCGTCAAGGAGATGATCGCGCGCACCGGCCTCCGTTATTTCGACGACATGCAGCTGCACTACGGATACCACAACCGGGCCGAGGTCAAAGCCGAACGCGGCTTCGTCCGGGCTTTCGAACGGTTGAAAAAGGAAGGCCTGGTCAAGCATCTCTGCCTATCCCAGCACGGCTACGCCGGGAACGCCCGGGTGCCGGGCGGCGAGAGCGCCGCCGAGATCCTGACCGCGGTCGTCGAGGACGGTCTCTACGAGCACGCCCAGATCATCTATTCCTACGGTCCGGACAAGGACATCAACGACTTTCTGAGCTTGGCCCGCAGGAAGAATTTCGGGACGATCGCCATGAAAACCGCCCGGGGCCTGGGCCGGATGAAGCAGGACGGGGATTTCATGGCCGCGCTGCCCGAGGGCGCGGCTCCCCACAACGCGCTCGTCCGCTGGCTGACCACGGCCACGGAACTCGACGCCGTCGTCATCCGCGTCCGCAGCCTGGACGAATTCGTCGAGACGTTCTCGGGCGCCGGAAAACCGCTGAGGAGCGCGGACGCAACCGCCGTCGCGTTGATGACCGCCCGGGCCGACAGGACGGCCTGCCGCCTGTGCACCGCCTGCCAGCCCCATTGTCCCCAACGCGTGCCCATCGCCGAGATCCTGCGCTTCGAGCGCTACGCTTTGGACGACGGGGATTGGCAGAAAGCCCGAGCGCTCTATGCCGGGCTCGAACGCCGGGCCGACGCCTGCCGGGCCTGCGGGACGTGCGTGGCGCATTGCCCTCTGGGTTTGCCCATCCCCGAGAAGCTGGCCGCGGCCCACGCCGTTCTTTCCGCCTGATAAAAGAGCGGCATCGCCTCTCCTCTATCGTTTTTCCGTTCAAATCGAGAGGGTTTTTTCCTCTTCCTTCCCCGCTCGTTCAGGAACCGCGCCGCGGGCTATTTCAGGGGCGCGTGATATTTTTTCCCGTCCAGGGGCGACCAGTACCCGAAGCTTTCCTCCTGGACGCGGCACCGGCCTTCGGACGTCCAGCGGACGCCGTAGTTGTAGCCGAACCATAGGTATTCGTCCCCGCCGCCGTTCTCGGTGGTGATGATGTAACGGGCGGCGACATTCCCGATGCCCAGGGCCTTGTCCCCGGCGGGAGCGCCCTCGCCCCGGTCGCCCTTGTTGACGTCGAACGGCAGCCAGCCGTAGGGCGGCAGATAAACTTCCGTCCAGCGGTGAAAGACGTCGTCGACGCTGGCGTCGTCGCCCCGGAGGCTCACGGCCCCGACGTAGCGGATGGGAACGCCCAGGGAACGGCAGAGAGCGATCATGGCGTAGGAGTATTCGGAGCACGAGGCCGTCCCCCGACGAAGAACGGTCGGGGCGGGATTCCAGCCGCCCACGGGCTTGAGATTGTAGCTCAGGTTGTCGGCCAGGTATTCATAGATCCGCCGCACGATCCAGTACGGATTCTTCTCCTGCCCGGCGATCTTCCGGGCGAGTTCCCGGATAAAGGGATCGCTCAGCCGGTACTTGTCGCCGTCTTGAGTGTACTTCCGTCTGATGTCCGCCGGGATGTCGTCCAGGGCGCCGATCCGGTCGGGGTAAAGGAAATATTCGACCGCACAGATTTCGGCCTCCGCTCTCCAGGCCGGACGGACGACCGCGCATCCCTTGAGGTCCCGGTAGGCGAAATGGGCGATCTTCTGTCCCCAGGCATCCTCGATGATCTCGGCCGGCTCGTCGCCGAACGCGACAGGGCCGAGAAGCTTCTGGTTGTCCCGGTCCTCGGGAAGGGGCAGATAGACATCCAAGCTCGTGACCGTCCCCGGGCCGTAGTTGCGGAATTCCTTGACGAAATCGAGCGCCAGTGTCTTTTTGTCCCACTTGGTCAGGATGTTGGAATCAAAGACCCGAATCTTGTAGATTTCGTCGTTTTCGTAATCGACGCACCACAGGGCGTCGCCTCCCCAAGCCATCCCGGAAGGAAACGGGCCGTAAGAGCGAAGCGAGGAGAGATAGAGGCCGTCCGCGGGATTGAGGAGGTAGACGCGGTCTGCGCCCCTGTCGGCGACCCAAAGGTATTTTCCGTCGAAGGTCAGGCCCGTGGGCTCGCCGGAGGGCGCGCCGACGGTCTGGACCATCATCCCGTCCACGGTCGAGACCTTGATCAGGATGTCGCTCCGGAAATCGGCGATCCAGACGTATTCGCCGTCGAAAGCCAGGTCGCGGGGGCTGGGGCTGTTCGATTCGAGGACGGAAAGGGCTTTCCCCGTCTCGGGATCGAGCTTGTACATCAGCCTCTCCCCCGAATCGACGTGCCAGAGATGACGGCCGTCCCAGGCCAATCCTTCGGGGTGATGGCCCGGAGCGTCGAAGCTCCGGAGCGTCTCGCCGGTCTCGGGGTCGATCTTGTAAATCTTGTCCGTAAAATCCTCCGCCAGCCAGAGATGCTGTCCGTCGAAAGCCAGGCCGGTCGGGCGCGGCCCCGGCGTCTTGATGACCTTGAGCACATCGCCGACCGTTCCCCAGGAGAGGGCGGCGCAGAATACGATAAGGCAGAGACAAAAACCCAATTTTTTCATAGCCGTCTCCTTTTTTCTTTTGATTATACTATACGGGGTTGCGTCTACACTTTCCAATTATATTAGCGCTTCCGGGGCGAGGCGGCGCGGCGCTTCGAGCGCCGGAGCGGCCTCCGCCGTCCACGCTGCGGATTTCGGTAAAAATGGCCTGTCCGGAACACTCAGGCCGGAGGGCGTTGCCGCCGCCGGGCGAGAACTTCGTCCAGGGAGAGGCGGTCTCGGAAGCCGAGCAGAATCATCACCGACATTCCGAGGAGAACAAAATCCTGAATGAGAAGGAGGGCGTCGGCCTTGCCGCTGAAACTTCCGAAGCAGCCGCATGAGACGTCCAGGCCGCTGATGATCGTGGCCGCCACGAGAACGATGAATCCCGTCAGAAAAAGGGAGGCGGACAACGCGGCCGGTCTGCGGAACAGGCCCAGAATGAGGAGAACTCCGCAGGCCGTTTCGACATACGGCAGGGCCAGAGCCAGGAAAAAAGCCGCCGGACGCGGGAACACACGGTAGGCCTCGATGCTCCGGGCGAAGGCCATAGGGTCGAGCACTTTGATCACTCCCGCCCAGAGGAACACCCCGCCGACGACGATCCGGAACAGCGGGATGAACCGGCTGATAAAATTCATCGTCCCCACTCCACGGGAAGCCCGGCCGCGTTCCATTCGGCCCAGCCCCCGACATAGACCCTGAGGTTCCGCCAGCCCAACCGGGATATGCGGCGGGCCAGGATCAGGCTGTCCTGGCAGAGATCGCCCGAGCAATAAACGACGACATCCGCCTCCTGGGAAACGGCCAGGCTCTCCCAGATCATGTCCGACCCGGGGTCGTAGAGGGGAACGTTCTTCGCCCCGGCGATGTGGCCGGCCTCGTATTCTTCCGGAGTGCGGGCGTCGATGAACACGGCCCGGCCGACGGCGAACAAATCCGCGGCTTCGGGCAGGGTGATGAGGGGAGGATCCTCGGAGGCCGCCGCTTCGGCGAAAACCAGCCGGTATTCCCCCCGGAAATACTTCACGACATGGCCGACATTGACCGCCAGGCCGACGGCCGCAGAGACGCAGGTTAGGAGAACGGCCCGGAGAATGATCCTTCTCCAGGATCCTTTTGCGTCGTTTCCGGTCATAAAAGGCCTCGCTTCATTTTTCTTACAATCGCACCCGCCGGCTCCTTCGAAACTTTGCGCCTTTCGGCCAAAAAGGAGGGACCCGCCCGGCCACGCCGACTTTCATTGTCCCCGACAAGGCAAGAAGGTCTGTCCGTCGCCCGTCAGGGAAAAAGCTTTCGGTATTTTTCCAGGCCGGCCCGGAGGACGCGCACGGCCTCGCGCAGGTCCTTCTCGTTGAGGACGTAGGCCATCCGGACCTCATCGAGCCCCCGGCCGGGCGTGGAATAAAATCCCGGCCCGGGAGCGACCATGACCGTCTGCCCGTCGAGCTCGAACTCGGTCAGCATCCAGGCGACGAAATGATCGGCGTCCTTGATGGGCAGCCGGACGACCATATAGAACGCGCCCTGGGGTTTGAGCACCAGGGTCCCGGGGATGGAGGAGACGCCCTCGAACAGGACGTTCCGGCGCCTCTCGTACTCCTCGCGGATGGGCTTGAAGAAATCGATGCCCATGCGGTAGGCGGCCAGCGCCGCCTTTTGTTCGATCGACGGCGGACAGAGCCGGGCCTGCGCGAAACGCAGGGCGGCTTCGAGCACCCGCTCGTTGCGGGTGACGAACGCGCCGATGCGCGCCCCGCAGGAGGAGAATCTCTTGGAGACCGAGTCGGTGACGATGACATTGTCTTCCAGCCCGGAAAGCTCGAGGATGCTTTTGTGGACGAGGCCTTCGTAGGTGAATTCTTTGTACACTTCGTCGCCGATCAGAAAGAGATTGTGTTTCTTGACCAACGCTCCGACCCGATCGAGCTCCTCGGGCGTATAGACCGTGCCCGTGGGATTGTTGGGCGAGCACAGCACGACGGCCCGGGTGCGCGGCGTGATCCGCGCCTCGAATTCCGCGGTCGGCGGCAGGCGGAAACCGTCGTCGGCTTTGAGCGTCAGGGGAACGATTTTGATGTCGGCGAGGGAAGCGAACCCGTTGTAGTTGGTGTAGAAAGGCTCGGGGATGATGACTTCGTCGCCCGGATCGGCCACGGCGCAAAAGGCGAAAAAGACGGCTTCCGATCCGCCGGTGGTGATGATGATGTTGTCCTCGGTCAGGGGGATCTTGTAAGAGCCGAAATAAGCGGCCACGGCCTGCCGGAGCTCGAGGAATCCCTGGGCCGGCCCGTAACTCAGGATTTCTTGATCGAATTCGTGGACGGCGTCCAGAATGGGCCTCGGCGTGGGAATGTCCGGATCCCCGATGTTGATGAACAAAACCCGCAAGCCCCGGGCGACGGCGGCGTCGGCCAGCGGTTTGAATTTGCGGATGGGGGAAGCCTGAATGGTCTTTCCGCGGCGGGAAATATCCATGGATGAGTCCTCCGAAACCGACGAAGAATTGCAACCGGTTTATTTTAGCATAAATCTCAGCCCTCCTGAAGCCGTCGTCTTGCGCCTTGGGCCGGATTCTGCTATGTATTCAGGCGGAACGGGACTTCTCCAAATGCGCCTCGACCCGACCGCCAAGATAACGAACAAAGAACGCTGGGGCGGCTACCATCTTCTCATCCTGGAATCGCCCGACATCGCCCGGGAAGCGGTGCCGGGGCAATTTCTCATGATCAGGGTCGCTTACGGCTCCCGGCCCTTGCTGCGGCGGCCGTTCGGCGTTCACAGCCGCAGCGACGGTTCGCTCGGCATATTCTTCAAAATCGAAGGCGAGGGCACGAATCTCCTGGCCGGGAAAAACCCAGGAGAGACGCTGGACCTCATCGGCCCCCTGGGAAAGGGATTCAACCTCGGTCTCGGCGAAGAAGGCGAAGCGCATTCGGGAGCGCCGGCGCTGGTCGTGGGCGGGGGACGGGGCATCGCCCCCCTCGCATTCCTTGCGGCCGAGATGAGGAAAAACGGCCGGACGGTCAAGATCCTTTACGGAGGTCGGAGCCGGACCGACATCCCCCTCAAAGACAGGTTGAAAGCCGAGGGCGGGGACTTGGTCTGCGCGACGGACGACGGATCGTTCGGATTTTCCGGGCTCGTGACCGATCTCCTCGACAAGGAAATCCAAAAGTCGCCCGCCTCGGCCGTCTACGCCTGCGGCCCCGAGCCCATGCTCGAGACCGTAAACCGCATCGCCGCGGCGGCCGGCCTGCCGTGCGAGCTTTCGCTCGAAGCCCGGATGGGCTGCGGATTCGGCGCCTGCTGGGGATGCGTCCGCCGCATCCGGAAGAACGGAGCCGAGAGCTGGGTCAAAATATGCGAGGACGGCCCCGTCTTCTCGGGCGGCGACGTCGTCTGGACGGTGAAGGGATGACCGTCCGCTCGGCCGTCGATCTCTCCGTCGACCTGGGATTCCTGCGCCTCAAGAATCCCGTCCTGGCCGCTTCGGGCACATTCGGCTACGGCCCGGAATTCGAGCCGTTCCTCGATCCCGGCCGTCTGGGCGGATTCGTGGTCAAAGGCCTGCATTTCGATCCCCGGCCCGGCAATCCCCCTCCCCGACTGGCGGAAACCCCTTCGGGCCTCATCAACGCCGTCGGACTCCAGGGCGTCGGCGTCGCCTCTTTCTGCGAAAAAACCCTCCCCCGCCTGCGCGGCTATAAGACGGCGGTCATCGTCAATGTCTGCGGCGCGGATACGGAGGAGTATGTCCGCGTCGTCGAATATCTGGACGGGCACGAGGGCATCGCCGCCTACGAGCTCAACATCTCCTGCCCCAACGTCAAGGCCGGCGGCGCCTGCCCGGCTCAGAGCCCCGCCGCGACCCGCAAGGTCGTCGCCGCAGTCAAGAAGCGCTCGCGCCGGCCGGTCATCACCAAGCTCTCGCCCAACGTCACCGACGTGGCGGCCGTCGCCGCCGCAGCCGAGGAGGCCGGCACGGATGCGGTGTCCCTGGTCAACACGTTCCTGGCCATGGCCGTCGACGTCGAAACGCGCCGGCCGAAAGTGGCCAACGTCTACGGCGGGCTGAGCGGCCCGGCCATCCGCCCCATCGCCCTGCGGATGGTCCATCAGACCGCCTCGCGGGTCCGGATCCCCGTCATCGGGCTGGGAGGTATCGCCACAGCGTCGGACGCTCTTGAATTCCTGATCGCCGGCGCCCGGGCGGTCCAGGTCGGGACGGCGGGCCTCGTCGACCCGCGGGCGGCGCTCGACATCATCGACGGGCTGGAGGAGTACTGCCGGCGCCACAGCCTGCAGCGGCTCAGCGAAATCTGCGGCACGATCGATGTCCGATGAAAGCGGCCGCCGCCGAGACGCTTTCCCGGCGCCGATGATTCCGGAGTGAGGAGAGATGTCATGACCCTGCCGCCGAGTCCTTCCGAGCGTCTGATCGTCGCCCTGGACGTCAAGAATCGGCAAGACGCCCTCGGCCTGATCGAGCGCCTTCCCGGCGCCTCGATCTTCAAGGTCGGCCTCGAGCTTTTCACCGCCGAAGGTCCGGGCCTCCTCAGGGAGATCGGCGCTTCGGGCAAGAAGGTGTTTCTGGATCTCAAGCTGCACGACATCCCCAACACCGTGGCCCAAGCCGTAAGAGCGGGCGCCGGGCTCGGCGTGAGGATGATGACGCTTCACGCTTCGGGCGGGAGGGAAATGATGGCTCGGGCCGCCGAGGCGGCCGCCCAAGTTTCCGCCAAGGAAAGAATTCCCCGCCCGCTCCTCTTGGGAGTCACCGTCCTGACCAGCCTCGGGGACGACGACCTCGGCGAGCTCGGCCTCAGCGGGAACGCCCAGGCGCACGTCCTGCGGCTGGCCCGTCTGGCCTGTCAGGCCGGACTCGACGGCATCGTCTCCTCGGCCCGGGAGATCAAGGCCGTGCGCCGGGAAACGGGGAAAGACGCTCTCATCGTCACGCCCGGCATCCGGCCCGCCTGGGCCGCCTCCGACGACCAGAAGCGCATCATGACCCCGGCCGAGGCGATCCGCGCGGGCGCCGATTTCCTGGTCATCGGCCGGCCCGTCATCCGGGCCGCCGATCCTCAGGAAGCGTTCGACAAAATTTTGGAGGAGATCGCCTAGAGAAAACGGGCCTCGCCCCTGCCTTTTGGTCCCCCGGCGCTTAGGCGGTCTTTCTCACCATGACCGGGACACTTGAATTCCGATGCACAGACCCGGCCGCCGGCGGCTCTTCCCCTTTGAAGAATCGAAGGGGGAGCTTACTTTTCCGCGGCTTTGCGCGTGTTTTCCTCGATGGCCAGGAGAACGAGAATTCCCTCCGCTACGGCAAAGAGCATGAGGGTATAGATCGCGCCTCCCAAAAGGACGGCGAAAGCCATCGCGATCCTGTTGCCCCCGATCCCCACGCCGTAGCCGCCGCCTCCGACGAGCAAGAAAACAAAAGCGACGACAGACGCGGCGGCTACGATCCAAGCCAAGATTTTAAAAACCGTCGCCACCGTTCTTAAGGCCGGGAAATTGTGTTTGGACATGGACACCCTCCATTTATTTCACGTTTCCAGGCGGACAAATCTCTTCTCTCTGGCCGCCGCGGCCCGCAGGGGACCTCGGCTCCCCGTCAAGGAATGATGAATCTGGCGATCCGGGGGATGAATATCGACCGGACAATGATCTGGATGAGAGCCAATCCCACGATGGCCACGATAAGGCTGATGACGAAATAGCTCAGCTGTTTCTCCTTGGGCGTGTCCATCATCGGCGCGCAGAAGCCGAGATAAAGGATGTACAGCCCGTAAAGAGACGCCAGCCAGACGAGCCAGGTCATGACGTACCAGGCCGGAATCAGCCACAGAATGCCGGCGATCCAAGCCGGGGTCATGCTGTAGACCGACAGGGCCATGGCGTTTTCAAGACTTTGCTTGGAGCCGAAATTGGGCGCCAGGGCGTTGATCACGAAGCCCACGCCGAAAACCATGGCCAAGCCCAAAACATAGTAAAGGACGGC